>CATLBX010000046.1 GCA_949879855.1 uncultured Coriobacteriia bacterium
CTCATGTATTCCAAGGCTCGCCTCGCGCTCAACGCGGGAATCGTCTATGGCATCGCGGGCGTTTGCGCCATCGCCGCCTGCTTCTTTGGGCCTCTCGGGGTCGCTGCCGCCGGGGTGATCTGCCTGCTCGCGGGAATCTGGGAGCGTTACTGGATTATCTTCGTGGCGCACCCACGCTAATCCTTTTTTATTCTCCTCCTAGCTCAGGTGGCATCTGTCACATTTTTCATGCGCAGGGCAGGTCGTCGAGCCGAGGTTAAGGGAGCGAGCCGTAAGGCCCACGAGGTGGGCCGTCGGGGAGCGACCATCGAGGCGAGACGGCCTGCCCGGCGCCCCTATCGACTAACCAAGTAGATGCGCTCCTGGGGCAGATGCACCCAAAGCTCTTCGCCCATCTCGGGCCAGACCTCCGGGCCGTCCTTGAGCTTGTCGATGCGCCAGAACAGGTGCTGGTGCAGGAACCTCATCTCGTCGTCACTGCGGATGACGGCCTGCGCGAACGAGCTATCGCGGTCGAGGAAGCCGAGCAGCGCGCTTCGCTCGAAACGCGAGCCGCTGATGCGGTCGACGCGCACGCGATAGCTGTTGACGCCCGGCCCGTCGGCACGTTCGAGGTAGAAGGCGCGTATACCCAGGAAGCGCACGTCGTCGGGGACCGGTCGGTCGCATTCGATGCGTATGCCCCACTTGGGTGCCCATACGGCCTGTTCATCGGCCTTGATGACCGGCGTGGTGTTCTTGCAGCCCGAGAGCTTGAGCGCGGCTTCGGACTGAGGGTTGTTCACGAGCTCGTCGCCGGAGTCGACTTCGAGGATGCGCCCGTCGTCGACGACGGCGATGCGGTCGCAGAAGCGCAAGGCCTCGTCGATGTCGTGGCTCACGTAGATGATGGAGCCCTCGAACGCCTCGAAGAGGTCGACGAGGTTTTGCTCGAGCACGCTCTTGAGGTGCGAGTCGAGGGCGGAGAAGGGCTCGTCGAGCATGAGGATGCCGGGACGTGCGGCAAGCATGCGGGCGAGGGCCACGCGCTGCTGCTGCCCGCCGGAGAGCTGGGCGGGGTAGCGTTTGGCGAAGCCCTCGAGCGAGAAGCGCTTGAGCTCGGTCGTGACGATGGCGTCGCGGTCGCCCTTGCTCACGTTCTTCGGGATGCCCGCCGCCACGTTTTCCTCGATGGTCATGTTGGGAAAGAGCATGTAGTTCTGGAAGAGCAGGGCCGTCTTGCGCTGCTGGGGGCTCAGGTTGATCTTGGCGGCGGAGTCGAAGAAGACGGTGTCGTTGACCACGATGCGTCCCTCGTCGGGCGTCTCGATACCCGCGATGCAGCGCATGGTGAGGCTCTTGCCACACCCCGAGGCACCAAGGAAGCCAAGCGTCTCGGCCCCTGCCTCGACGTTCACGTCGAGCGAGAAGTCACCCAATGACTTTCTGATGTCGATGTGCAGGCTCATGGGCGCAGCTCCTCGGGCAGTCCGGCATCTTCGGTCGCGATGGCCGATTCCAGGCCGCCCTCCATCTGGGGCGCACCCGTGTCATGGAGCGCATCGCGCTTCTTCTTGGGGTTCTGCCTGCGGCGATACTTGGTCGTCCTGCTCGACCACAGGTTGATGAACATGATGACGATGAAGCTGAAGATGATGATGACGATGGTCCAGAAGATGGCGATGTCGGTGTTGCCGTTCATCCACTCGAAGTAGATGGCGATGGGGATGGTGCGCGTCACGCCGGCGTAGTTGCCCGCGAGGAACAGCGTCGCGCCGAATTCGCCGAGCGCACGTGCGTAGGCGAGCACCGTGGCCGCCGCGATGGAGGACCACGCGAGCGGCAGCATGAGCTTGAAGAAGATGCGCAGGTTGGACCAGCCGAGCGTGCGCGCCGCATCGAGCATGTTGGGGTCGAGGTTCTCGAAGGCACCGCGCGAGCTGCGGTACATGAGCGGGAAGGCCACGACGACCGCGGCGATCACCGTCGCCTGCCAACTGAAGACGAGCGGGAAGCCGACGTCGATGAACCATTGGCCCACGGGAGTGGAGCGCCCGAAGGCGAGCAGGAGCAGAAAGCCGCATACCGTGGGCGGAAGCACCATCGGAATGGTGAAGATCGCATCGAAGATGGACTGGGCCCGTGGCGATATGCGCATGGTGAAGTAGGCCGCGGCAAGTCCCAGGACGAAGATGAAGATGATGGCGACGAGCGTGGTGCGCAGCGTGACCCACAGGGGGCTGTAGTCCATGGTCGCGAGGAAGTTGCCGAGCCAGGCGAGCCCGGTGGTGGCCTGGACGATGTTGACGTCGGAGGGCGGCACGGCGCGGGCGAAGTCGGCGAATTCGAGCTTGATGCGGTCGCTGTTCGCCTTGCTCGTGACATCGCTGCCGTCGGTGCCGATGACGTAGGCGTAGTAGCGTCCCTCGGCGAGCTCCTGGTCGAAGTTGAAGACGACGCCGTCCACTTCGTAGGATTGCTCTTGCGTGAAGTACCACTTCTCTACGTTCGCGAGACGCGAGGAGCCCTTGGCGTTCACGTCGTCGAGCGCGATGAAGTAGCGCTTGAGGTAGTCCTGTGCATTGTGGCTGTCATAGAGAAACCCAAACGCCTCCTGGGTAGCCTTGGGAACGTAGACGACGGCGTATGCTCCGGTCGAGATCACGGCGAGGTTGTCGGGTTCGGTGCCGATGTAGTAGTTGTAGCCCCAGTACCTGTCGCCCACGGCCTTGTTCGATCCGGCTTGGGCACGGTAGAAGTCGCTGATGCCGAAACTGCATCCGCTGATGAGCGCGCTGTCGCCTTCGGATGATACGGTCACGCCGTTGGTGGTCTGCTGTTCGCCCGCGCCACTCGCGCCGGCGGCGGGTTCATCGACGCTGCCGAGGTCATCGTCGGTGGCAAAGGCCAGACAGGGCATGCCCATGGACGCGACGAGCATGGCGGCGAGCACCATGCCCCCCATTCGACGTATGCAATCCGAAACGCCCATACGCGCTTTTCTCATCCCGTCCGTTATAAGGAGAATCCCCATGCGGCAAATTCACCTGGACAATTTGCCGCATCGAACAACCGTTTTCTGAATAGTGCAGATTATATCCTTATGCAAATAATGCACAGCGCCCTTATACGCCAGTGGCGCAGAAAGCCGGTTGGCTGACTGCGCCACGGGACGAGAGAGGAAAGAGGCTAGCTCAGGTCGAAGCCCCACTTCTGGAAGATCTTCTGGGCATCGGGGTCGGTGACGCACCATTGGATGAATTCGTTGGCGGCCTGCGCGTTCTTGGAGTCTTTGCACACGGCACCGGGATAGACGATGGCCTTGTGCGTGTCGTCGGGGATGATGCCGACGATCTCGACGCCGCCGAAACGGTACACGTCGGAGCTGTAGACGATGGCGAGGTCGACGTCGCCGTTTTCGGCCTGCTTGCAGACGTTACCCACGGAGGTCTGCAGGATCGGCGTGATGCCGACGTAGCTGCCGTCCTTGCCCGAGATCTCCTTGCCCGTCTTGCCGGCTTCGGAGGCAGGCGGCTCGTAGGCACCCACGGTGGACAGCGCCTGGGCGGCGTAGTTGCCCGCGGGTACGGAGTCATCGCCCACGCACAGGGTATACGTGCCCGAGGCGATGTCCTGCAGCGTCACATCCTTGAGGTTCGAGCCCTGCTTGGAGACGATGACGAGCTCGTTGGTGAACATCTCGGTGCGCGTGGACTCGTCGACGTAGCCCTTCTCGACGGCCGTATCCATCGTGCCCTTGGATGCGGTGATTTCGATATCGGCATAGGAGCCGGCGGCAAGCATCTCGTTGAGCTCGCCGGATGCCTTGTACTGCGTGTCGGCGAAGGTCACGCCGGTCTGCTGCGTGTAGAGCTCCTGGGCCTCGTCCATGGCCTTGGAAAGCGAGTTGGCGGCAAAGATCTGCAGCTCGACGTCGGACTTGGCCGACGAGCTCGCGCTTGAATTGCCACCGCAGGCGGTCAGGCCCAAGGCGGCAACGAGGCATGCGGCAATTGCACCGCATGTCAGTATCTTGACGAGATTCTTCTTTCCCATGAATTCCTCCTTGTTGGGTTCCCACCGGACAGATAACTGTCCTGAGATAGGATTATAGTTACATCAGAATATAGAATTTGCAATTATTATTTTTCTTAATGAATAAACTTTTCGGTGAAAATGAGACAAATACACAGGGTATTTGTCTCATTTCATAGCAGCCGTGCCTGCTCCTTGGCGCGGCGGTTCTTCGTGTTGAAGACGTAGCCTTCCATGCCATAGGGAACGTACTCGAGGGTGTCGAGGTCCTCGGGTAGGTATTCGAAGAGCGAGAGCTCGGCCGTCTGTTCGTTCGTGAAGGGACGGTCGGCCTTCGTCGCGCAGCACGCATGCACCTTGGCGCCAAGGGCACACAGGCGCTCCTCGTATTCGGTGACGGGGCTGTCTGCGTCAAGCGCGTGCAAGTCGGTTGTCTTCCAGGCGATGTCGTATCCCGCCAGCTCAAACTGGACGAGCGAGAACTCGTAGAACGGCGGGCTATCGGTCTTCATCTCGATGCAGGCGCCCGGTGCGAGCAGGTCGCGGTAGGCGATGAGCTGGTCGACGTGCGTGAGGCGCTCGGCCGCATGCTTCTTGCGCGGGTGCGGCGTCGAGAAGTTGAGATAGATGCGGGATAATTCTTCGAGGCCAAAGTACGTGGTGAGGTCTTCTCCGTCAGCAAGGGCGAACACGCAGTTGCCGAGCTCGAGCTCGCAGGCCTTCTGCGCAGCCAGCGCGATGCAGGTGCGGTCGTAGTCGAGCCCCACGAAGAGCACGTCGGGATGGCGCTGCGCCTGGGCGACGGCGAACTGGCCCTTGCCGCAACCCAGGTCGAGATGCAGCTCGCGCGCCGCGGGGCAGTATGTCTCGATCCACGCGCCCGCACGCGCCGGTGCCTCGAGCTCTATGGCGCGAGCGTACCAGTCATAGCGTTCCTCGAGGTTCTTGAGCGGGCGCGCATGGGCCTTGTGTCGTTTGCGAAGTTCCATGAGACGATAGAATACCCTTCGAGATGACGGGAAACCAGCTCAAAATACTCGCCCTGATCACGATGACGATCGACCACATCGGCGTCGTGCTCCTGCCCCAGTATCTGATACTGCGCGTCATCGGACGGCTCACCTATCCCATCTTCGCGTACATGATCGCGGAAGGATGCTTCTACACGCGCGACAAGAAGCGCTACTTGGGCGGCATCTTCGCGCTCGGTCTCGTCTGCCAGCTCGGATTCCTCATAGCCATGGGAAGCCTCGAGCAGAGCATACTCACGAGCTTCGTGCTCGCCATCATCACGATCTACGCCTTGCAGCTTGCGGATGGGCGTCGCGACGCCGTGGGCGTCCTGGCCCTTGTGGGCGCGCTTGCCCTCGACGCCTTCGTGGCCCTCGCGTTGCCGGTGCTCTTGGCCGGAACCGGCTTCTCGATTGATTACGGCTTCTGGGGGATCATGCTGCCCGTGTTCTGCTATGCACCGCGCGTTTTCTGCAAAAAGGCACTTGACAACAAGCGCCTGCGGCTCATGCTCGCCTGTGCGACGCTCGGCATCGTCTTGGTCTGCGTGCAGATGAACGCGTGGTTGGGTGGCATCCAGTGGTTCTCGCTTCTCGCCATAGCCCCGCTGGCCTGCTATAACGGCAAGCGCGGCACCTGGCATCTCAAGCACCTCTTCTACATATACTACCCGGCCCACCTCGTGGCCATCTGGGGCATCGCCTTGCTGCTTAGATACTGTCTTGCAATGTAGTAATATCAAAAGGCTAGGCTGATGAGAGGGGAGTTGGCATGCAAGAGACCATGTCCGAAAACGCACCAGAGAGCATCGAAGCAATCGGCGAGGTTGTCACCCCGGAAGAAGAAGCGGTAATCGAGACCATCGAGGATATCGAGCAACCGGGCGAGGCGGATGGCCTGCAAGATCCCGAGCTCGCCATCGAGCCCGAGGAAGAGCCCAAAAAGCCCAAGGAACTCGATTACTCGTACACGCAGAACCGCGAGCTGTCGTGGCTGCAATTCGACAAGCGCGTGCTCGAGGAAGCCCTCGATCCGAGCGTCCCCCTCTTCGAGCGCCTGAAGTTCATCAGCATATTCTGCACGAATCTCGACGAGTTCTTCATGGTGCGCGTCGGCAGCCTGATGGACCTCTCCATCATCGCGCCGGACATCCACGAGAACAAGACCAACATGACGCCCCGGGAGCAGCTCGAGGCCGTCTTTGCCGCCGTCAGGCCCCTGGTCGAGGAGCGTGACGAAATCTACACGCAGGTCGTCGCCGACCTCGAGCCCTATGGTTTCAAGGAGCTCGACCTCGATGACCTCTCCAAGAAGGAGCGCCGGTTCGCGCGCGATTACTACCGCGAGTACATCCGCCCCGTGCTCTCGCCGCAAGTCGTCGATGAGCGTCACCCCTTCCCCCACCTGCGCAACAAGGAACTCTACATCGCGACGTTGCTGAGCGAGGAGGATGGCAGCCAGCATCTTGGCATCGTTCCCGTTCCCGACAACATCGCGCCCATCATATGCGACCCGGAGGAGCCCCTGCACTTCGTGCGCGCCGAAAAGCTCATCGCCCATCACGTCAAAAAGATATTCGACATCTACGAGACGTCCGAGCCCTGCATCATCTCGGTCACGCGCAACGCCGACATCAGCTTCGACGAGGAGAAGTTCGCGGACGACGAGGGCGATTATCGTCTGCACGTGTCGCGCCTGCTCAAGAAACGCAACCGTCTCAATCCCGTGCGCCTCGAGGTCGAGGGCAAGCCGGAAAAGCTCCTCCTTGCCGGCCTGCTCAAGCGCCTCAAGCTCACCAAGAGCCAGATGTACGTCTACGATGCGCCCATCAACCTCGATTGGGTCTTCGGGCTGGAACGTCGGGTGGGTGCCGAGGAGCGCGGCAAGCTCAGCTACGCCCCCTTCGTGCCACGGGCATCCGAGGAGTTCGACCTCAACCGCTCGATCATGGCGCAGGTCGAGGAACGTGACCGTCTCCTGTTCTTCCCCTATGACTCCATCGATCCCTTCCTGCGCATGTTGCAGGAGGCGGCCATCGATCCGGACGTGTTGTCCATCAAGATCACGGTGTATCGCCTGGCAAGCGAATCGCGCGTGGCGCAGCATTTGGCGGAGGCCGCCGAAAACGGCAAGGAAGTCACCGTGCTCATGGAGCTGCGCGCTCGCTTCGACGAGGCGAATAACATCGATTGGTCGGGCAGGCTCGAGGAAGCCGGATGCAACATCATCTACGGCATGGAGAACTACAAGTGCCATTCCAAGGTGTGCCTGATCACCAAGCGCTCCGATGGCGGCGTGACCTACATCACGCAGATCGGCACGGGCAACTACAACGAGAAGACGGCGCGTCTCTACACCGACCTGAGCCTCATGACCGCCGATGCCGAAATCGGCCGTGACGCCGTCACCTTCTTCCAGAACATGCTCATCGGTAACTTGAACGGCTACTACCGCAGGTTGCTCGTCGCGCCGGTGGCCATCAAGCGCACGATACTCAAGCTCATCGACCGCGAGACCGCCAAGGGGCCGGCCGGCCGCATCACGCTCAAGTGCAATTCGCTTACCGAACGCGACATCATCGACCGCTTGGCCAAGGCATCGCAGGCCGGCGTACAGGTGCGCATGAACATACGCGGCATCTGCTGCATGCTGCCCGGCATCGAGGGAAAGACGGAGAACGTCCACGTGCGCAGCATCGTGGGGCAGTTCCTCGAGCACAGCCGCATCTTCGTCTTCGGTGAGGGCGACGACATGCGCATGTACGTCGGTTCGGCCGACCTCATGACGCGCAACCTCGTGCATCGCGTCGAGGTGGCGGTGCCCATCACCACGCGCCGCGCCCGCGAGGCGATCATGCTCTTCCTCGACAAGATCTTTGAGGACAACGTCAAGGCGCGCACGCTCGAGGCAAACGGCGAATACACGCTGGTGGCCGAAAGCCGTGACCGGGACCTGTGCCCGTGCGACGAGAGCTTCAGCCTGCAAACGTGGTGCATCGACCATCCGCTCCAGGGCGCGAGGCGCGTCATTCCCGCCCATTGGGATATCGAACCCGAAGCGCAGGCAAAGCCCGAACCCGAATCCATGGCGCAACCGGACGCACAGCCCAAGGCCTTGGAGCAGGCCGATATCAAGCTGCTGTCCGAGGGGTCCGACGTCGAAGGTCTTCCCGGTATCGAGGATGCAAAAGATGCCGAGCATGATCTCGATGTTCGTGAGCCGGCGAAGGACAAGGCCAAGGAAAAGAAGCCGGGCAAGAAGGACAAGTCCGAGAAGAAGTCAGACAAGAAGGACAAGGACAAGGGAAAGGACAAGAAGGGCTCCGAGAAAAAGGGCAAGGCCGGCCAAGGGGAAAAGCCTGCGGACGCGCCCGAGTTCGACCTGTCGTTCCTCTCGACCAAGCCGGCCCACAGCGCGGGGTTCGATCCCTCGCTCATGGAAGATGACGCCATCGACGTGGACGAACAGCCCGTGGGCAAGCATTTCAAGCCCGCGAAACGTGATGTGGAGATACCCATTTCCGTACCGCGGGAGGTCTCCCCGGATACCGAGAGCACCGAGGACCGCCTGGCCCGCGAGCGTGCGTACATGAGCGACTTTCCGCATACGGCGCCTCGGGTCGACCCCGGCGACGATGAGAAGACCAAAGACGACCCGTTCGAGCCCAAGACCTCCGAGAAGGGAGCCGAACACGCTCCGCAGCATTCGGCGCCCAAGAAGAAGGGCTGGTTCAGGAGTCTCTTTGACTAGAGCGAGCGGGGAGGGCATGCTTGGCACGCCCTCCCATCCCATGCAGGTGCCCATGACTGTTGACGAGCCCATATACTTGGATTATGCGGCGGCGACGCCCGTTGACGAGCAGGTGCTCGAGGCGATGTCGCCGTATTTCTCGCAATGCTTCGCCAACCCGTCGGCATCATACGCGCCTGCCCGTAAGGCGCGGGCCGACGTCGAGGATGCCCGCACGCGCATCGCGCACCTCATGGGCGCCAAGTCGGCGAACATCGTCTTCACCGCCGGCGCCACCGAAGCCAATAACCTCGCCCTTGCCGCAGTCGCGCCCGATGCGCATGTCATCGCGAGCGCCATCGAACACGAGAGCGTGCGCGCCTGCGTGATGGCGCGCGAAGCGGGAACGCTCCTACCCGTGAGCGCAGAGGGTCTCGTGAGCGCCGAGGCGCTTGCACGGGCGATACGTCCCGACACCGAACTGGTCAGCATCGCGCTCGCCAACGGCGAAATCGGTACTATCCAGCCCCTGCGCGAGCTTTCGCACGTCATCGCCGACGAGCGAAAGCGCCGTCTGGCGGCGGGAGAGACTCGTCCCATCTACCTGCATACGGACGCTTCCCAGGCGGCAGCGCTCAGGACGCTCAACGTCTCCTCGCTCGGAGCCGACCTCGTTACCGTCTCGGCGGCAAAGATGCACGGCCCCAAGCAGGTGGGCTTGCTCTGGGCGCGCAGCGGCATCGAGCTGCGTCCGCTCGTGTGCGGCGGTGGTCAGGAGAGCGGATTGCGAAGCGGGACGGAAAACGTCGCGGGCATCATGGGGTTTGCCCGCGCGTTCGAGATTGCCCGCGATTTGCGCGAGGACGAGTCAAAACGCCTGCGCGAGCTGCGCAATTGGCTGCAAGGGTGCCTGGCGGACGCGTTTGCCGATGCGGTGGTCACGGGCCCCGTCCGTGACGCCCAGCGCCTCGATAACCTGTTGCACATCTCCTTTCCCGGGCTCCTGGCCCGACGTCTCGTCATATCCCTCGACCAGCAGGGCGTCTACGTCGGCACCGGTTCGGCCTGCGCGGCGAGCAAGATGACGGTGTCGCCCGTGCTCGAGGCGGTCGGGGCCACGCCGGCGACGTGCGAGGGCAGCTTGCGCATCACGCTCGGACGCGAGACGACCCGCGAGCAGGTCGAGCGCGCCGCGTGCATCATCATCGAGACCGTCAACGCCGAGCGCCAACGTGTGGGAGGATGCTGATGGCAGATAAGGTCATCGTTGGCATGAGCGGAGGCGTGGACTCCTCGCTTGCCGCGGCACTGCTCGTCGAACGGGGCTTTGACGTCACGGGCGTCTACATGCGCAACTGGTCGGCCGACCTCCCCGGCTTCAAGTGTCCCTGGGCGCAGGACCTTGCCGATGCGGAGCGCGTCGCCGTGCAGCTGGGCATCGACCTCGAGGTATGGGATTACGAGGAGCAGTACAAGCGTGACGTGGTCGACTATCTCGTCGATTGCTACGCGCGCGGGCTCACGCCCAATCCGGATGTCATGTGCAACGAGAAGGTAAAGTTCGGCGTCTTCGCGCGCGAGGCCTTCGAGCGTGGTGCCGACTACATCGCCACGGGGCACTACGCGCGCGTGTTCCTCGACGACCCGCAGGCGCAATATGGCCACTTGCTGCGCGCGCTGGACGAGCACAAGGACCAGACCTACTTCTTGTGGCGCGTGCCGGGTACGGTGCTCGCCAAGACGCTGTTTCCCATTGGTGAGATTGAGAGTAAGGCAATCGTGCGCGAGATGGCCGCCGAGCGCGGGCTCGAGGTCGCGACGAAGCACGATTCCGACGGCATCTGCTTCATAGGTCCGGTTTCGATTCAACAGTTCCTGCTCTCGCAGATCGATCGCAAGGCAGGCGACATCGTCGAGTACGAGACGGGAGACGTGCTCGGCCGGCACGAGGGCGCCTTCCTCTACACGCTCGGCCAGCGCAAGGGGCTCGATCTAGGCGGAGGCCCCGCACGCTACGTGGTCAAGACGGATACGAAGGAAAACGTCGTCTACGTGAGCGCGAACCGCGATTGCGAGGCGTTGTGGACGAGCGAGCTCACGCTCGGTGACGTGCGCTGGATCGAGGACTTCGCACCCGCGCCGGGACGATACCTCGTGCGCACGCGTCACACCCGTGCGCTCGTCGAGGCGCAGGTGG
>CATLBX010000047.1 GCA_949879855.1 uncultured Coriobacteriia bacterium
TTCACGACATCGGTAGCGAGCGATGTCCGCCGCCTCCTTCCAGTCAGGGCGGCGGGCATTCGCGTTGCGGGAGATGGCGTCCGGACGTCTCGATGCCCGCAGGTCGCCATTGGCGGTCGCGGAACGAGATGTTCATGGGGCGAAAGGAGTAGCTATGAGTTGTGGATTTGCCTGCACGCTTTGCGGTAAGTGCAACAAGGGAAGCCAACCTGATGGGGGAGGGTCAAGGCTGTCCACCGCGCCACGAGGGCTTTGCGATGCGTGCGGCACGCTGAACAGGCCCTCGGCCAAGGTCTGCGCGCAGTGCGGAGCCGAACTCAAGGTTCCCGAGCGCAAGGTGTTCGTGCCGGGCCTGGACAAGTCGGACAACCCCGGGTAGGCCGCCATGGAAGAATTGTATGCGAGTGTCATCCTGGCCCTGGGAAGCGCGTTCCTGTTTCTGGGCGCCGGGTTCTTCGCGGTCTTCGGGACCGTAGTCGGCCAAATGCGACGCGAGGGCCTCACGGTCGGGACCCTGGGAAAGCTCATGATCCTTCCCTGGTCAGCCCTGTTGCTGGGCGCCATCGCCGTCGCCTTCGGTCTGCAGGACCAGACGGCGGTGGTCGCGCGTCTTTGCGATCACTGGCTTCCCTTTGGAACCGTCGCCTTTGTGGCGTGGGTAGTCGCCTTCGCAAGCGCCAGCGCGTACGTCGTCGCGCTCCTGGGAAAGCGATGGGCAGGATATGGGCGTATCGCGAGCCTGATCTGCACGCTTTCCTGTGCCGTGCTCGTGGCCTTCATGGCCCTTCTCTTCACGGTCGCGGACGTGCCCTGGAATCCCGTCGCGTGCCTTGCGACGGTCCTGGGCCTGCCGCTCATTGCCGGTGGCGCGTACAGCGTCATGATTTGCGAAGGCCTGAACGGCTTTCAGGATGCGAAGACGGTTCGCAGGATGCTTGCCCTGTGTCTGGCGGTGGGGGCGCTCCTGAGCCTCGGAGGGTTCATCGCCTGCTTCCAGATGGCCCTGCAGGGCGAGGTGTTGGCCGCGCTCGTCGATGCGGCCATGTCGCAGGTGACCCTGGCCATCTTCGCGTTGACGGCCGCCGCGGTGTTCTCGCTTCTGGCCCTGCGCTCGAAGGACACGGGCTATTACTCGACCATCGCCTTCGTCGCTTCGCTCATCGCATCGCTCAGCGTCCTTATGGTTTTGTTCGCCGCGTAAGGGCTGCGACATGGAAGGAACGAGAGGGAAGCGCTCCATCCGGGGCGCTCCTTTTTGCCTATAAACCGTTGGGATACAGCCTCAATGCTGTATTGCATGTAAATTACATGTATAATGTATACATGATAATAGACCGTGCAGGGAGGCGATGATGACAGCTCTTCAGGTCAGGGAATTTCCTACGGAGCTCTACGAGGAGCTTCGGGAATACGCGGCTGCAAACCATAGAAGCATGGCGCAGCAAACTATCGCTGCCGTCGCCCAGATGATTCACGGATTTGACGATGACCGTCCGACGCATGACAGCTCCGATTCGCGCATGGCAACGCGCAAGGCCGTTCTACAACGGGCTCAAGCACGGCGTCAGGCACGGGAAGGCGTGATTCCCGGTCCTGTGGAGATGTTGCATGCGGCGCGCGAGGAGCATGATCGCGATATTGATTTGGTTATGCATGAGTATTTGGAGCATGACCAATGATAGTCATGGATGCCAATGCCGCGCTTGCCATTGCAATGGGGCTCGACGTCGGTGATGCACTTTCACTCCTGTGCAACAAAGACGAGAGAATAATCGCCCCTTCGTTGTTTTGCGCTGAAGTCTCCCATTCTCTGACAAAGTACATTCGTGGTGGTTATATGGAGTCGGGAGAAGCAGTTGCATGCGGTCGCGATGCCGTCTCGCTTATTGATAGCTTCGTGGACGATGGTTCCCTATGGATTGAAGCGACGACGGAGTCGATACGGCTCGGTCATTCGTCATATGACATGTTCTATCTTCTCCTGGCGCGCCGCGAATGTGCGACGCTGTTCACCCTTGACCGCAGGCTTCAGAGGTTGTGCGAGGACAACGACGTGAGTTGTGTATGCTCAATCAAGGCGTAGGGACGTGGTGCTGTGGCAACAGTGGGACACAACACACTCGCCATGAACGAAGGGCACCCCACGGGGTGCCCTTCTTGGTTGGCTCAGCTTGCGAAAGCCGCTTGCCTTACTCCCACTCCACGGTGCCCACGGGCTTGGGCGTGAGGTCGTAGCACACGCGGCAGATGCCCGGCACCTCGTGGGTGATGCGGTCGGTCATGGACTTCAGCAGCTTCCAGTCCAGCTCGGGCACCTCGGCGGTCATGACGTCGACGGTGTTGATGGCGCGGATGATGGCGGGCCACTCGTAGGCGCGCACGCCGTCGCGCACGCCGGTGGCGCGCATGTCGGGCACCACGGCGAAGTATTGCCAGGCGCCGACGCCCGCCGCTTCCATCTCCTCGCGCACGATGGCGTCGGCCTCGCGCAGTGCCTCGAGGCGGTCGCGCGTGATGGCACCGAGGCAGCGCACGCCCAGGCCGGGGCCGGGGAAGGGCTGACGCTCCACCATGGACTCGGGCAGGCCCAGCTCGCGGCCGACGACGCGCACCTCATCCTTGAAGAGGAGCTTGACGGGCTCGACGAGCTCGAACTGCAGGTCCTCGGGCAGGCCGCCGACGTTATGGTGGGCCTTCACGCCGTCTTGGGACTCGAGGATGTCGGGATAGATGGTGCCCTGGGCGAGGAAGTCGACCTCGTCGCCGACCTTGCGCGCCTCCTCCTCGAAGACGCGGATGAACTCGCCGCCGATGATCTTGCGCTTGGTCTCGGGCTCGTCCACGCCGGCCAGAAGGTCGAGGAAGCGATCCGTCGCGTCCACGTAGACGAGGTTGGCGTCCATCTGGTTCTGGAACACGTCGATGACCTGCTCGGACTCGCCCTTGCGCATGAGGCCGTGGTTGACGTGCACGCAGATGAGGTTCTTACCGATGGCCTTGATGAGCAGCGCGGCGACCACCGAACTGTCGACACCGCCCGAAAGCGCGAGAAGCACCTTCCTGTCACCCACTTGCTCGCGAATTGCCGCGACCTGCTCGTCGATGAACGTCCGGGCGAGCTCGGGGGTCGTGATGCGTGTCATGTCGTCGGGTCGCTTGTTGGGGTCCATGCGCTTCCTCCTCGAAGGTGTCGGTCTAATCCATGGCGGTGATTCTATCGCATTGTCCGTCATGCGCCATGCGTGATGGGCGCGAAGTGACCGACTGGGGCGGCAGCATCGACGCAGGGCGGTTTGCGTGGCGTATGCCATTCCATGTGTGGTGGGGAAAACATACAATAAGCGGAATGGCGCGCCGTGGCCGTGCGGCGTCACAGACCTCCATCGTGCGAAAGGGGAGATGCGTCGATGTACCAGGGCGAGCTCACCATATATCTTTGCGGCCTCGATGACGAGAGCGAGGAGGCCCTCCGGGGCGTGCCCGCCCTCGCGCCCTTTACGCACGACCTCGTGTCGACACCGGATTTCGACGCGCGCCAGGCAGCCGAGGCCGACCTCACGCTCGTGTCGCTGGGCATGGAGGTGGATACCTGGGTCCTGCAGGACTTCCTGGAGGACAAGGACGACCGCTGCGACGTCATCGCGCTCGTCGCCTCCGAGCGCTCGGCCGAGACGGTGGGGCTTCTGCCCGAGCTATCCGATGTCTGGCCCGACGGCATGCCGGCAGACGAGCTCGTCTGGCGCTTCGAACGCTGGCAGCGCCTGCGCAAGGCACAGGCGGACGCGCAGGAGACCTCCCAGTTCCTCGAGGTCACCATCAACTCGATTCCGTGCCTCATCTGGTACAAGACCGCCGATGGCATTCACGAGAAGGTCAACGACAGCTTCTGCGAGACGGTGGGCAAGGAAAAGGACGACGTGCAGGGACGGGGCCATGCCTACATATGGGACGTCGAGGCCGACGATCCCGCCTGCATCGAATCGGAGGCCCAGGTCATGGCCACGCGCAAGACCTGCGTTTCGGAGGAGGTCGTCCAGAGCGGCAAGGACACGAAGCTGCTCACCACCTACAAGTCGCCCCTCTACAACCTCGACGGCACCGTGATGGGAACCGTGGGCGTCGCCATCGACGTGACGCAGGAGAGGGCCTACGAGCGCGACCTCCTGCAGAAGAACCAGACGCTCGAGTCCATATTCAGGGCCATGGAATGCGGCGTCCTCACCCATAGCCTGGACGGCACGCGCGTGATCGGCGTGAACCAGGCGGCGCTCTCCATCCTGGGGTACGAATCCGAGGAGGACCTGCTCGCCCACGGCTTCGACATGGTGGCCGATTCCGTGGTCGACGAGGACAAGGAGATGCTGCGCGAGAAGTTCGCCACGCTCGAGAACGCAGGAGACAGCGTGAGCTTCGAGTACGGGGTGCGTCACACGGACGGCACCATCCTCCACGTCATCGGCAGCGCCAAGCTCGTTGAACAGGACGGGGAGCTCTTCTACCAGCGGTTCTTGCTCGACTACTCCGACCAGAAGCGCGAGGAGGAGATTCGCGAACGTCGCCAGCAGTCCTTCATCCGCGCCCTGAGCGAAGACCACCTCATCATGTGCTCGTTCGACCTGGACACCGGCGAGGGCGAGCTCCTGCGCATCTCCGACGAGGCCGACGACGAGCTACGCGACATATTCGGCGGCGAGCTCACCTACGAGGACGCCCTCGACAGGTACGTGAAGCAGCGCGTCCTGCCCGAGGACCAGGAGACGCTGCGCGAGGCGCTCATGCGCGAAAGGGTTCTCGCCGAACTCGAGGAGCGCAAGCGATGCACCGTCATGTTCCGCTCCCTGGTCGACGGCGTGATGGGATACAGGCAGGCCACGCTCGTGCGCGCCGGTTCGTGGGCCGATGACGCCGGTGACGACCACTTCATGGTCCTGGGCCTGCGCAACGTCGACCGCGAGACGCGCGAGGAGATAGAACGCAAGGAGCAGTTGGAGGAGGCGCTGCAGCGCGCCAATCGTGCCAACGAGGCGAAGAGCCTCTTCCTCTCCAACATGAGCCATGACATCCGCACGCCCATGAACGCCATCATCGGCTTCACGACGCTGGCCACCAATCACCTCGACGATGTCGACCGCGTCGCCGATTACCTGGAGAAGATCCAGACGTCCAGCGCGCATCTGCTCGACCTCATCAACGACATCCTCGACATGAGCCGCATCGAGTCGGGCAAGGCGTCGCTCGAGGAGAAGCCCTGCAACCTCGCCGAGATAATGGAGCACCTGAGCTCGATCGTGCAGCCCGAGGTCGACGCCAAGGGACTGTCCTATGCGGTGGACCTCTCGAACCTGCGCGATTCGCCCGTCATGTGCGACGAGCTCAAGGTCAAGCAGGTCCTGCTCAACATCCTGGGCAACGCCGTGAAGTTCACGCCGTCCGGCGGCACCGTGTCGCTTGTCGTGAGCCAGGTCCCCTCGGCTGTCGAGGGCAGAGACGATTACACGATCACGATCGCCGATAGCGGCATCGGCATGGACGAGGCCTTCATCGAGCACATCTTCGATCCCTTCGAGCGCGAGCGCACCTCGACGCTCTCGGGTACGCAGGGTACCGGTCTGGGCATGGCTATTGCCAGGCGCCTCGTCGACATGATGGACGGCAGCATCGAGGTCACGAGCGTGAAGGGGGAGGGCAGCACCTTTGCCGTGACGTTGCCGCTCACGAGGTTGGCCAATCCCGCCGAGCACGGGCACGAAGACGCACGTCGCGCCCCGCGCGAGCTCTCCGAGCGGTTGCGGGGCCTGCGCATCCTGCTCGTGGACGACAACATGCTCAATCGCGAGATCGCGACCACCTTGCTCGAGGACGCCGGATTCGAGGTTGACCAGGCCATAGACGGCAGGGACGCGATCGACCGGCTCTCGACGGCCGACCCCGGTCATTACCAGCTCGTGCTCATGGACATCCAGATGCCCGTCATGAACGGGTACGAGGCCGCGGCCATCGTGCGCTCCATGGACGACCCGGCCCTCTCGCGCATCCCCATCCTGGCCGTGACGGCGGACGCGTTCGACGAAGATCGCCAGAAGGCGCTCGACAGCGGCATGGACGGGCACATCGCCAAGCCCATCGAGATCGATGACCTGCTGTCGGCACTGGAGGGCGTGCTGCTCCCGGAATAGGCATCATGGCCTTGCGGGGCAAAAAATGCCCCGCTCTAGCCATATGTCTATCCGTGCTGCGATATAATCGTCAATCATGTTTCGCACAAGGTAGGGAGACCAACATGGGCAAGAAACTAGTGGCCGTTCTCGTGACGATCGCCTGCGCGTGCACGCTGTGCCTTGCGCTCGTCGGCTGCGGTGGCGGCGACGCGAAGGCCAACTTCGTCGGCGCGTGGGAGCTCGAGACCATCGAGGACGCAGAGCTCGGCACGGTTGACGCGACCATCCTCAAGCAGATGAACATGCCCATCGACATGTCGCTCAACGAGGACGGCTCCGCCGACTTCGTCATGTTCGGCCAGAGCATCGACGCGACCTGGAAGGCCAACAGCGCCACGCAGATGACGCTCACGCTCGCCGGCGAGGGCGACGCCATCTTCACGCTGGCCGAGGGCAAGCTCACGAGCGACGACGGCGAGACGACGATGATCTTCACGCGTGGAGAGGCATCCTAGCGTCCGCGCGGCAATTCATCGTGGCAAAGGACCCGCCCGCATATCGTGGCGGGTCCTTTTCGTTTCGCGTCGAATGGGGCAGTCAAACCCGGCGCGCTCGCTTCGTCTTCCTGGCCGGGAAGGGGCGACGCGGGCGGTTGACAGCCATGACGGGCTGTGAATATATAGGAGGATACCGACATGTTCGAGAGGGAGGGCGATTGCATGAGCGGATCTGTTCGGGCAAGGAACGTCGATACGGAGGTCGAGACCATCGCGACGGTGTGCGGCGGTTGCCACAACACCTGTCCGATGTTCGTGGACGTACGCGACGGGCGTGTCACGTTCGCCCATGGCGTGCCCGGTAACAAGCGCACGAACGGAGCGCTGTGCTCCAAGGGTCTGGCCGCAGTCCAGATCGCCCATGACCCGCGCAGGGTCATCTATCCCATGCGCCGCGTGGGCGAGCGGGGAAGCGACCAGTTCGAGCGCATTTCCTGGGACGAGGCCTTGGGCGAGCTTGCGGCCAAGATCAACGAGGCCGTGGCGCAGTACGGCCCCGCCTCCGTCTCGATCTGCCGCGGCCAGGCCTGCGGCTGGGGCTTCACCTACGACATGACGCAGCGCTTCGCCCATTGCGTGGGCACCGAAGTGGGCATGGGCGCGTCCGAGTGCTTCGTGCCCCGTGCGGTCGCCGAGGCCGTGACCTACGGCGGCATGCCGTCCTTCGTCGACTATCCCAACGTCGACCTCATGATCTTCTGGGGCAAGCAGCCCGCCTTCTCGTGCGCGCCGGCCATCAAGAAGATATACGACGCCCAGGAGCGTGGCGCCAAGCTCGTCGTCATCGACCCGCTCCACTTCCATCTGGGCGCCCATGCCGACACCTTCATCCAGGTCGAGCCCGGTACCGATCTTGCCATGATGCTCGCCATGATTCACGTCATCGTGAACGAGGGGCTGTGGGACCACGAGTTCGTCGACGAGTACACCAACGATCCGGGACTTTCCAAGCTCGCCGCGCACGTCAATGGCGACAACAAGCTCGGCATCGCTTACACGCCGCAGTGGGCGGCCGGGATTTGCGGGGCCGATGCCGAGGCCATCGTCGCGCTCGCCCGCGAGTACGCGACCACGCCGCGCGCCTCCATCACGTCCGGCCATGGCCTGGAGGGTCGCGTGAACGTCACGCAGACCACGCGTGCGCTTTGCATATTGCGCACCATCACCGGCCATCTCGACCGCGAGGGTTGCGACCTATTTACGCAGAAGAGCCCGGCGCGTAACCCCGAGTTCACGCTCATCGATAAGGTGCTGCCCGATTTCGAGCCGGCCGGCCCCACGATGATGTTCCACGTGCCGCCCTACAATCCCGAGGACTCGCGCTTCCCGCTGCTCTTTGGCGGCCAGGGCCTGCTGCCCACGCCCGACGTGCTGCGCACCATGGCCGAGGGCAAGATCAGGGTCGCCATCTTCCAGGGGGCCAATCCCGTGGTCACCCAACCGCAACCCGACGTCACCATGGCGGCCCTTGCCAAGGTCGACTACATCGCGACCATCGACCCGTACCTGAGCGAGACGGCCAAGTGCGGCGACCTCGTGCTGCCCGCGGCCACGTATCTGGAGCGCACCGAGCCCGAATGGTTCAAGTCCGATTCGTGGTTCCCGGAGATCACCCTGCGCCAAAAGGCCGTGCAGGTGGGGGAGGCCAAGCCCGATACGCAGATCATGATCGAGCTCGGTCGCGCCTGCGGCTTTGTCGAGGAGTTTCCCACCGAGGACATCACCTGGTACATCGACGAGTGCCTCAAGCCGTCCGGCATCACCTACGCACAGCTGCGCGAGCATCCGCACGGGCTCGAATACGGCACGGTCGAGTACGAGAAGCACGTGGAGAGGGGTTTTCGCGCTCCCGGTGGCAAGGTCAACATCGTCTCCGAGGTGCTGCTCGACAACGGCTTCGACGGCCTTCCCAACTGGGAGGACAGCTCCGAATCTCCGCGCAGCAAACCGGAGGTCGCCAAGGAGTATCCCTACGTCGTGTTCACGGGACGTTCCGGCCCCATGTACGTGCACGAGCAGCGCCGCACCATCCCGTGGCTGCGCGAGATGCAGCCCGAAGCACGGGCGATGGTCAACACGAAGCGCGCCGCCCAGCTCGGCATCGAGGACGGCGATTGGCTCAAGGTGAGCTCGCCGCGCGGGTCCATCACCATCAAGGCCGAGGTCACGCCCATACTCAAGGAGGACTGGGTGTACGTGCCCGGTGGTTGGGTCGATGCCAACTACAACTACCTGGGCATAGACGACGACCTCGACCCGATCTCCAGCCAGGCAAACTACACGATGTGCCTCGGCACCATCGAGAAGCTGTAAGGGAGGCGCCATGTTCTACGAACTCCACTTCGACGTCGACCGCTGCGCGCAGTGCTTCGCCTGCGAGGTCGCCTGCAAGTCCGCCCACGACCTGCGTCCGCATGCGCAAGATGCGCCCGGTAGCACCGGTCCGCGTTATCGCGAGGTCATGACCACCTACGAGCGCGACGCGAGTTGCCCCATTCAGTACGTCTCGATGGCATGCATGCATTGCGCCGAGGCGGCGTGCATGGCGGTGTGCCCGGCCAAGGCCATATACCGCGATCCCGAATTCGGCGCCGTCCTCGTCGACTCGAGCAAATGCCTGGGCTGCCATTACTGCTCGTGGGCCTGCGAATTCGGCGCACCGCAGTTCGGTGCCGACGGTCTCATGCAGAAGTGCGACATGTGCATCGACCGCCTGCGCGATGGCCTCAAGCCCGCCTGCGTCGAGAACTGCTGTGGCGGCGCCATCACCATCGGCCCGGTGGGCGAGCCCGAGCGCGAAGTGCGCCAGCAGGCCGCCCAGCGCATGCCCCGCTCGTAGAGGCACGCGATGGAGGACGCTTCATGAACGTTGGGGAATACAAGCTCAAGACGATGATCGTGGAGGAGCTGCCGCTCATCGCGTTCACGACCTGCGCGCCGGCGGCACTCGGCGTCGCCCTCGTGGCGCTCGTGGAGGGCATCGCCGCCTTCTCGTCCACGGGGCTGTGGTTCGGCGGCTGGCGCTTCGCGGCGCTTGCCGTCGTCTTCACGACGGTCGGCATGATCGCGTCCGTGATGCACCTGGCCAGGCCGCTGCGTGCTCCGCGTTCGCTCTCGAACCTGCGAAGCTCGTGGCTTTCGCGCGAGATCTTCGTGGTGTCGGCGTTTTGGGCCATGCTCGTCGCGTGGCTGCTCTTCGCGCTCTTCGCATCAGGTACGCTCGCGTTCGTGGATGCATGGACGGCGCTGGTCTTGGGTTGGCTCTCGCTCTGTGCCTGCACCATCGCCTGCGTCATGGGCGTGCTGCTCGTCTTCGTGATCGCACGGGCCTACCGCGTGTCCGGCCAGCCGGGCTGGAACGGCCCCGAGGCGCTTCTCGAGCTATTTGCCGTGGCGCTGCGCGTCGGCGTGCCGGCGGCGAGCTGCCTCGTGCTGCTCGCCTCGGAGTACATGGACATCCCGACCTCGCCCTGGATTGCCGCCCTCGTCGCCCTCGTCTGTGTCGCCGTCGCGGCGTTTCTCGACAAGCGCGCGAGCGCTGCCCGGATGGGCAGGCTCAGGCGCGAGGTCGATGCCGGCGCCAATCCCCATGGGCGCGTTCCCGTGGCGCTTGCCTGCGTCGTTTCCTGGCAGGCGGAGCGCGGCTACGGACTTGCCCTGAGCTTTTCGGCGGCCTGCTTCATCGTGCTTGCCTGCCTCGTGCCGGCGTTTCGGGCCATTGCCGTGGTGCTCGCCATGCTCTGCGCACTCGTCGCGCAGGCCATGCTACGCGCGGCGTTCTATGGTTTCTGCAATCCCGCCCGCGTCGCAACGAGATTCCCCGTGCGCCGCCAGGGGTAATGAAGATGAGACAGCGTCCCGGAGACGCTGTCTCATCTTGCCGCTAGACCGCGTCGGTGCCCTGCTCGCCCGTGCGGATGCGCACGACTTCCTCGACGGGACTCACGAAGACCTTACCGTCACCGACCTCGCCGGTGCGCGCCGTCTCGCAGATGACGTCGACGAGTTCCTGTGCCCGCTCGTCGTTGACCACGAGCTCGAACTTCACCTTGGGCACCATGTTCAGCAGCACCTCGGTGCCGCGGTAGTACT
>CATLBX010000048.1 GCA_949879855.1 uncultured Coriobacteriia bacterium
GAAACCCTTTGCCAACTCGACGGCCTCGTTGATGGCAACGCCCGTGGGAATCTCGTCGCAATAGAGAATCTCATAGGTGGCAATGCGAATGATGTTGCGATCGACGATGGGCATGCGCTCGAGCGTCCAGTTCTCGGCTGTCGATCCAATGCGCTCGTCGAGCTCGTCGATATGATCGGCAATGCCGTTGACCAACGTCGAGGCATAGGCAACGAGATCGACGCCCACGAGGTCGGCATCGCTTACGCCCTGCGGACACTCGGGAACGAGCAAGAGTTCGGCCTCGTTGCCGTCAGCGAGCTGATCAAGCGGAAGGCCCGTGAGCTCGCCGGTGTAGAGTAACTGCAATGCCTCGCGGCGGGCAGCCGTGTGTTCATGCCGAAGTGCGGCCATGGCTCGCCTACGCCTCGAAAGAGAGCGCGTCTACGTGCACGTCGACAGACGTCACCGTGACGCCAATCTGGGCAGCGAGCGCATCGACGATGGCCTTGCGTACGTTCTCGGCGATCTCGACAAGGCGGTAGCCGTAATACGCTTGAATGGAGATGGTGACGGCGACTTGCTTATCGCCAAGCGGCTCGATGCGTATACCGTTGGTGGGGATGGCATTGCCCGCATTGAAGGCCGAGCGGATGGTCGAGATGGCACCGGCAGTGCCCACTCCGGCAACGCCGGGAACCTCTGCTGCGGCAAGCGAGATGATCGTCTCGACAACACCGGGAGCAATGGTGATGCCATCAATCACGTAGCCTTGGTCGATTTCCTTCACAGCTGTCCCCCATTCGTTTCGGTTTCGATGAAATCCGTGTACACCATACCTGAGTTAAACGTCGCGTTGTCGAGCACGCGGCGATGGAAGGGTATCGTCGTGGCGACACCCTCGATGACGAACTCGTCAAGGGCGCGCTTGCCACGTGCAATGGCCTCCTCGCGCGTGTCACCCCATACGATGAGCTTTGCCATGAGCGAATCATAGGTGGGAGGAATCGCGTCACCAGCGCGCAGGTGCGTGTCGACGCGCACACCTGGACCACCCGGCATGTCGAAGCGCGTGATGGTACCCGGGCAGGGACGGAAATCATGCGCGGGGTCCTCGGCGTTGATGCGAAACTCGATGGCGCAGGCCCTGGGCGACATGGGCGCAAGGTCGGCGCACGTGATGGGGTCGCCGGAGGCGACGATGAGCTGCTGCTTGATGATGTCAACGCCCGTGATCTGCTCGGATACCGGATGCTCGACCTGGACGCGCGTGTTCATTTCCATGAAGTAGAAGCTACCGTCCGTATCGAGCAGGAACTCGATGGTGCCGGCGTTGACGTATCCCACGCCGCGCACGGCCTTGAGGGCCGCCTCGCCCATGGCCTGGCGCGTGGCCTCGTCTATGACGGGGCACGGGGCCTCCTCGATGAGCTTCTGGTGGCGGCGCTGAATCGAGCAGTCGCGCTCGCATAGGTGCATGGCGTTGCCATGGGTGTCGGCGATGATCTGGATCTCGACGTGACGCGGACGGCGGATGAGCTTCTCGAGGTAGACCTCGTCGTTGCCGAAGGCATTGGCCGCCTCGGTTCGGGCGGCGACGAACATCTTCTCGAGCTCCTCGTCGTCGTTTGCCTCGCGCATGCCCTTGCCGCCACCGCCGGCGGATGCCTTGATGAGCACGGGATAGCCGACCTCGTGGGCAAAGGCCCGGGCTTCCTCGACAGTTGCCACCGGGCCATCGCTGCCGGGCACGGTGGGAACGCCGAGCTCCTTCATCGTGGCCTTGGCGGCCGCCTTGTTGCCGAGCGAGTCGATGCACTCGGGCGACGGGCCGATGAAGATGATGTCGTTGTCGGCGCAGGCGCGGGCGAAATCGGCGTTCTCGGAAAGGAAGCCGTAGCCGGGATGGATGGCCTGCGCACCGGTGATGTTGGCGGCCGCGATGATGTTGGGGATGTTGAGGTACGAGAGCGCGGAGGGTGCCGGCCCTATGCAGACGCTCTCGTCGGCCATCTCGACGGCGCGCGTGTCCTTGTCCGCTTCCGAATACACGACGACGCACTTGATGCCGAGCTCGTGCGCGGCACGCACGACGCGCAGGGCGATTTCGCCGCGGTTGGCGATGAGAATCTTGTCAAGCATTCGAGACCTGGGCCTTTCCTATTCGGCGGTGGGCTCGACGTAGAACATGACGGTGCCGAACTCGACGGGCGCGGCGTTGTCGACGCACACCTCGCGCACGACGCACATCTCCTCAGCCGTGATCTCGTTCATGAGCTTCATGGCCTCGACGATGCACAGCGTGTCGCCGGCGCCGACCGTCGCCCCCTCGGTCACGAAGGGATCGGCGTCGGGCGAGGGCGCGGCGTAGAAGGTGCCGACCATGGGAGCGGTGACGGGCTTCCAGTTTGCCGGGCGCGACGGGCTCGCCGCGGTGGGGGCGGCGGCTTGCTCGGCAGGCGCGGGGGCCGGTTGGGGCACGGCGGGAACCGGGGCAAAGCCCGCGGCGGGTTGCATGTTGGGGGTGCGGATGGTGACCTTGGCGCCGGCTTCCTCGACGGTGATCTCTCCGACTCCGGACTCCTCGACGAGCTTTACGAGGTCACGAATCTGTGCGATGTCCACGTAATCCTCCTCCTTGGTGATGCTGACGGCATCGTTCATCAGGAAATTGGTGTTCTCGATCTTACGCTGCTTCTCGAGGAACTGACGCGCCTCATTGGGGAACATGGCGTACATGAGGACGTCTTCCTCGCTCTTGGCCAGGTCTCCCAGCTCCTCGGCGAGTTCCTCGTAGGTCGTGGTGACCAGCGAGCCCGGTGCGATATCGGGCGCAAGGGGCTGCTCGTCACCGAGCACGGCCTTCTGGATAGCCGGGTCGATCTTGCCCGGGGCCTTGCCGTAGTAACCGGCGATGTAGTCCTTCATCTCCTTGGAGATGACCGACCAGCGCTTGCCGGTGAGCACGTTGAAGACCGACTGCGTGCCGACGATCTGGGACATGGGCGTCACGAGCGGCGGATAGCCGACCTCGGCGCGCACGCGGGGAATCTCCTTGAGTACCTCGTCCATGCGGTTGGAGGCCTTCTGAATCTCGAGCTGGCTCACGAGGTTGCTCATCATGCCACCGGGGACCTGGTGGCTGTAGACGCGCATGTGCGATAGCGTGGAGATGCCGCGCTTGTAGCCCTTCTTGAGGCGCAGCTCCTCCCAGTAGTCGGAGATTTCGAAGAGCAGGTCGAGGTCGAGGCCCGTGTCGTACTCGGACTCCTTGAGCGCGGCGACGATCATCTCGACGGCCGGCTGCGAGTTGCCGAAGGCAAGCGGTGCCGAAGCGGTGTCGACGATGGACGCACCGGCCTCGGCCGCCTTGATGTAGTTGGCCGGAGCCATGCCGCCCACGTAATGGCAGTGCACGTGCACGGGTAGGCCGATTTCCTGGTTGAGCGCCTTGACGAGGCGCTCCGTGCGATAGGGCGTGAGCATGCCCGCCATGTCCTTGATGCAGATGGACTTGGCACCGAGCTCCTTGAGCTGCTGGGCGTACTCGATGTAGGAATCGAGCGTGTGCACGGGGCTCATGGTGTAGCTGATGGAGCCCTCGAAGTGGGCGCCGCACTCGTTGAGCGCCTCGGCGCTGTCGACGACGTTGCGGATGTCGTTGAGCGCGTCGAAGACGCGGAAGACGTCAATGCCGTTGCGATGGGCGGCCTTGATGAAGCGATTGACGATATCGCGGGAATAGTGATGGTAACCGATGAGGTTCTGGCCACGGGTGAGCATCTGCAGGGGCGTATTGGGACAATGCTGCTTGATGACGCGCAGGCGGTCCCAGGGGTTCTCGTCGAGGAAGCGCAGGCAGGTGTCGAAGGTCGCGCCGCCCCACATCTCGATGGACCAGTACCCGACCTGGTCGAGCTTGCTCAAGACGGGAAGCATGTCGCCCGTCTCCATGCGCGTTGCCCACAGCGACTGGTGCGCGTCGCGTAACGTCGTGTCCATGATGTGCAAGGGTTTCACGTATCGCCTCCTTTTCTCAAGTTGCACGGGCCGTGATCGACCCGGAAGATTTGGCTATAGAGCCTTCGATTATATACGAAGCAATTTAGGCCGTGAGCTGCATTTAGGTGATTGACAGCGATTCGTGACGAATACGACGGAGACAAGTGACGCAATGAGACAAATACACAGGGTATTTGTCTCATTTTCCCAGGCGTTTGGCGAGAGCTTCGCCGACGAGGGGCGGCACGATGCCCTCGGTGCTGCCGTGCATCGAGGCGAGCTCCTTGGCGATGGACGAGGAAACGTACATGTAGTCGGGCGACGACATGACGAAGAAGGTCTCGAGCTCAGGGGCGAGGCGGAAGTTGAGCATGGCCATCTGGAACTCGTATTCGAAGTCCGTCGTCGCGCGCAGACCCTTGACGACGGCGGTGACGTCGATGGAGGCGGCGAAGTCCACGAGGAGGTTGTCGAAGCCCATGACCTCGACGTTTTCGAACTCTGCCGTGACCTCACGGGCAAGGTCGATGCGCTCGTTGAGGGTGAAGAGCGTCCCGCCGCGCTTGTTGGTCGAGGCGGCGACACCGACGACGACTTCGTCGAACATGCCGCTGGCACGCCGAATGACATCCAGGTGACCGAGGGTTATGGGATCGAAGGTTCCGGGGACCAGCACCCTATGCATGGCTCTCCTCACAATCGCGGTACTTCAGGTAGCTCACGCCGATTTTGCCATACTTCTTCTGGCCATCGAGCGCGAAGCGCCCATCTGCCTCAAACTCCTCGGCGACGCCCTGGCGATTGGCGAGGTCATGCTCGTAGACGATGACGCAGCCATCGGCGATCTTGCCCTGGTTGGAAAGCTCGAGGAGCAGGCCGTGGATGCGCGCGGGCTCTTCGGCATAGGGTGGGTCGAGCAGCACGAGCCCGAAGCGGGCTTGGGATGCGGGACGATTGGCGAGGTCGAAGCTGTCGCCGGCGATGACACGCACACGCGGCGCCTTGAGCCCGAGCATGGCGAGGTTGCGCTCGAGCACGTCGCGTGCCGCGCGGTCATGCTCGATGAAGGTGCAGCTTTTCGCACCGCGCGAGAGCGCCTCGATGCCCAGTGCTCCGCTTCCCGCAAACGCGTCGAGCACGTCGACGTCTTTCAGTTCGGGCAGTCGGGAGTAGACGGACGAGAAGATGGACTCGCGCACGCGGTCGGTCGTGGGACGCGTCGTCTTCTCGCTCGGGCTGTCGATGATGCGGCTCTTGAATTCGCCTGCGACAATGCGCATGTCATGCTCCTTTACTTGCCAACTCGTCCAAGTCCGCGAACACGCGCTCGATGTCGGCGGCCAGCGCCACGTGCTCGGGTGCGCACAGGTCGGGATCGCTCTCGAGAATCTCGAGCGCGTCGGCGTGGGCGCAGGCGATGAGCTTCGCGTCATCGATGACGTTGACGAGCTTGAGCGTCTCTGCGCCATGCTGCCTGCTGCCGAGCACGTCGCCCTCGTGACGCGTGCGCAAATCGGCCTCGGCGAGCTCGAAGCCATCTGTCGTGCTCACGAACGCATCCATGCGAGCGCGCGTCTCGACATCGTCCTTGCCGGGGTCCGCCACGAGAAAGACCGTGCCCGGATGCTCGCCGCGGCCGACGCGGCCGCGCAGCTGGTGCAGCTGCGAGAGGCCGAAGCGCTCGGCATCCTCAATGAGCATCATCGTCGCGTTGGGCACGTCGACGCCAACCTCGACCACCGTGGTGGCAACGAGCACGTCGATCTTGCCCGCGTTGAACGCATCCATGACCTGCTGTTTCTCGACCGCGCTCATGCGGCCCGTCAGAAGACCGACGGTATAGCCGGTGAAGACCTCGCGCTGCAGGCGCGTGGCCTCCTCCTCGGCGGCCTTGGGATCGGAGATGTCGCTGCCGCTTGCGAGCGAGGCGAACAGCGAGCCGTCCTCAACACGCTCGGCCCTGCGCTCGCGCGAAAGTCCCACGAGCGGGCAGATGACATAGGCTTGCCTGCCCTGTGCCAGTGCCCCCTTGATTGCCTCGTAGGCCCTGCCGCGCGCATCGCGCGAGACGAGCTCGGTGCGCGTGGGGGTGACGTTGCCGGGACGCGTGCGGATATAGCTCGTATCGAGGTCGCCATAGAGCGTGAGCGCGAGCGTACGCGGAATGGGCGTGGCCGTCATGACGAGCAGGTCGCAGCCCGGCCCCTTCATGCGCAGCGCAGCGCGCTGGTTGACGCCGAAGCGATGTTGCTCGTCGATGACGACGAGCGAGAGGCGCGCGAAGCTCACGGTGGGCTCGATGAGTGCATGGGTGCCGAAGAGCACCTGCAAGCTGCCATCTTGGGCACCTGCGAGCAATCGCTCGCGCTCCTCGGGCGCGGTCGAGCCGGTGAGCGTGCCCCAGCTGATGCCCGCCGCGTCGAAGAGCGGTCCGAGCTTGCCCGCGTACTGGCGCGCAAGCACCTCGGTCGGCGCCATCATGGCCGCCTGGCAGCCGCTATCGGCGGCGAGGGCCAGCCCGAAGGCCGCGACGATGGTCTTGCCGGTGCCCACGTCACCGAGCAGCATGCGGTTCATGCAGCGCGGCGCGCACATGTCGCCCACGATGTCGGCGACGGCACACTCTTGTTCTTCGGTCAGCGTGTAGGGCAGCCGTGCACGCAGGCTCTCCATGCGTGCACCCGGCACGTGAACGATGGGGGCGGCGTCGAGGGTCTCGGCGCGACGCAGCCGCATCATCTCGAGCTGCAGACGCAGTACCTCCTCGTAAGCCAGGCGCTTGCGAGCCTGGAGCATCTGCGTGCGGTCTTCGGGGAAGTGAATCTGGCGCAGGGCCGCCTTCTTGCCGATGAGCCCGTGCTTGATCCGCAGGTCAACGGGCAGTGCATCGGTCATGTCGGCGGTCTGCTCGAGCGCGTTTGCGACGAAGCGGCGCATCCACGTCGTCGAGATGCCCTCGGTGGTGGGATGCACGGCAATCATCTGGGCAAGACGCGCCTGCGGTTGGCCGGGCTCGCCCAGGAAGGCGACGTAGGGGTTGCTCATGCGCTTGAAACCGTACTCGAAGCTCACCTTACCCGAGAAGGCGACGCGCATGCCCCGCTCGAACTTGGCCGTCATCCACGGTTGCCGAAACCAGGTGGCGATGATGACACCCGTGCCGTCGAAGATGGAGACTTCGAGGATGTGGAGGCGTTTGCGCGGCTGCTTCTCGGTTATCTCGTCGACGGTGCCCACGACGGTCACGAACTGGCCGATGGACGCACGGACGGCGGTCTCGACGTTCGACAGGTCGATGTAGCGGCGCGGATAGTTCTCGAGAAGGTCACGTACCGTGACGATGCCCATCTTGGAGAGGTTCTTCGCGCGCACCGGGCTCACGGCGCGCACCTTGCCGGCACCGCGATCGAGCAGAAAATCGGAATCCCCGCGTGACGCCATCAGGCAAGCCCCAGCACCCGTTCGTCTTGCGGAATGTAGGCAAAGCCGAAGCAGCCGGTCGAGACGTGCGTGGTGATGACCGGACCGACCATGCGCACGCCGACCTCGAGCAGGTTGATACCGGCCTCGATCATGGCATTGCGCAGCTCGTCCACGCCGCCCATGTTGCGCGTGTGCGCGAAGCAGCACTCGAGCGGGCCGAAGCTCTCCTCGAGTTCCTTGTAGCGCTCTACGAGCTTGATGACGGCGCGTTTGGGTGACTTGGCCTTTCCGAAGGTCTCGACCTCGCCTTCCGGATCAACCGTCAGAAGCGGCTTGATCTTGAGCAGGGTCGCGGCCAAGCCAGTGGCCTTGCCCGTGCGACCGCCCTTTATGAGATTCCTCAGCTTGTCGAGCATGAAGCAGACGCTCGTCTTGCCCACGAGGTCATGGGCCGCCTCGACGAGCTCGTCGAAGCCCAGGCCATAGGCGCGCAATTGGGCGATACGGCGCACGAAGAGGTACTGGGCGACGGTGTTGCAGCGCGTGTCGATGACCTCGACGGGAATGGGAGCGCTCTCGGCGGCCATGCGAGCCGTGTGAACCGTCCCGGACATGCGCGAGGATATGTGCATGGAGATGACGTGGGTATAGCCGTCGAGGGCAAGGTCGGTGTAGAGCTGGGCAAAGTCGAGCAAAGGCGGCATGGACGTCGAGGGCAATTCGTCACAGTCGACGACGTAATCGTAGAAGGCCTCGATGTTGTCGGGGGTGTTGTCTTCGGGGAAATGCGTCCCATCGGGCCTGATGACCCTCAGATGCACGCATTCGACGCCGAGTTCGGCAAGTTCGGCATCGGACGCGTCGCACGAATTGTCCGTCACGATCGCTATCTTCTCCATCTGCATCTCCTGAATCACCCGAGCCTACTCGATCGAGAAAACGATGGGATACAAGGGCTGCTCGCCGCGCTGCGCGTCGACTTCGAGGTCGGGGTGTAGCTCCTCGACCTGCTCGACGAGGCTCTCGAAGTCCTCCTGCGAAAGATCTGCGCCCGCAAGGAGCGTGAGCGAATCGAGGTCGTCGTTGAGCTTGTCGATGAGCTCGAGCGTGACCTCCTCGACGCTTTGCCCCACGACGTCGAGCGACCCGTCGGCGATGCCGATGACGTCGTCGGGGCGAATCTCGCGGCCATCCGAGGTCTTGGAATCCTTGATGGCCGTCGTCACCTCGCCGCACTTGACCTCATCGAGCACCTCAGTCATGGCCTCGACGTTCTCCTCGAGGTCGCCCTCGAGGTCGGCGACGAGCATGGCCGAAAACGACGCGGGTACCGAGGTCGTGGGAATGACCCTGCAGGGAATCGCGGCATTATCGGCGGCGGCGTTGGCGGCCATGATGATGTTCTTGTTGTTGGGAAGCAGAATCACCGAATCGGCGTTGACCTGGTCGATGGCATCGAGAAGGTCCTTCGTCGAGGGATTCATGGTCTGACCGCCGGAGACGACGTAATCGACGCCGAGGGAGCGCAGGATGTTCGCCATGCCCTCGCCCGCGGCGACGGCGATGAACGCGATGGGCTTGCGCTCGGCGGGTTTGGTTGCCGCCTCGTCGGCGGCGATGCCGTCGGCGCGCTCCTCACTCTCGAGCACCATGTTGTGGATGAAGACCTCGGACACCTGGCCGCGGTCGGTCATGTAGGTGAGCACCGTACCCGGCGTGTCCGTATGCACGTGCACCTTGAAGTCGGGATGGGCACCTACGAGCAGCTCGCAATCGCCAATCGAGGCAAGGAACTCGAGTGCCTCGACCGGGTCAACCTCGTCGCTATGCAGGAGGAATTCGGTGCAGTACATGTAATCCGACCCAGCCCAGTCACGCACGTGCTCGATGGCGACCTTGGCCTCGGCGTGGGTGAAGTCCTCGGCGGAGGCGAGGTGTGCCTGTTCGCCGGTGAGGGCGGCGATGAAGCTCTGGATGAGGACGGCCAGGCCGAAGCCGCCGGAATCCACGACGCCGTTTTCCTTGAGGACGGGCAGAAGCTCCGGCGTGCGCTTGACGGAGGCAAGCGCCTCGTCGGAGATGGCGTGTAGCGTCGAGGTGACGTCGAGGCCATCTTCGTTAGCCTGTTGCGCGACGTTGGCGCAGTCCTCGAGCACGGTGAGGATGGTGCCCTTCACGGGCTTGCGCACGGCCTGGAAAGCGACCTCGACAGCGCGTGCCAATGCATGGGCGACCGTCTCGGTGCTGTAATCGGCAGCATCTGCGAGTCCCTCGCACAAGCCACGCAGGATCTGGCTCGTGATGACGCCCGAGTTTCCGCGGGCGCCCATGAGCGAACCATGGGTCACGGCCTTGCGAAGCGCCGCGCCATCGGCACCTGCCGGCAAGGCGGCGACCTCTCGCGCCACAGACTCCATCGTCAGCGACATGTTCGTTCCCGTATCGCCATCGGGCACCGGAAAGACGTTCAATCGGTTGATCTCCTCCTTGCGGGCGGACAGTTCCGCGGAGGCCGTGGCGATGCATGTGCGTATATCGTCAATGTTCATGGATGTATCCCTGTTGAGTATCGTTGCCGGTAAGTTGCTAGTCGCGGACCTTCACGCCCTGCACGTGGACGTTCACGTTGCGGACAGGCAGCTGCGCGCCGTCCTCGAGCGTGAACTTGACCTTGTCGGCGAGCATGCGACTCACCTCGGCGAGGTTGGTCCCATGCTCGATGATGATGTAGAGGTCGATGTCGATGGCGCCGTCGGTCATCTCGACGTTGATGCCGCGGCGTAGGCGACTCGCGGGCAACAGCTTGGCGATGCCATCGGAAAGCGTCGGGGCGGCCATGCCCACGACACCGTAGCTCTCGAGGGCGGCGTATCCGGCCAAGTCCGTGATGACGTCCTCGGCGATGGTCAATTCGCCAGCAATAGCGTCAGCCATATGCAAGCTCCTTCATGGTTGAGATTACGTAGTTGCGGTAATTGTAATTCAGGCGACACTTCGTTCACAATCGCCCGTGCAATTTTGCGTATACTTTCCAGATGAGACAAATACACAGGGTATTTGTCTCATTTCATGAGGAGTACCGTTGGACTTCGATGATTGGTTTTCGCGCGAGACGCGCGATGGCGGCGAAAAGCACGGCCTTGCTGACGAGCTGGCCTACGAGGTGCTCGAGCTCGTCGCGGAAATCCCACCGGGTCACGTCGCGAGCTACGGGCAGATCGCCCGGCTCATCGGACGTCCCAAGAACTCGCGGCTCGTGGGCAAGGTGCTGAAGGACGCACAGTTCTACGGCGAGTACCCGTGCCATCGCGTGGTAAACCACGCGGGACGCCTCGTTCCCGGCTGGGACGAAC
>CATLBX010000049.1 GCA_949879855.1 uncultured Coriobacteriia bacterium
TGGGGCGCTTGCGCGGGGCCGGCGTCCCGCGTGTCTCCGATGGGCGGCGGAGCGCTCCTCGGGCGGGTTTCGCCGGGCTGCCGGCCTCTGCCGTCCTCCTGCCGCGCGCCCGGTATAATGGCGTCCATGGACGATAACGCGACAATCGAAGCCCCCGGCACGCCGGGCGTCAGGCGGGATCCCGTCGGGCCGTCACCTGCGGCTGCCTCCCGAAAGCCCAAGAAGGTTCGCCTTGACGAGCTGCTGGTCGCCCGCGGTGACTTTGTCGATGCTGGTGAGGTGCTGCGCGCGGTGGTGGCCCGCGAGGTGCGCGTGGATGACGTGTACGTGACGAGCGCCGCCGTCAAGGTGCGGCCCGATGCCGACGTGTTCCTGCGCGGGCGGCGCGCCTACGTGTCGCGTGGGGGGCATAAGCTGCGCGGCGCGCTTGACGCGTTTGGGCAGGACGTCACGGGAATGCGCTGCCTCGACATAGGCTCGTCGACCGGCGGCTTCACCGACTGCCTGCTCCAAGCCGGCGCCGCCGAGGTGGCGGCCCTGGATGTGAACTACGGTCAGCTGGCGTGGAAGCTGCGGCAGGACGGGCGGGTGCGTGTCTTTGAGCGCACGAACATCCGCGAGGCTGACCCGGTGGCGCTCGGCGCGCCCTTCGACCTCATCGTGATAGACGTGAGTTTCATCGGCCTCGCGCCGCTCGCGCCGGTGATCGCCGGGCTCTGTGCGCCGGGGACGGTGTTTGTCGGCCTGGTCAAGCCCCAGTTCGAATCGCGTCACGACGAGACTGACCGCGGCATCGTCCGTGACGATGCGGTGCGCGCCCGCACGGTGGAGGAGGTGCGCGCGGCGCTCGAGGCCGTCGGGTTTGCGGTCACGGGCGTGGTGGAATCGTCCATCCGCGGTGCCGGGGGCAACGTGGAGTACCTGGTGCGCGCTATCTACGGAGGATAGCGGGCGCGCAGGCCGGATGGTGCGCTGGGGCTCCGGTGCGGAGCGCTGGAATGGCGCGGTCCGCGCCCTGTTGCCAGCTTTCAGCTGATTCCTGGCACGTTTCGTCAGTTCGGTACGGTCGTAAGCTCCGCGCGGGTGCAAGACCGGCAGTGGAGGAAATCGTGACCTGGGAAAACAGACGCTATCGTCAGCAAGGACGCCCGTCTTGCATCATCGAGACGCCCTCATACCGTACCAAACTGACGATCAGTACCATATGGGCGTGAAAAAGTGGCAGCGGCGGGGGGTAGGGTCGTCGTGCCGGGGGGCGGGATGCGCCGCGCGGGTGGGACGCCGTGCTGGGACATGCCGCCCTGTGTCACGCCAGAGGCGTGGCGTACCGGGGGGCGCCTGCGGCGCTCTGCCCCCGCGTGCTTGCGCGCTCCCGTGAGGCCGCGCTAGTTCTTGAGCGAGTTGAGCGGCGCGGGCATGCGGCCGCCGCGATGGGCGAACACGCTGCCGGCGTGCTGGTTGACCGGCATGACCGGCGCGTAGCCGAGGAGGCCGCCGAAGTCGAGGCGGTCGCCCACCTGCTTGCCGATGGCGGGGATGATGCGCACGGCGGTGGTCTTGGAGTTGATCATGCCGATGGCGCATTCGTCGGCGATGATGCCGAAGATGGTCTCCACCGAGGTGTCGCCGGGACTGGCGATCATGTCGAGGCCCACGGAGCAGACGCAGGTCATGGCCTCGAGCTTCTCGATGGACAGCGCACCGTCCTCGGCCGCCTTGATCATGCCCGCATCCTCGCTCACGGGGATGAAGGCGCCGGAAAGGCCGCCGACACTCGAGCTCGCCATGACGCCGCCCTTCTTGACGGCATCGTTGAGCAGGGCGAGTGCGGCCGTCGTACCGGGGCCACCCACCTGGCCCACGCCGATGGTCTCGAGAATCTGGGCCACCGAATCGCCGCGGGCGGGCGTGGGGGCGAGTGACAGGTCGAGGATGCCCTTCTCGTAGCCAAGGCGCTTGGCGGCCTCGCGCGCGATGAGCTCGCCGGCGCGGGTGATCTTGAAGGTGGTGGCCTTGATGGCCTCGGCGACCTCGGTCATCGAGGCGTCCTTGGGCAGGTCCTCGAGCACCGCGTTGACGACGCCTGGACCGCTGACGCCGACGTTGATGACCTCGCCGGCCTCGCCGCTGCCGTGCACGGCACCGGCCATGAAGGGATTGTCCTCGACCATGTTGCAGAAGACGACGAGCTTGGCGCAGGCGATGGAATCGCGGTCGGCCGTGATCTCGGCGCACTCGCGCACGATCTGGGCCATGCGCAGCACCGCATCCATGTTGATACCGGCGCGCGTGGAGCCGATGTTGACGCTCGAACACACGATGTCGGTAGTCGACAGCGCGTGCGGAATGCTGTTGATGAGGCGGCGGTCACTATCGCTCATGCCCTTTTGCACGAGGGCCGAGAAGCCGCCGATGAAGTTGACGCCGACTTCCTTGCCGGCGCGGTCGAGGGCCGCGGCGATGGGCGTGAGGTCCTCGGCCGTCGTCGCGCCGCAGATCTCGGCGATGGGCGTGACCGCGATGCGCTTGTTGATGATGGGGATGCCGAACTCGCGCTCGAGCTGCTCGGCGCATGGCACCAGGTCCTTGGCCGCCGTCGTGAGACGATCGTAGACGCGCTGCGCCATGACGTCGATGTCCTCGTGTACGCACCCGCGCAAGGACAGGCCGAGCGTGATCGTACGGATGTCCAGGTGCTGCTGCGTGACCATCGAGAGCGCCTCGACGACCTGCTTCGCTTCTACCGTCACGGGGGACTCCTTCTTCTCAGATGAAATGCATATCGAAACTATGATTTTAGCCGAACGCGCCTATCTATCCAGGGTCCAGAGCTTGTCAAAGCACTCGATGAGCTTATTCGTTGCCTGACCTCGGGTTTCCTCGAGCGGTACAATGCCGAACTCGTCGCTTGCGGCAAAGACTTCCGCACCGTCAAGGGACAAATCGCCCACGACGACCTCATAGCCGAGCGTCGTCGCCAAGTCGCGCACGAGCGTGTCGGCGGCATGGCGGGGTTCCTGCTCGACGAGGAGCTGGCCATCGCGAGCGACCCACAGCGTACCCGGCATCTCGCCCGCATCGAGCGACGCCTGCGTGAGCACGGGCGAAGTCGGCAGCTCCTCGAGTTGGATGTCGACCAGCCCCTCGGGATCGATGGTCAGCACGATGACGCCGTCGGGCAGCTCGTAGAGCTTGTTGTCGCGCACCCACTCCAGACGCGAGCGCACCCAGGCCTGCACGGCGGGGCCCACGTTGAACGCGGCCAACGAGCGCAGGCGGCGTTCGTAGAGGTGGATGGTCTTGTTGGTGTATCGCCAGCGAAACGCGAGCTTGGAGGCGGGTAGGTTTTGCACGCGCCACTCCTCCTCGCTGATACCCTCGCTCTCGGCCACATCGGCCACGGTCTCGGGTTTGTCGCTCCCGACCTTGTTATAGGGGATCGTATCCTCGCTCATGCACGCTCCTCGAAAATGAGACAAATTGGTCAGACACATTTGTCTCATTAGTATCGTGTACCAGTAACAAACGAGAGCCTACTATAACCGAATCCGACAGCCCCGGCGCAGGCCGTCACGCAACGGACAACGAGAGGGGAATAGCCCCCGTGTATAATGGCCTCAACGTTTCGGCTAGCCCGAGGGAGGTGCGCGATGCTTTACCAGCTGATGAACAAGGACGAAGTCGTCGCCACCTATCGTGAGGAAGAGTCTCTTGATGACTTTGGCTATGTGCTCGAAAAGCAAACCGGAGACTACCTTCCCCACGGATTCGTTTCCATCAACGACTGGATAGACGGCAGGCAAATCGCGAAGCATCGCGTCTCAATCGAAAAGCTCATGCGCGAGCTTGGACTCACAACCCGCCATGACTTCATTGCCATGGCACGCTGCCTGTCCCTCACGGACACGTTTTGGATGAAGCGCGCTGACGAAGACATTACGTGGGATGAGGTGTCGCTGTACCGCAATCCCTTCGATGACGTCATCGCGCGCATAGCCTTCGATGGCACGGGCATGTACGGCAGACAGAACTCGCCCACCTCGCCCGAATTTGCCACCTCGGGATCCTTCGCAAAATGCTGGATTCGCGAAGGTAATGATATCTCGCTTCTCAAGCGCGGGTCGACAGGGTACGCCAATGCCGGATTCGAGCCCTATTCAGAAGTCCTCGCCGCAGAACTGCTGGAAGCTGCCGGGATCGACCACGTGCCCTACAGCATCGTGAATCATCACGGTAAGCTCGCGAGCAAATGCCCCATGTTCACGTCCGAAAGCGTCGGCTTCGTCTCGGCGCACAGGTTCTTTGATGGTCCCTTCGACATCACCGACGTCATGGCCTTTTGTGTGGAGCATGGAGGCGATGATGCCTTCCGGAAAATGATCGTCATGGATGCCCTCATGGCAAACGTCGACAGACATGCGGGCAACTACGGCTTCCTCGTCGACAACGACACCGGCGAAATACTGCGCATGGCCCCACTCTTCGACCATAACATGGCATGCCTGCCGATGATGATGGAGGGCGACGACTTCGATGAGTACGTGGGGCTCATCGGGCCGAAAATCGGAACCGACTTCGTCGCGATTGCGCAGAAGATGCTCACACCCGCCCTGCGCGCAAAGCTCATCAGCCTCAAGGGCTTCGAGTACACCGATCCCGGCATGGACTTCCCGTCATGGAAGCTCGATGCCGCAAACCGCCTCACCCAAACGATGATCACCCACATACTAGGGGAATAAAAAATGAGACAAATACCCTGTGTATTTGTCTCATTTCTTTTAGTGCCTGAAGTGGCGGTGGCCCGTGAACACCATGGGCATGCCGGCTTCGTCGGCGCACTCGATGGAGAGGTCGTCGCGAATGGAGCCACCCGGCTGGATGAGCGCCGTGACGCCCGCATCGCGCAGCGTCTCGAGCGTGTCGGGGAAGGGCAGGAACGCGTCGCTCGCGGCAACGGCGCCCTTGGCCTCGTCGCCCGCCTGCTCGACGGCGATGCGCGCGGAATTCACGCGGTTGGGCTGGCCGCCGCCGATGCCCACGGTGCGCGTGCCCTTGGTGAGAATGACCGCATTGGACTTCACGCACTTGCAGCAGCGCCAGGCAAACAGCAGCGCCTTCATCTGCTCGTCAGTGGGAGTCGTCTTGGTGGGAACGGTGAAGGTCTCGGGGTCCTCGGCCACGGTGTCGATGGTCTGCATGACGACGCCGCCCTCGACCGCGCGGATGTCCGGATCGCCACCGGCCGGGTTGATGCCGCCGGTGCGCAGGATGCGCGCGTTCTCCTTCGTCGAGAAGATCTTGAGGGCGCCCTCGTCGTAATCCGGGGCGATGACGACCTCGATGAATTGCTTGTTGACCTCGACGATCTCGCGGGCGACGTCCTCGGTCACCGTTTGGTTGAAGGCCATGACGCCACCGAAGGCGCTCACGGTATCGCATGCCCAGGCATCGCGATAGGCCTCGAGCATCGTCGCGCCCTCGGCAATGCCGCACGGCGTGAGATGCTTGATGATGACACAGGTGGGAATCGCGTTGTCGAATTCGCGCACGGAACTCCACGCGGCATCGGTGTCGAGGTAGTTGTTGTAGGAGAGCTCCTTGCCCTGCAACTGCTCGGCCGCGGCCAGCGTGTGCTTGTCGGCCTCGGGAGCGGGGCCGGGCACGCCCACGCGCTTGCGCTTGTAGAACGCGGCCTGCTGGTGCGGGTTCTCGCCATAGCGCAGGTCGGCGACCTTGTCGAGCATGACGCGCTCGTCAGCCCAGAAGGGGCCGTCGTCGACGAGCTCGTTGTGCAGCCAGGAGTAGATGGCGTTGTCGTAGGCGCTCGTGAGGCGGAAGACCTCGAGGGCGAGCTTCTTGCGGGTCTCGAGCGTGGTCGCGCCGCCGTTGGCGCGCATCTCGTCGAGGATGGTGCCGTACATGGCCGGGTCGGTCACGACGGTAACGGAAGCATGGTTCTTGGCCGCGGAGCGCAGCATGGACGGACCGCCGATGTCGATGTGCTCGACGGCGTCCTGGTAGTCAACGTCGGGCTTGGCGATGGTCGCCTCGAAGGCGTAGAGGTTTACGACCACGAGGTCGATCATGCCGATGCCGTTGTCCTCGGCGTCCTTCATGTGGCTTGCCAGATCGCGACGCGCGAGCAGGCCGCCGTGCACCTTGGGATGCAGGGTCTTCACGCGGCCGTCCATCATCTCGGGGAAGCCCGTGAGCTCGTCGATGGCGACGACGGGGATACCCGCCTGCTCGAGCACCTTGGCGGTGCCGCCCGTGCTCACGATCTCGACGCCGAACTCGTCGACGAGCGTGCGGGCGAAGTCCTCGATGCCCGACTTGTCGGTAAGGGAGATGATGGCGCGCTTGATTTTGGGATCTGGCATGAAAGCCCCTTTCCGCTCTGGCTTGTATTTCCTAGGAATTCTCGATGACCTTGAGAAGCAGACGGGTCATGTACTCGAGCTTGTCCTCCTCGACGATGTTGGCGGTGTCCTCGACCGTATGCCAGTCGACGGGAGCGACGCCGTTGTCGGCAAAGCCCATGATCGTGAGCGCGCGCATGCCGGCGATCATGGCGGGCGTCGCGTCGGTGTTGCGCCAGTCAAGGCTCTTGGCCTTCATCTCGGTGCCCCTGACCTCCTTGGAGGCCTTCTTGACGAGGCTCATGAGGCGACGGTCTGCACGACGGGGCTTGCCCGTTCCCTCGACGTCGACATAGGAGATCGAACCGGCTCCCACGGCCTCGAGATTGATGATGAGCGAGCCGCGCAGCTCGGAGGAATGCAGGTCGAGGAAGTTCTTCATGCCCTGCCCGCCGGCACCGGAGGCGCCTAGGGCGACGAACCAGACCTCCTTGTCGAGCAGGTCGCTTTCGGTCATGGACACGACGGACTCGCGAATCTGGGCCGCACGCTGGCGCACGGCGTCGAAGGCGCTTTCGGCCTCCTCCTCGAAGTAGCCGCCGCCCTTCCAGCCGTAGTCGTCCTCGTCGCTCCAGGCGGCATCGCCGCCGGCATCGTAGTCTTCGTTGCCGTTCTTGCCCTTGCGGCTGAACAGCCCACCCACCTTGTCGACGGCGTTGCGAAAGCGGGACTCGGGAATGTTGATCTCGGTGGTCTGACCGGCAGCCATGAAGCTGTCGAGCGCCGTGTCGTCCGCGATGACGCTCGCGGTCGCATCCGAGAAGTCGCCCGCGTCGGCCATGGGTACGGCATCGGAAATCGCAGGGAAGGAACCGGTAAGGGACGGGAACGAGGAAGTGTTCGCAGCCGAAACCATCGTCTCGCTCGTCTGCGTGTAGGCGCTCGTCGCCGAGTACTCGGTGCGCTGGCGCGGCCTGGGATGCGAGGAGCGCTCGCTGGAACGCACCTCGTCCTTGGGCGCGAAGGGGTCGTCGTAGTTGGGAGTGGCCTGGGGCGTGTCCTCGAAGGTCGAGCTCACCGGGGCCTCCTGGCGCTTCTCGCCCCAGTTGATGTCATGGCTGCGCGTGGCGCGCGTGGGCGTGAACTGCTGGGTGACGTGACGGGCCGTGGGCTTCTTGCGCTGGGCCTTGGCCGTGGCGGGAATCACGGGCTCGATCGCCGGGGTGACCTCGACGACTTCCTCGGCGACCATTTCCTCGACGTCGGACTGCTCCACGTCGATGTCGTCGCCGGAATCGACGACGGGGATGCTCTGCAGCTCGGGGCGCGAACCGCGGGCGGCATGGCTCTCGTGAGCGGACTTGCGCTCCTCGCGCTCCTTGTCGTCCGAAGAGCCGATGTTGGGAATGCGCGAGGTGAGCTGCTGCTTGCGCGGACCCTCTGCCCTCTCCTCGGTGCTGGTCTCGGTCTGGGCGCCGACGCGCGTGAACAGGCCGCTGGCATCCGGGCTGAGCTCGTCGAGCTGGTCATCGGGAATGTCGAGGTTGATCGCGGTTGCGACGGCCTCGACGATCTCGGCGGCCTGCTCCTCGTGCTGCTCGGCGGCGGCCTCCTCGGCCTGAGCCGTCTCGACGACCTCGGCCATGACGGCGTCGACGACGTCCTCGGTCACCGGCTGGCCGGGCTCGAGCACGTCTTGTACCTCGGGCTCCTCCTCCAGCTCGACTTCGACCTGCTGCACGCGCGCGCCGCCCGTGACGGCGGGGGCATCGGCAAAGCGGGAGCGGTAGGAGAGGACGGGGGCCTCCTCGTCGGTGGGCTCGACGACGGCCTTCTTCTCGAGGTCCTTGGCGGCCTTCTCCTTGGCCGCGGCATACCACGAGGGAACGGGGCGGGCGACCTGCGGATGCTCGTCATGGGAGCGCGTCGGCGTCTCGATGGGCACGTAGATGGGGGCGGGTGCGGGGCGCTCCTCCTCGACCTCGGCCTCCTCCTCGACGACCTCGACGGCCTGCGGTGCCTCCTCGGCCTCGAGGGCTTCGTCGGCAGGCTCGACGTCGGCGGCGATCTCGAGGTCCTCCTCGTCGTGCTGGTCATCGTCGTTGCCCATGTACTCGGCGAAGATTACTGCGTCGTCAAGACGCTCGACCGGCTTCTTGTTCGCCTGGTCAATCTCCTCGTCGAGGTTGAAGTCGAGATCGGGAACCTGCATGTCCGAAATCGCGCCGGGCTTGGCCGGCACGACCTCGGCGTCCTCCTGCTCGAACTCGACGTCGTCGAGCGAGAAGGCGTCGGTAGAGACGGTGTCGAGATGCAGCTCCTCGGCGGCCGTGTCGGCCAGGACGTCAAGCTGCTCCTCGGGGGAAAGCGCGGGGAAGGCGACCGTCGCGTCGTCACGCACGCCATCGGCGTCGTAGGTGACCTCGACGCCCTCGGGCACGAGGCCCTCGGCGTAGGCCTCCTCGGCGCTATGCATGACCACGTCATCGCCGCCGGTGGACGGCGCGAAGGAATCGACGGGGCCGATCTCGCCGTCGTCCTCCTCGTCCTCGCCAAGGGAGAACCTGTAGGTCCGGTCCCTGGTGAAGCGCTCACGCTCCTCGGGGTTCACCAGAAGGCGCGCGACCGACATGAGCACCGCGATGGAAGAGGCGTTGTCGTTGCCACCCGAGATGTAGGGCGTGAAGCGACTTGCGACAATGCAGGCAGCCGCAGCAAGCACGAATACGCTTGCGATGAGCGAGATGACCCAGAGAATCGTATCGACGACCTCGGGCCAGGGCAGCGGAAGCAGCCTGACGAAGAGGACGGCGACCAGGCCGATCATGCAATAGAAGATGATCTTGTGCAGCAGCGGCGCGTGGCCGATGATCTGCGGGGAGGCCTCGGGCTGGGCGCGGACGGTATCGACATGGGCGCAGATGATGACCTTCTTGCGACGACGGGAGTCGTGGGCCATGCTCGCCGGGACGTACTTGGCCACGACATTCTGCGAGACGCCGCTCGCGCGCATCTTGGAGAGGATGGGGTTGTTGTTGTGCTCGGTGAAGTAGACGAAGAGGCCGCCGGCCACGAGGATGAGACCGATGATGAACATGGAAAGCGAGATGCCCGGCACGAAGATGCCGATGCCGGAAATGACCGTGCCCAGGGCCGACGCCACGTAGGCGAGCACGTAGGGCCAACGCACGCCGGACGGCGTCGCGAACTCGTCGACGCTCACGTCCAGGCCGTCATCGGACAGCTCCTGCGCGATGTAGAGCGAGGCCTGATGCTCCTCCTCCGTGCTGACCGGTCGCGGGCCGATCTGGTCGGCCAGTACGTTCACATATTCCATGAGATCAGCCATGTGGCTCTCCTCCAGTTACTGCAACTACGTTAATTGGTCTATTTTATCGTAACCGCCTATAGCTTCAAAAGACTACTGCAGGTGATAGCGCCCGTCCGTCTCGACGAGCGTGATGGGCACGCCGAAGAGGTGGCGCAGCTTCTGCGTCGTGAGGACCTCTTCCTTGGGACCGTCGGCGACGATATGCGCGTCCTGCAGCATGACCACGCGCTCGAACTCCGGCATGATGTCGCTCACGTTGTGGGTGATGACGAGGATCGTGTGACCCGCCTTGGCCAGCGCCGACAGCGACTGGCGCATGTTCCACGCGCCTTCGGGGTCGAGGCCCGACGTCGGCTCGTCGAAGATGAGCAGCGCGGGACCGTTGATGAGCGCGCGGGCGATGAGCGCGCGGCGCGCCTGGCCCGTGGAGAGCGTGAGCATGTCGCGTTCGGACAGCGACGGGATGCCGATCTCGCGGATGGCCTTGCGGGCCTGCTCGACCTGCTCGTCGGAGGCGCCGATGTGGAAAGGCACGCCGACGCTGCCGAAGAAACCGCCGAGCACGATGTCGAACACCGTGCGATGCACCATCATGCGCTCCTGCACGTCCGTGGAGACGAGGCCCACCGTCTCGATGAGCGTCTCCTCGGACGGATCGGACTGCCCCATGAAGAGCACGGGCGGCGTCTCGCGCCAGACCGGCTCGATCTCCTTGGTGAGCAGCTTGACGAGCGTCGACTTGCCCGAACCGTTGGGGCCGAGCACGACGATGTGCTCGCCCTGGTTGATGACGAAGTCGTCGACGTCGAGGATCACGCGACCATCCATCTTTACCTTTGCGTCATGGAGACGAAGCAGTTCCTGAGTCATGGCAGCTCCTTAGCTATTTGCCCAGCGCGCGGGCGCGTTCCTTCTTTCGTCCAATCTTATCGAGCGTACGCTTGCGCAGGCGTATGGACTTGGGGGTTATCTCGACGAGCTCGTCATCGGCAATGTACTCGAGCGCCTCCTCGAGGGTGAACTTGACCGGTGGCGTGAGCATGATCGCCTTG
>CATLBX010000050.1 GCA_949879855.1 uncultured Coriobacteriia bacterium
ACGACAGAGGGCGCCGCTTCGTTTGCCTCGTTCAAAATAACAGAGGGGGGCTCTTCGTTCGCTTCGTCCGGAATGATAGGGGGCTCTTCGCTCTCCTGCATGTCATCTCGACCGGAGGTGCCGTCAGACACCGAAGTGGAGAGATCTCCGTTCTCCTCGACCTCGTCGCGCATCTCGCCAAAGAGAGCCTCGGCGTACTCGCGCGGCTCGAAGGGCTGCAGGTCCTCGATGCCCTCGCCCACGCCCACGCGCAGGATGGGCAGTCCGAGCTCGTGGCTCACCGCCACGGCGATGCCGCCCTTGGCCGTGCCGTCGAGCTTGGTCATGATGACGCCATCCAAATCAAGCGCCTTGTCGAACTCGCGCGCCTGCTGCAAGCCGTTCTGGCCCGTCGTCGCATCGATGACGAGCACGGTCTTCACGTCGACGTCTGCACGCTTGCGGGTGACGTTCACGACCTTCTGCAACTCGCGCATGAGCTCGTCGGAGGTATGCAGACGGCCCGAGGTGTCGATGAGCACGAGGTCGCTGCCCAGCTGTTCGGCGCGCTCGACGACGTCGTAGCACACGCTGGCCGGGTCGCTTCCTCGTTCGCGCTTCACGACTTCCACGCCGCTGCGCTCACCCCAGATGTCCAGCTGCTCAATGGCGGCCGCGCGGAAGGTGTCAGCCGAGCCGATGAGCACCTTGCGGCCGCCGGCGTGGGCCTGGTTGGCGAGCTTGCCCACCGTCGTCGTCTTACCCGCGCCGTTAATGCCCACGAAGAGCACGCAAACGGGGTTCATGCGGAAGGGGTCGGGATCAGGCTCGGCGAAGAGCCCGCTTATCTCATCGGCGAGCATGTCGAGCACGGCGTAGGCATCGGGCAGCGCCTTGCGCGTCGCCTGGTCACGCAGGCGGTCGATGACCTCCATGGTCGCCTGGGCACCCAGATCGCTCAGGATGAGCGTTTCCTCCAGGTCGTCCCAGAAATCCTCGTCGAGCTTGGGACCACGACGGAAGAGCACGTTCATTCGCTCGTTGAACTTCGCCCTGCTTCGATTGATCTTGTCTTTGAACGCCATGGAAATCTCCCTTGCAAGCAGGCGTTATTGCGCGCCGCTAAACTCCTCGACGTCGCGCGGCTGACCCGAGTCCTCGGATGAGAGGCGAATCTGCTGGTCAAGCTTTTGCGACACGAGCTTGGACACGCCATCGCTGCGCATGGAGACGCCGTAGAGCAAATCGGCCATCTCCATCGTACGCCTTTGATGGCTGATGATGATGAATTGCGTGGAGGAACGGATGCTGTCGAGGTACGAGAGCAGGCGGCGCAGGTTGGTGTCGTCGAGGGCGGCCTCGACCTCATCGAGGATGTAGAACGGCGTCTTGCGCACGCGATACACCGCGAACAGCAGCGTCAAGGCGACCAACGACTGCTCGCCGCCGGATAGCAGCGTCTGCTTGCGCACCTTCTTGCCACGGGGCTGGGCGTAGACCTCCACGCCCGTCTCCTCGGGATTGTCGGGGTCGGTCAACTCGAGATGGCCGTTGCCGCCGGGAAAGAGCTGGGCGAAGACCTCCTCGAAGTTCGCGTTGACCTGCTTGAAGGTGTCGAGGAAACGGTTACGCATCTTGCGGTCGATGGCCGCGACGATGCGCTGCAGCGCCTTGGCGGCTGCCTCCAGGTCCTCGAGCTGCACGGCGATGAAATCGCGTCGTTCTCGCAGCTTGAGGTATTCCTCGACGGCGACGGGATTGACCGAGCCGAGGTTGCCGAGCTTGCGACGCAGGCTCTCGGCGCGCTTCTCCTCCTCCTCGCGATTCTCGGGCGCGTCGAGGGTGAGGGCGACCTCGAGCAGCACGCCGTGCGTCTCGGTGATGACCCCGACGGCTGCCTCGACCTTGACCTCGAGCTTGCTCTTCTCGATACGCACCTGTGTGAGCTTCTCGTTTGCCTCGTCGAGCTTGACCTGCTCGGCGGCGACGGCCCTGCGGGCCCCGTCGATGGTGGCACGCAGGTCACCCTGGCCGGCCTGCTCGATCTTGGCGCGGTCGCTCAGGACCTCGGCCTTCTCCTGCACGCCCTCGCGCAGGCTCGTGAAGACGTCGTAGAGGGGCTCGACGCGCAGGCGCAGGATCTCGAGGGTGCCCTCGGTCTCACGCGAGACCTGAAGGGTCTCCTCGAGCTGCGCGATCTCCTTCCTGAGGGACTCGATCTGCTTGCCGAGGTGGCGTTCGCGCTCGCGCACCGTGGCAAGATCGACCTGTATGGTCGAGATCTCGCGCGTGAAGCTGTCTTCGCGGCTCGCCAGGGCGGCGCTCTTGTCGCGTGCGGCGGCGGCCTTCTCGTCCAGCTCGTCCTTGCGCGCGGCCAGCTCGTTCTTGCGGTCGGTGAGCTCCTTGACCTTCGCGCGGCTCGCGGCGGTGTCTTCGGCGATGCGCGCACGACGCTGCTCGATCTGGTTCTTCTCCTGCAGCTGGTCGGTGATTGCCTGCTCGAGACGACCCACCTCCTCGCGCAGGCTATCGGCCTCTCCGGAGACCTGGGCGATGGACTGCGAGAGCTCGAAGTCGTCTGCCTGCGCGATGTGCAGGTTGTTGAGCGCCTTGTCGACGTCGCGTTCGCTCTCCACGACGGCCTGGGCCATCACGGGCTCCTCGGCCTGCAGTTCGCGCAAGCGACGCTTGCGGCTCAGCACGCCCTCGGTATCGGTGACCTGCGTGCCGATAGTGACCTTGCCGTTGGGCCAGGCGACCACGCCATCACGTGTGACGAAGCGCGATCCGGTCGTGTCTGCCGCGGCGGCCTCGATGGCATCGATGGCCGAATCGAGCACGTACACGTCACCGAGCAGCAGCTCCGCCACGCGCGCGTGTTCGGGAGCGTAGCTGACCTCATCGAGCAGGCGCGTGCCCGTCTTGGCGCGGTCGCGCTCGATGGGCGCGCCACCGATGTTGACGAGCGAGAGCTCGCCGCCGGAAAGTTCCGCCTTCAAGAGCCGGTCGACGAGCCCGGCCGAAGCAGACGAGTCCTTCGTCATGAGGCCGAACATGTCCGACCCGAGCAGATGCTCGACGAGGCTCTCGAGTGCGGGCGGGGCCGAGAAGAGCTCGCTCACGGGCGAGACGACGTCGCCATCCCGGTGATCCAACGCCCAGGCAAGCAGGGGGCGCGACCCGTCGACGGCTTTGTCGACGTGCTCGAGGCCCTTGATCTCGGCGCGGAGCGAACTGAGCTGCTCGCGCTTCTCCTCGAGACGGGCACGGCAGTCGTCGTGAATGCGCACGCGGCTGTCGATATCCGACTTTGCGGCCAGGGAATCTGCCTGCAACTGTGTGAGCTGCACTTCGAGGTCTTCCAGGTGGCTCCGTCGCGTCGCGAGGGTCGTTTGCGTCGAGACGTGCGCGTCCTCTATCTGCGAGATGCGATTGACGAGGAGACCATCCTCCACGTCGGCGGTCGAAAGGCTCTCGGTTGCCCTGAGCTCCGCGAGCGTACACTCGTCGAATTCCTTCTCGCAGGCGCGAACCTGGGCGTTTGCCTCGGTGAGCTCGCGCTCCGCCTGTTCGTGCAGCTCGTGGACCTCGTTTGCCCCCGCCTGCTGACGCTCGAGCTGCGACGTGAGCTCGTCGAGCTGCGCGACCGTGTCGCGATGATCGGATTCGTAGGTCTCGAGACGGGCGACGACGTCGACGCGGCTCGCCTCGGAGCGATGGACCGCCTGGCGCAGCTCGGAAAGCCGCGTCACCATGTTGCGGCCCTTCTCCTCGAGCAGAAGCATGCCCGAGTCAAGGCGGTCCAGGGCGGTCTGACAGCGGCGCCGCTGCTCGGCTATGTCGCCGGCGAACAGGCCCTTCTCCTCGAGCAGGTGCTGGTACTTCTCGAGTTCGCGGTTCTTCTCGTCGACGCGGAAGCGCGCGAGCTCGACGAGCGAGTCGGCTTCCTTCTCGAGCCGTTCCGTCTCGCGCCAGGTGTCCTGGAGCCTGCGCAGGTCGTCGACGGCCAGCGAGAGCTCGACGGCCTTGAGCTCCTCGGAAAGCTGCTCGTGCTGACGGGCGCGACTCGCCTGGCGCTCGAGGGGCTTGAGCTGGCGGTCGATCTCGCCCGCGATGTCATGCACGCGCTGGAGCTCGGCATCCATGTTCTTGAGCTTGCGCGCGGAACGCTCCTTGCGCTTCTTGTGCTTGAGGATGCCCGCGGCCTCCTCGATGAGCAGACGACGGTCCTCGGGGCGGGCGCGCAGGACGTTTTGCAACGACCCCTGGGAGATGATCGAGTGCGTGTCACGACCGAGACCGGAGTCGTTGAGGATGTCGAGGACGTCCATGAGACGCGACGGCGAGCCGTTGATGAGGTACTCGCTCTCGCCGCTACGGTACATGCGGCGGGTGACGACGACCTCGTTGAAATCGAGGGGAAGCGTGCCATCGGAATTGTCGAGCACGAGGTCGACTTCGGCCAGGCCCACCGCCTGGCGCGCCGACGAGCCGGCGAAGATGACGTCCTCCATGGCCTGGCCACGCAGTTGCTTGGCGCTCTGCTCGCCCAGAACCCACAAAACGGCGTCCGAGATGTTCGATTTACCCGATCCGTTTGGGCCAACGACAACCGTCATCCCCGGCTCGAGCGAGAGAACGGCTCGGTCGGCGAACGACTTGAAACCCTTGAGAACGAGTGACTTGAGGTACACGATTTCCCTTGTACGTGCGGCAAACGGATAAACCTGTAGAGTTTACCACAGGGCCGCGAAAATGCTCTGCCGGAAGAGGGCAAACGCCCCGCGTACGGAGCGATTTAGGCCTTCTTGTCCGCCAGCGTCTCGAGCGCCGCCTGGGCTGCCGCCGCCTCGGCCTGCTTCTTGGATTTGCCGCTTCCCTCGCCGATCATATCGTCATCGACGAAGACCTGCGCGAAGAAGGTACGGTCATGAGGCGGGCCATCGAAGCTGACGATCTCGTAATGCGGCTGCTTGCCATCGTTCTGGAGCAGTTCCTGCAGCGACGACTTGGGGCTTTCCGGAACGGAGGCGAGCTTGCGGTCGGCGTGGGTGAGCAGCGAACGGGACACCCATGCATAGGCGGCGTCCATGCCGCCGTCCAGGTAGAGCGCGGCCACGAGCGATTCGTAGACGTTTTCGAGCGCCGATGACAAGCCGCGCTTGTCGGTGCCCGTCTCGCTCTCGCCGAAGATGATGCAATCGGCGATTCCCTCGTCTTGGGCGACGCGCGAAAGGCTCTTGCCCGAAACGAGCGAGACCTTGATGCGCGTGAGGCCACCTTCGTCGAGGTCCCGGTACTGCTTGAAGAGAAACATCGCAGTAATGGCACCCAAGATGGAGTCGCCCAGGAATTCGAGGCGCTCGTAGTCGTAGAGCGTCTTCTCCTTGTCGAGCGCGGAGGGATGCGTGATGGCGGCGCCAAGCAGGGGCTTGTCCTCGAACTGGTAGCCGAGAATTTCCTCGGCCTTGGCTATCTTATCGGGATGGGATGCGAGCACTTCCTCGTTGGCCATTTCAGAGCACTTCCCCCGTCGAACCGTCGCCGGCCAGCGCGTGAGCGAGCTTGCCCGGCATGTCCTGGCGAACCGCGTCTGCCGTCGCGAGCACGCCATTGCAAATCGCCCGCGCGTTGCTCGAGCCATGGCCGATGAGGCACACGCCCTTACAGCCGAGCAGCTGCGCACCGCCGTACTTGTCTGCCGAAAGGTTTTCCTTGAACGTGGAGAGGGCGTCCTTGATGAGCAGGCCGCCGATCTTGCTCTTGGTGGTCGAGTAGATCGTCTCCTTGAGACCGAGGAGCAGGGCCTTTCCAACGCCCTCGTAGACCTTGAGCGCGACGTTGCCGGTGAAGCCATCGGTCACGATGACGTCAAAGCCGCCGAGCGCCAGGTTGCGGCCCTCGGCGTTGCCCTTGAAGTTGGGGACGTGCTCCTTCATGAGCTTGTGACATTGCTGCGCGAACTCGGAGCCCTTTGTCTCCTCCTCGCCGATGTTGAGCAGTCCGACGCTGGGATCCTCGATGCCCAAAGTCACCTGCGCGTACACGCGGGCCATGCGGGCGAACTGGACGAGGTATTCGGGCTTGCAATCGGCATTGGCGCCCATATCGGTGAAGACGACGTTTGCCACGGGCGAGGGAAGCACCGTCGCGATGGCGGGACGCTTGACGCCCTTTATCCGGCCGATGACCAACGTCGCGGCGGACATGCACGCGCCCGTGGAACCCGCGGAGAAGAAACCGCCCGCCTCGCCTTCCTTGACCAGGCGGCAGCCCACGACGATCGAGGAGTCCTTCTTGAGACGCACGGCCTCGGCGGGGTGCTCGCCCATCTCGATGACCTCGGTGGTGGGATGCGCGACGACATTGGCGTACCCGGCCGCAAAGGGAACGATGACGTCTTCGGGGCCAGTGAGGATGACGGTGATCGAGGGATCTTGCGTCACGGCCTGCGCGACGCCTTCGAGAACGACTCCGGGGGCATCGTCACCACCGAGCGCGTCTACGACGACCTTGACCTCATCCATGCTCATTCACCCGCCTCACGAGAAGTTTCTTCCCAGAATAAAGAAATAATCCTGCAAGCGGGTGACCGTCTGCAGGATTACATGCAATGTGTAGATTGCCGTTAGTCCTCGACGGCGAGAACCTCACGACCCTTGTAGTAGCCACAGCTCGGGCAAACGGTGTGCGGAAGCTTGACCTCGCCGCACTGCGGGCAGACGGAACGGGGCGCCGTCCTGCACACGTCGTTGGAAGAACGACGGGAATGGGTCCTCATCCTGCCAGTTTTACGCTTGGGTACTGCCATCGTCTATAACCTTTCTAGCAAGCGCGCCGCCATGGCGCGCAGAATCTCTTAGAACACGCGAAAAAGAAATATACCACGCATCGCCGCAAGAGTGAAGAGAAACTTGCCGGACGGAACAAAATGTGTCAGGGGTCAGGCACCGTGGCACATTCAAACCCGCACCAGCAGCGCCACGCTTTCGAGGTGCTTGGTATGGGGAAACATGTCCACACCCACGAGACGCTTCACCTGATAGGCAGGCGCAAGCCGCTCGATGTCACGCACCTGCGTTGCCGGGTTGCAGCTTACGTAGACAATGCGTCGGGGTGCCGCGGCAAGCACGCTTGCCAGGAACTCCTCGGATGCGCCGGCGCGCGGCGGGTCGAGGATGACGACGTCGAACTTCTCTTCGGACTTCGCCAGGTACTCCCCCGCATCAGCGCAGACGAAGCTCGCGTTCTTCACGCGGTTGACGCGCGCGTTCTCACTCGCAATCTGGACAGCGGACTCGACGCTTTCCACCCCGACGAGCTCGATGCGCACCTGTTTGGCCGCGATGATGCCGATGGTACCGATACCGCAGTACGCGTCGAGCACGCGGTCTTCTTCGCGCAACCGGGCCATGTCGATAGCCGTCTGATAGAGCAGTTCGGTCTGCGCGGGATTGGTCTGGTAGAACGCGTCGGCCGGAATGCGAAACGTGCAACCGCACAGCTCGTCTTCGATCCAACCCTGACCATAGGCAGTCATCGAGAGCGGGCCGAGCACGGCATTGGTGCGCCGGGTGTTCACGTTGAAGCTCACGCTCGCGATGGAGGGGTGTCGCTTGCGCAGCGCCGCGACGAACGCCTTCTTACGCGGGAATTCCTTGCGATTGACGACGAGTGTCACCATGACCTGCCCGGTGCTCCTGCCCACGCGCACGATGGCATGGCGCAGCAGGCCCTTGCCCGTGTTCTCGTCGTAGGCGGGAATGTGGAATCCCTGGGCGAGCTCCGCGATGCTGTTGAGGATGGGACGGCCGGCCTTGTGCTCGACGAGGCAGTCACGGGCCTCGACCAGATCGTGCGTTCCCCGTTGGTACATGCCGAACCGAGGCTTGCCCTCCTTGCCCGGGGCAAATGGCGTCATGATCTTGTGCCGGTAGGCCACGGGGTCATCCATGCCAACGACGGCATCGACGCCGCACCCCAGCGGCTCGAAAAGCTCCTCGAGCATCGCGCGCTTGCGCGAGAGCTGGATGGGATAGGGAACGGAAAGCCACTCGCAGCCGCCACAGCGGGCTGCATGGGGACAGGTGTATGTCTTATAGCCCACGGGAGTGCGTCACTCGTCTTCGAGCTTGAGATCCTTGAGGACCGCGAAAGGATTGAGCGGGTCGACCTCGTCCTCTTGATCGCACGAGCACGGCCCCTCGTTGAGATCGGCTCCGCATTGGGGGCAAAGGCCAGCGCAATCCTCCTTGCAGAGCACGACGTAGGGCGTCGCGTAGACGAGCGCGGCGACGATGGCCGGAGCGATATCGAAGCTGCCCTCCGCGTCGATGACCTCGAACTCGTCATCCTCGTAGCCATCGATGTCCTCGGTGGGCTCGAGCAGGTAATAGCCCTCGACCGCACCCGTGACCTCGACGTTTGCCGGGGCAAGACAGCGAGCGCACGACGTGGTGGCATTGCAGCTCGCCTCGCCGGAAAGGACGACGCCCTCTCCGGTGTTCGTCAGTTGAAGTTGGTAGTGGATGCCATCCGGCGTCTGCATGTCCATGCCGCCGACGTGGTATGACGTGATGTCGAGCGTACCTTCGATGGAACGCGTCGACGCCGGCTCGACCAAATCCGGATGAATGGAAACAATGAGCTGTTGCATTGCTCGACCTCCCAGCTATCGAGCCGCCGAGCAATGAACACGTATTAGTCGGTCATACCGCTGTTCAGGCGCTGGCGGCAACGCGTGACGTTCTTGAGAAGGTTGTCGAGATTCGTCTCGAGGTTGGCGAAGATCTGGTCGGCGTAATCCTCCGCGCCGACGCGCATCTCGCGCTCGCGTGCCATGGCATCGTCGATGACCTCCTGGGCACGCTGCTCGGCCAAGCGCACGACCTCCTGCTCACCGGCAAGGTGCTCGGCCTGACGCTCCGCGTCCTCGAGGATGCGGTTGGCGTCGATCTCTGCCGCCTCGATCATGCCCTGGCGATCCCGGACGATGATGCGAGCCTGACGCAGCTCTTCCGGGAAGATGTCGCGAATCTCATCAAGAATCTCAAAAATGGGGCCAATTTCGACCTGGCGCTTCTGGCTATTGCCCAAGACAGGCTTGGACTGCTCGATGCGCTCGGCAAGCTCGTCGAGAAGCTCCTCGATACCTGCGTCGTCCATGTTGGGACTCCTTTACCTATCAGTTACTACATTTAAGCTGCACTTCTGATTGTGGCACCAGATATGCTAATTGCACATGGTAACACATAATGCAAGCGATTGTCCCGATTGGCGTTTCCCCGTCACTTCGACCGGAAGCGCTAGGCCAGCACCTCACGGGCGGGACCGGTGACCTTGCCAACACGCACGTGGTCGTGCGTGACCGCCGTGCCGTTGGCGAGTTCGTAGCCCGGCATGATGTCGAGCAGGGGTGTCACGACGAAGTCGCGTTCGAGTGCGAGCGGATGCGGCAGGTCAAGCTCCTCGTCGGCACAGACGACGCCCGCATAGTCGATGATGTCCAGGTCGAGGGGACGCGGCCCGTTTTCGACGCCGCGCACGCGGCCGTGCTCGTCCTCGAGCCCATGCAGCACGCGCAGGAGCTCGTGCGGAGGCAGCGTGGTCTGGACAGCAGCAACGGCATTGACGAACGGGGCCTGAGCTTCCAGGTATGCTGGCTCGCTTATCACGTATTCGGAGACGGCACCAATCCATATGTCGGGATTGAGGCGCAGGCTCGTGAGCGCGTCGTCAATGTGCCCGCAGCTGTTGCCCATGTTGGAGCCGAGCCCGATGATCGCCCGGTGCGAGTCGCGGAGCATCTCGCGCGTGGCGGCCACGTTGTGCGCACGTATGACGTGCGCTCCCTGATCGGCCATGAACGCCGCGCAGAGGGCCGACGCGCGGTCGCGCATGGATGGCGTGCTCTCGGCGACGATGGCGCCGATGAACGACTTGCGGCTCACGGCGGCCATGAGCGGATAGCCGAGGTCGGCAAACCGTGCCGTGGCCTGCACGAGCCTTAGATTGTGCACGACGTTCTTGCCAAAGCCGATGCCAAAGTCCAGGCAGATGCGTTGCGGGGCGACGCCCTCGGCGTCGAGCCGCGCCACCATGCGCATGAGTTCCTGCTCGACGTCGAGAACGACGTCATCGTAGGAGGGAGCCTCCTGCATGGTTTTGGGCGTGCCACGCATGTGCATGACCACCAGGCCCACGTCGCTATGAGCCGCCACCTCGCGCATCTCGGGGCTCCTGAAGCCGGAGACATCGTTGATGATGCAGGCACCGGCATCGATGCATGCTGCGGCGACGGACGCATGGCGCGTATCGATGCTCACCGCGACGCCCTGCGCGGCAAGTTCG
>CATLBX010000051.1 GCA_949879855.1 uncultured Coriobacteriia bacterium
GCTCGGTCGCGAAAGGGAGCTCGAGCTCAAGCCCGTCGAGACGAAGAAGAGGGTCATGGTCATCGGTGGCGGCCCCGCCGGCATGCAATGCGCGCTCGACGCCGCCGAACGAGGCCATGACGTGACGATTTACGACAGCAAGTCGGAGTTGGGCGGCAGGATCAAGCTCGCCGCCATGATCAAGGGCGACAAGGACGAGGAGGTCATGCCCCTCTACGACTACCTCACCACCATGGTGGAGAAGTCGAACGTCAAGGTGAAGCTCAAGACCGAGGTCACGCTCGACCTCGTGAAGCGCGAAAGCCCCGACATCGTCGCGTTGGGCAACAGCTCCCCCTACTTCATCCCCGCCATCGAGGGCATCGACCGCAAGAACGTCTTCACGGTGCCCGGCATGACCAAGCTCGCCACCGTGCCCATGAAGATGTTCGGCCCGGCCAAGCTCGCGTCCATGAGCGAGAAGTTCTTCCCCGTGGGAAAGAAGGTCGTCATCCTCGGCGCCGGTGCCGAAGGCGCGCAATGCGCGACGTTTCTGGCTCACCGTGGCAAGGAGGTCGTGCTGCTCGCCGAAGGGGAAGACATCGGCGGCCTCGTGCCGCAGAAGTACAAGGTGCGTCTGGTTCCCTGGTTCGAGGAACATGGGGTCGAGATCGTGCGCAACGCACAGCTCCTTGCCATCAACAGGAAGTCCGTCACCGTGCAGGTGAACGAGGAGTCCCGCGAGATCTCCTGCGACAGCGTGATGATCATGCTTCCCGAGGAGCATGACCCCACGTTCTATGAGCAGCTGAGGGAAATCGTGCCCGAGGTCTACGAGATTGGCTCGACCCTGGGCGGGGAAAACGCCTTCCTGAAGCACGCGATGCTCGACGGACGGCTCGCGGCCGTGAAAATGTAGCCCCTCTTGCCTTCTGACGACGCAACCCAGAGCGAAGTTCCAGACGGCATGTCACTCCTAGGCACGTGAGGACCCCTCCTCCTCACGTGCCGCCTCCTTTTTCCTGCAATCACGCGCATCTTGACGAGAGGAGCGTCCCATGGGCGAATTGGCAATGGCCCTGCAGCAGATGCTCGTCATGATGGTCATCATCGCCATGGGTTTTGCGGCGACGAAGTTCGGGCTGCTCGACGACAGCTTGCTCGCGAGGCTCACGCGCCTGCTCGTCTCCATGACGCTACCGTGCATGATCCTGGGTTCCGCAAACACGCTGACCGGCGCATCGGGCGAAATCCAACTTGCGTGGACCTGTGGCCTGGCGGTCCTTCTCATGGCCCTGTCGATACTCGGGACCTTCGTCTTCAACATCCTCTTTCGCGTGCCAAGGGGCGAGCGGTTCCTCTACCTGTTCATGTCGGTCTGCACGAACATGGGGTTCATAGGCATTTCCGTCGCATCTGCCATCTACGGCGAGACGGCCGTCTTCTCGGCGAGCATCTTCGTGCTCGTCAGCAACGTCTCCATCTTCAGCATCGGGTTCATGTTCCTGGACATTGGTAGGGCCGATGGCACGTCCCTGCGCCCCAAGACCCTCGCCGACGTGATCAAAGTGCTCAGGTCGCTCCTCAACCCGGCAACCGTCTCGTGCATGTTGACCGTGCTCGTCTTTGTCTGCGGGCTGGGCTTTCCGCCCTTCGTCCAGAGCGTCCTGACCACCGTGGGCGGGATAACGGCACCTCTGGCGATGATGCTCGTGGGCGTAATCATAGCGGGCATTCGCCCCGCCGAGGCGGTCAGGGACTGGCGCGTCTACGCGTTCATCGCGTTTCGCCAGGTCATCATCCCCATCATCGCGATTCTCGTCCTGCGCCCGTTTGGTCCCGACCCGACCGCCATGCGCGTGTTCGTCATCATGGCGGCGATGCCCGTCGGCTCCATGGCCCCCATGCTCACGGCGCAGTTTGGCCATGATGCGACACTCGTCGCAAAGGCGACGGTGCTCAGCACGGTCTTCTCCCTCGCCATCGTCCCGGCACTGCTCGCCGTCATCACGATGGGGACGTGACGCCTTTACCGCTACGCGGAAAGCTCGGCGCCCATGAGGCGGGCGGCCTCGAGTTCCTGCGGGAAGCGGGCCTCTCGCCCCTCGCGCTTCCTCGCCCCGTCAAACCCGCCCATGGCGTACTTCGAGTAATCGTCCACCTGTAGCGTATCGCACACGGGAAGCACGCGCACGTCGCCGTTGAGAAAGCGGACGATGCCATCGAACTGCCCGGCGAGCTTGTCTTTGTATTCGCCTTCGTACCTCTCCGGCGCAACGTTCATGGTGAGTATGACGCCAAGGTTCACCGTACCCTCGAAGTAGCTCCCGAAATCATCATAGGAAAGCGCGACGAAGCGCAGCCGCTCCGAAAACGCGTGAAACTGGCTCGTGACGTCGCCAAAGTAGATGGGCGTTCCGATGATGAGCGCATCTGCCGCAAACGCCTTGTCGATGAGGGGTGACAGATCGTCCTTCCAGAAGCAATGGCAGCGCCGTGCGTCCTTGAGCTTACAGAGAAGGCAGCTATGGCAGCCGGTGAAGCTCAAGTCGTACAGGTCAACGTACTCGACGTCCGCACCGGCTTCGCGCGCACCTTGCTCGGCCTGCCTCAAAAGCCGGGCCGTGTTCCAGTCCTTGCGCGGGCTGGCATTCAGAATCAACGCCTTCAAGGCATTCCTCCATCTGCAGCGACACGGGCTGTTCATCGCCCATGATAGGTGGCATAAACGCCGCAAGCCATCACTAACACAAACGTAAGCACGGGACAAACGCCCCCGGGACGCTTGCCTCCTGACGTCGGCATCTCCTCTTATTTGGCGGGCTTTCTACCAGCCCACGGTACGCTTGGAGCCCCCTGCCGCCAGCGACTCGAAGGTCGCCGTCGCGCTCTTGAAGTACAAGACGATGGTGTTGTCGTCGTTCTCGTCATACATGCCGCGCAGCGCGGGATAGTTGTCGAGCATGTGCTTCTTCGCCTCGACGCGGTCATCGGGAACGAGCTCGCCGCGCAGGCGCAGCCACTCGGGGCCGGCGCAGGCGCAGATCTCGACCTGGGGGTTGGCCATGATCTGCTGGTAGACCTTCTTGTTCTTTCCCGTCTGGATGTAGAGCCTGCCATCGTACAGGTCGACCGTGCCAAAGGGCCGCACGCGCGGCTCGCCGCCCTCGACGGTCGCCAGGAAGTACGTCGGCGCCTTCTCCTTCAGAAACTCGTAGACCTCGTCCATGAATGCTCCTTCGTCGGGTATTCGCTGATACGGACAGTATAGACGTGTCAGGGGGTCAGGTCCCCGACACGTCTTGGCCACAAAACGCGCGTCCCTGTGTGGAGTATGTGACGTTGCGCCCATAATCCCCATACGCGTATTGTCAACGCGATGGCCGTTCCGTAGACTCTTGGTCCAACATCGAAACCTCCCGTGAAAGGCGAATCCATGTCCGAAGGCGACCAGATGACCGAATCCCTCACACCGCGCGTCATGCACACGCCCGAGCTCACGGGCAACCTGAGGGCCCATAGCGTGCGCCTCCCCAAGGCGGCCCAGGAGGCCAGCGGCATACGCGTGCTGGGCAGGACCATCCGCTCCATCGTCTACACCACCGATCTCGCGATCATCCGCAACTGCGATGCCGACGCTGTCTTCGCCGTCTACCCCTTCACACCGCAGCAGATCATCTCGAAGGCCATCATGGAGGCCTCCTCCATTCCCGTATTCGTCGGCGTGGGCGGCGGAACGACGGCAGGACCGCGCTCCGCCATGCTCGCGCAGGACGCCGAGGGCGACGGCGCCTACGGCGTCGTGCTCAACGCGCCCGCAAGCTACATCACGCTCGAGATGGTGAGCCGCGTCATAGACATCCCGACCATCGTGACCGTCGTCGATGGCGACGAGGACGTGATCGCCGACCGCATCGCCGCCGGCGCGTCCATCATCAACGTTGCCGCCGGGGCGGACACGGCCCAGGCGGTCGCACGTATCAGGGCGTCGTTTCCCGACGTGCCCCTCATCGCCACGGGCGGCGCGAGCGAGGAGAGCATCCGCGCAACGGTCGAGGCGGGCGCGAATGCGGTCATCTGCACACCCCCGTCAAGCAAGGAGCTGTTCTCGGAGATGATGAGCCGCTACCGGGAATCTGCGGAAATCCACCCCGACGCATCAAGCGCCCGCGGCCTCTCGGCGGCGAGCCTGCGAGAAATCGAGGCGCGTCTCGAGGAGATTCGAGACGCGGGCTTCCTCGACCGATAGCGCAGCTCACGCGAGGGCGCCGACGAGGTCGATCACGAGCCTGATGGCGAACAGCACGATGACGACGAGCATGATGGGACGTACGATCGTCGACCCCTTCTTGTGAAAGAGGCTCGCGCCAATCCAGTTGCCCGCGATGTTGAAGAGTCCCGCCACGAGGCCGAGCACGACGAGCACGTTTCCGCTCGCCAAGAAGACCGCGAGCGCCGCGACGTTGGTGGACAGGTTGATCGCCTTCGTGGTGCCCTGGGCCTCGCGCAGCGGCAGATGCGCCACGGTCGTGAGCAGCAAGATGAGAAAGGTGCCCGTGCCGGGTCCGTAGAAGCCGTCGTAGACGCCGATGACGAGCGCAATGAGCCCCGTGAGGACAAACGTCTTGCCCTTCGGGAGCTGCTTGTCGGCGAATTTGTCGAGGTCCCGCGCGCGAAACACGATGTAGGCGACGAGGGGAAGCGAGATGAGCATGAAGGCCATGAGGGCGACGCCATCGGCGACGAGCGCGAGGTTCGAACCCAGGAACGAGCCGGTCAAGCCGCACAGCACGCCCACGATGACAAGCCACTTCACCATATAGCCGAACATGATGTAACGGATGGTGGCGACGGCCGTGCCCATCGTCGACGAGAGCTTGTTGGTCGCGATGGCGCCGTGTACGGGCAGGCCCGCGAAGAAGTAGGCCGGCAGCGAGATCAATCCCCCGCCACCGGCGATGGCGTCGACCAGACCCGCCAAAAAGGCGAGCGGACAGACGATGAGAAACTCCACGGGCGCCGACTCCCCTTCCCTCATGTCACGATGCGCGGTGAAGCTGACATGATACCGGGAGGCGCCCGGAAGGTCTAATCGCGACCAAGCCCCCTGAAGAGCAGGGAAACGACGCCGCAACACAAGCCGCCGATGGGCCAGGCAATCCAGAACGTCATGTACTGCTGGTAGACGAAGAGCATGACGAGGCCGATGATGGTCGCGACAATCATAATCGCTCCGCATAGCGCATTGCTACGCTCGGCCCTGCGATGCTGCCTCCTGAGCTCCTCCTTGCGGTCCTCGGGCAGGTCCGCATCGCGAATCTCGCTCTCGCTCAGCTCCTCGTAGGAGTCCTCGTTGTAATCGTCGATGTCGACGCGCGCGACCGTCATGGCCCCATGCACGATGAAGCGCACGCCGATGGCGATGAGCGCCAGTAGCGCGGGCACGCCGGCGACGACCTCGTAAGCGGTGCCACCGAGGACGATGAGGACGAAGATGCCGATGAAGATGGAGAATATGCCGCCGATGAGCTCGTAGGTGAACTGCTTGCGTGCCCGGGCCTTCTCGTCTTCCGTGTAGAAGTCCTCGAGGAAGGGATGGCTCTTCACGAAGTTCGAATGGTCCATGCCCGCGGGAATGATGCAGGCAAGACACACGGCGACGCCGATGAAGATGCTGAGCAGCCCGAGGGCCGCGCTGATGTTGTCCGGCAGCAAGCCGAGGCCTTCGCCATCCGAATAGCCCAGCGAGAAGAAGAGGACGCCGAGCGCGACGCTGGCGATGGGCGCGGCGATGCCGAAGGATATCTTGTTGGCGAACTTGCGCATGTGCTCGTCGTAACCGAAAAGGTCCTTGGGAACGCCCGTCGGCCTGAACTGCGCTGACGCCGCGCCCTCATGGCCCGTCAGGTCGCCCTGCACGAGCTCGTCGAGCGTGCAGTCGAAGACCTGGCACATCTTGAGGAGCTTGTCCATTTCCGGATAGGACTTCTCGGCCTCCCATTTGGTGACCGACTGCCGGCTCACGCCGAGCAGCATCGCCAGCTGCTCCTGGGTCATGTTGTTGGCTGCACGGAGGTGCAGGAGATTGTCTCTGAAACTCATCGTAGGTCCTTTCGCCTTGCGTTCATTATCCATCAGCTGATAGGAAAAGCCTACGGGTCAAACTAGTGTCATGCCATCAACCAGATGATGCAAAAACCTCGGATTCGAGGCGCCCATTGGTTGCGAAGCGCCGGTCAGCGCCATGCGACTAATAAAACCAGGCAAATGGTATCTGGCGCCTTTTGTCTGGTTTGCTGCCGGAGCCTATCGATAATGAGACAAATGTGTCTGACAAACTTGTCTCATTCAAGGGCCGTTTCGGGCTGGAGCGCCTCGGATTGGCCGTGCGCGCCTTGTTCGGGGCACAGCGGCGCGACGAGGTTCCTCGATGCCGCGGGAACGAGCCAGGGCACGTGGGCGAAGCCGCGGTCGACGAGACGCACCATGGGGCCGACGAGCAATGCGGAGAGGATCGTTCCCTCGCGCACCTGGAACAGGCCGCCCAGCACCAGAAGCGAGATGAGCGCGGCGATGCTCATGAGCGAGACATCCCAGATGACCTTGCAACGACTGAAGCGCAGCTTCGACACGTAGGCGATGACCTGCACGGCCGCATCGCCGGGAGTCATGAGCAGGTCTGCAGCCAGCTGCACGCGAATGCCGAAGCCCAGCACGGCAATGGAGGCGAGCAGCCAGACAAGCTGCCAACCATACCCTTGCGGAGCCAGCGGACCGAAGACGGCAAGCCACAGGTCCACGAAGACGGAGAGCACGAAGAACAGCGGAATCTGGAGAAACTGCACGGGTCTGAACGCGCGACGCAGCAAGGCAAGCTCGAGCAGGAAATAGCTCAAATTGAAGACGAAGGTCCACATGCCCATGGTCATCGGAATGCCGTGGACCTCGCTCACCTCCGTCATGACCGCCGGCACGCTGGAAATGGGCGAGGTACCCATGCAGGCAAGCTTGGCAAGCGATATGCCGAGGGCGATGCCCATGAGCCCGGCGAACATGAGGACGACGCGCAACGCGAGATTGGCTGTGGGCCGTGAGAAGAAGCGCTGCCAGACGGCAGCGCATGTGGTGTTACGATTCATGACCGCTATTCTAGTACGATTTTCGGGACTGCAACCAAGCAAATGAGACAAATACCCTGTGTATTTGTCTCATTTTGGGAGGCGAATCGAGAAGGTCGTGAGGCCGCCCTCGCTCGTAGCCGAGATGATGCCGCCATGGGCCTCGACGATTTCCTTGGCGATGGCAAGGCCCAGGCCCGCCCCGCCGGTGCTCTGACCGCGGGCCGCGTCCCCGCGATAGAAGCGGTCGAAGACGTGCTCGAGATGCTCGGGCGAAATCTCCTTGCCGACGTTGCTCACCGACAACACGACCGCATCTGCCTCGTCATCGGCCACGACGCCTATGACAACCGACGTGCCGGCGCTCGCGTGCGCGATGGCGTTCTTCACGACGTTCTCGAGCACGCGTCCCATGCGCGACGAGTCGAGGAAGGCATCGAGCCCCGCCTGCACGTCGACCTCGATGGCAAGATCGCGGGCCTGGGCCTGCGGGTAGAACTCCTCGGCGACCTGCTCGCACAGCAGGCTCATGTCGAGACGCTCGCGCTCGATGGGGATGTTCTGCATGTTGTAGCGCGTGATCTCGAACAGCTCCTCGACGAGCGACTCGAGGCGGTCGGCCTTGACGAGGGCGCGACCCGCGAAATCGCGCTGGCGCTCGGCGCTCATGCCCTCGCCTTCGCTGATGAGCTCGAGGTAGCCACGCACCGAGGTGAGCGGTGTGCGGATGTCATGGGCCAGGTAAGTGACGAGCTCGTTCTTGCGTTCCTCGGCCGCCTTGGCCTCCATCTCGTTGCGCAGGATGCGCGATTGCAGGAGCTCGAGCTCGGATTGCGTGGTCTTGAGACCGCGGGGCAGGGTTACGGCCTCCCCCTTCACGAGTCCCGGCGAGGCAATCGCACCGGAGATGGCATCGACGGCGCGCATGGGCCGTCGCATGAACCAGATGGTGATGACGAGCAGGCCGATGAGGTAGAGCACGATGGCCGCAAGGGGCTTGAAGGGCTTGAAGCCCTTGTAGACGCTGAGGTCACGATAGGCAATCATGGTGTCACCCCAGAAGCCTTTCTCGAGAATCTTCGTCTGTTCCTCTTCGGAAAGCGTCTCCCATCTGTCCCAATCCATGCTCTGACCATCCGATGACGTCCCGTTTGCCGCGGCATCGGCATCGATTCCCTCGGGGAGGTTCGCGCCGAGCCCCGCATAGTACGCCTCGACTGGCCCGAGATCGATGACCTGCAGGTTCGAAGCGTCAAGAGCATCGCTCACGACCAGGTCGTTGAACTCGGTGGCCGTGACGTAATGCCATGTGGAGGTGGAATCGGCCACGTAATTGCCGATAGAGCGCGCAAGCGCATTGCCACAGGTGACGAGCATGACGGCGTAGACGAGCGTGAAGATGACGAGGGCGAGCACGTAGCGAATGACGAGCCGCGTCCACATCGACTTTGCCTGTTCGGTCTTGAGCCTAGCCAAGGAGCTCCTCCTTCTCGCCGTCACCGCCCTCGGGCCCGTCGTTCAGCTCGAGCTTGTAGCCTACGCCGAAGATGGTCTTGATGAATTCGCGCGAGGAGTCGATCTCGGCCATCTTCTTGCGCAGGCGCCGGATGTGCACCATGACGGTGTTGCTGTCGAAGGAATTGTACGGCTCGTCCCAGATGCGCTCGAATATCTCCTTTATGGCGACGGGGTTGCCCGCCTGCTGCGCCAGAAGCGAAAGTACGTCAAATTCCTTGGGCGTGAGCTTGAGCTCCACGTCGTGCAAGCTGACGACATGCCGCGTCACATCGATGAGCAGGCCGCCGCGGTCGAAGACGTCCGACGCGGAAGGCGTGCCCTTGCCCGCCTGACCACGCCGTATGCGGGCGCGTACGCGGGCGACGAGTTCGCGGGGCTTGAAGGGCTTGACGATGTAGTCGTCGGCGCCGAGCGAGAAGCCGAGCACCGTGTCGGATTCCTCGTTGCGCGCCGTGAGGAAGACGATGGGGACGTCCGAGAACTCGCGCATGCGCTGGCAGGTCTCGAAGCCGCTCATGCCCGGCATCATGATGTCGAGGAGCACGAGCTGGTAGCTATCGCAGGCAAGCTCGACGATTGCGTCTTGCCCCGAGAGACATTCGTGCGTGGCAAAGCCCTCCCCTTGCAGGACCTCGCGTAGCAGGCCGGCAATGGCCTCGTCATCATCCACGATCAGTATCTTGGCGTTTGCGTTCATGGCGACAATTCTACTTGCAATAGCGATGTCCGGGCACGAACAATCCGCAACCTTGCAGCATCGTAAGGAATTGTTAAGGGACCGAACCAACTGGCACCGTCAGATAATGAGACAGTTTGGTCAGACACATTTGTCTCATCGTAAGGAATTGTTAAGCCTTTGCTATGGGCATCGACATGGGGGCTTTCCGCATCATGGCAACATCGAAACGCGGACCCTTGCGAGGTGACCTCCATGAACGAAGACGCGATGCGCTACAGCCGCTATTCCAACTCGTATTCCAGCCGCAACGGAAACCCCGCCATGAGCTCGGTGCGCGTGGGACGGACGAGCCGTCGCACGAGCCGTTCGGGCATCCAGGTGCGCCGCACTCCCGTCCGCCACCCGAGGCGCCGCGGCGTGAGCGCCCGCAAGGGAAAGTTCATCATCGTCGGCATGCTCGTGGCGGGCTTCCTGCTCGCCTCGTACTTCGCCAGCGGGTCACTCGAATCGATGACGCCCTCGCTGAGCGGAAACGGCGGCACGGGAAGCCCGGTTCTCGCAAGTACGCCCAAATCGGAATGGAAGCGCGGCAAGACGCCCGCCCTCTACCAGACCGACGCCCAGTGGGCCGACACCCGCTACGCCAACGACACGCTGCGCGAAAGCGGCTGCGGCCCCACGTGCATGGCCATGGTCTACGTGAATCTCACCGGCCGCAAGGAGATGGATCCCGCCAAGATGTGCGCCTACAGCGAGAACGGGGGTTACGTGGATGCCGGGGCAACGAGCTGGAGGTTCATGAGCGACGGCGCGAAGGGGCTGGGGCTGCGCTCGAAGGAGCTCTCCGCAGACAGGAACGTCATCAAGAACGAGGTCGCGGCCGGTCATCCCGTCATCGCCATCATGGGGCCGGGCGATTTCACGACCACGGGCCACTTCATCGTGATCTGCGGCATCGACGAGCAGGGCAAGGCCATC
>CATLBX010000052.1 GCA_949879855.1 uncultured Coriobacteriia bacterium
CTCGTCGCCATCGGCGGCGTGGCCCTCTACACGTTGTTCCCCCACGTGCAGACGCGTATCGCCATCTGGCTCGACCCCTTCGCCGACGCGAGTGGTTCGGGCTACCAGCTCGTGCAGTCGCTGTATTCGCTGGCAGACGGCGGGCTCTTTGGCTGCGGCATCGGCCGTGGCATGCCCACCCTCATCCCCGAGGTGCACAGCGACTTCATCTTCTCGGCCATCGCCGAGGAAATGGGCCTGCTCGGCGCGTCGGGCGTCATCTTCCTGTTCATGCTCTTCGCCGTGCGCGGCTTCTTGACCGCGGCGCGCGCCAAGTCCGACATGGCCGCCTTCACGGCCGTCGGCCTCACCACCTCCATCTGCCTGCAGGCCTTCATCATCATCGGTGGCGTCACGGGGTTCATCCCGCTCACGGGCCTCACGCTGCCCTTCATGAGCCAGGGCGGCTCGTCGCTGCTCTCGAGCTTCATCATCGTCGGCCTGCTGCTGTGCGCCGGCAACGAGGGCACAGGCCTGCAGACCGAGATGACGAGCACCACCACGATCAAGACGCCGGGCGAGACGGGCGTGCTGGGCCGCACCGCGCTGGGCAAGCGCCTCACCAGGCTCATCACCGTCTTCGCGCTGCTCTTCGCCGCGCTCATCGCCAACCTCACCTTCGTGCAGATCGTCCAGGCCGACGACCTGCAGAACCGCAGTGGCAACAACCACACGCTGCAGCGCATCGCCGAGCAGCAGCGCGGCGCCATCGTCACCTCCGACAACGTCGTGCTTGCCGAGTCCATCCCGCAGGCCAACGGCGTCTACGAGCGCGTCTACCCGCAGGGCTCGCTCGCGGCCCACGTCGTGGGCTACACCTCGCAGCGCTTCGGCAGCACCGGCGTCGAGAACACCATGGGATCGACGCTCGTGGGCGAGGAGCACTTCGAGACCATCGGCGACGCCATCCGCGCCTACGCCGGCGAGAAGCCCCAGGGCAACGACGTGGTGCTCACCATCAACTCGAAGATCCAGCGCACGGCCGAAGGCGTGCTCTACGGCCAGAAGGGCGCTTGCGTCGTGCTCGATACCGCAACGGGCGCCGTGCTCGCAGAGGCGTCCACGCCCACCTACGACAGCAACAACGTCGAGAGCATCCTGACCGGCTCGTCGCTGAGTACGGAGGGCGCGCTCGTCAACCGCGCGACGCAGACCCTCTACGCGCCCGGCTCGACCTTCAAGATCGTCACGCTCGGTGCCGCGCTCGACACGGGCACGGTCACGCCCGACACGGTCTACAGCGCGCCGAGCTCCCTCGACATCGGCAACGCCCCCATCACCAACTACAAGAACCATGCCTACGGCCGCGTCACCGTGGCCGAAGCCACCGCGTTGTCGGCCAACACGGCCTTCGCGCAGATCGCCGACGAGCTCGGGGCCAAGAACCTCGTCTCCTACGCCGAGAAGTTCGGCTTCAACAGCGACAAGGTCGCGCTCGACTTCAACCTCATCACCTCGCTCATGCCCGACCCCAACGAGATGACCCGCTGGGAGACCGCCTGGGCCGGCGACGGCCAGCCCGTTGGCGAACATGAGAGCCCGGCCGGCCCCCAGGCCACGGTCATGGAGATGGCCGTCTGCATGGCGGCAATCGCGAACAACGGCGTGGCGCTGCATCCCTACGTCATCTCCAAGGTGGTCTCGCCTTCCGGCTCGACGACCTTCGAGACCAAGCCGCAGATCATGGGCCAGGCACTCTCCGAGAAGACCGCCAAGACCGAGCAGGAGATCCTCGCCGGCGTCGTGGCCCATGGTACGGGCACGCAGGCTCGCGTCGACGGCGCCGACGTCATCGGCAAGACGGGCACGGCCGAGACGGGCAAGGAGAACTCAGACGCCTGGTTCGTCGGCACGGCACAGGCCAATGGCCGCAGCGTGACCGTGGCCATCGTCATCGAGGAAGGCGACAGCGGCGGAGACGTCGCGGCGCCCAAGGCCGCGACCGTGTTCCTATCGGCGCTGAGGGAACTGGGGGCGCTCTAGATATGCAGTCAAGGCGCTTTTTTCGACATTATGCAGATACGGCATCATCTAGATTGGTAGAATGCCTGATGGTATGCGAAGCTTGCATTCGCATCACAAGCGACAGGGAGTGTAAACGTGGTTAATCGGACACTGGGGAACCGCTATCAAGTTACCGAGAAAATCGGCATGGGCGGCATGGCCGAGGTCTACAAGGCCACCGATTCGACGCTTGGTAGAACTGTCGCCGTCAAGGTGATGCTTCCGCAATATGCCTCGGACCCCAACTTCGCCGCGCGTTTCAGGCAGGAGGCGCAAGCTGCCGCCAACCTGAGCAGCCCCTACATCGTCAACATCTACGACTGGGGCCGTGACGGTGACTCCTACTACATCGTCATGGAATACGTGCGGGGCACCGACCTCAAGACCGCCATCCAGCAGCGCGGCAACATCCACCCGCGCAAGGTGGCAGAGATTGGCTCCCAGGTGTGCTCGGCGCTCTCCGTCGCCCACGGCTACGACATCATCCATCGTGACATCAAGTCCGCCAACATCATGGTGCAAGGCGACGGCAACGTGAAGGTCATGGACTTCGGCATCGCGCAGGCCGGGCACCCCGGCATGACGCAGGACTCGTCGGTCCTGGGCACCGCGCACTACGTGAGCCCCGAGCAGGCCCAGGGCAAGAAGCTCACGCCGGCCAGCGACCTCTACTCGCTCGGCATCGTGCTCTATGAGGCCGCGACCGGGCAACTGCCCTTCGACGGCCCCGATGTCGTCTCGGTCGCCATGAAGCAGGTGAGCGACCTGCCCGTTCCGCCGCGACAGCTCAACCCCAACATCGACCCGCAGTTCGAGGCCATCATCATGACGGCGCTCGAGAAGAATCCGGACGACCGCTTCGCCACCGCCAAGGAAATGCAGCGTGCCATCGACGACTACCTGTCCGGCCGCTCCTCGGCCGAGACCCAGGTGCTCAACCATGGCTACGCCGCCGCGGGCGCCGGCGCCTATGGCGTCGACCAGACCACCGTCATGCCCACGCCGGGGCAGACCACCATCATGCCCGGCGGCGGCAGGCAGGGCGGCAGGCAGCCGCAACCGCAGCGCAGCAACACGACGCGCAACGTCATCATCGCCCTCATCGCCATCGTCCTCATCGCCGGCATCGGCTTCTTCGTGGCAAACGCGGCCGGCCTCTTCGGCGGCGGCTCGGCCACGGTGCCCAACGTTCAGGGGCAGACCGAGCAGGAGGCGCGTCGGTCGTTGACCAACGCCGGCCTCAAGGTGGGCAAGATCAAGCTCGACATCAGCGAAACCGTCGAGAAGGGCAAGGTCATCAGCCAGAACCCCACGCCCAACAGCCACGTCGAGCCAGGCACGGCCGTCGACCTCGTCATCTCGTCGGGCAAGACGAGCAGCGAGCTCGTGACGGTGCCAAACCTCAGAGGGCTCACGGCATCAGAGGCCGAGCAACAGCTCGCCGCATTGGGGCTCGTGGGCGAATCCAAGCAAGATAGCAGCGATACCGTGGAGGCCGGCAAGATCTGCGACCAGGATCCGGCAGTCAACTCACAGGTCGAGGCCGGCTCCAAGGTCACCTACACCGTCTCCACCGGCAAGAAGAAGGAAAACGTCCTCGTGCCGAGCGTGCTGGGCATCGGCGAGGTTGACGCCGTCTCGGCCCTCGAGGGCCGCGGGCTCTCCGTCTCGGTCGACTACGAGTCGTCCACCAGCGCCAGCCAGGGTGAGGTCATCAGGCAAAGCATCTCCGGCGGCACGGAGGTCGCCAAGGGCTCGAGCATCACGATCACCGTCGCGGTCTCGCCCTATCCCTCCGAGCCCACGACCCCCGATACGCCGGGTGAAGGCGGCGAGGGCAACACCGGCGGCGACACCACCGGGGGCGACACGAGCGGCGGGGGCGAAGGAGACGCAACCACCTCATAGCGCCGCGATGCGCAACATCCCACAACGAGAGAAGCCGCCTCAACGGGCGGCTTCTTCATCTCTGATGAGACAAATACACAGGGTATTTGTCTCATTCTAGAAATCTTTGAAGGTCTCGCGGAAGACCTTGTCGGCGTAGGCCTCGACCTTCTTGTCGTAGACGTCGTAGAGCTTGAGGAATTCCTCGCCATCCTCGGTGAGCTTGGAGCCACGGGCGCCGTAGCGCTCGATGAGCTGGAAGCCAAGGCCTTCCTCGACCTTCTTGATCATGCTCCACGCCTTGCTGTAGGCCATGTGGAGGTTCTTGGCCGTCTTGTTCAACGAGCCGTTCTCTTCGATACCATGAAGCAGGGTCGCAGCGCCCTTGCCAAACGTCGGTCCCTTGCGGTCCTCGGTGGCGCTGACCATGAGCTTGACTTGCGCATGCAGATTTTTCTTATCGGCCATGATGAGTCCTCTCGGTTAAATGTCCTGTAGATTCGCACTGACGAGTTGCCCGATAAATACCTTTAACGCTATCTACATGCATAACAAGATTTTTATCGGATATCAAGATTAAGCTGAGAAAAGGCTATTTGCGGTGGCGAACGGTAAACCTCTCGTACACTCGTGTTTATCCTATGAAGTCGGTGACCGCGTCCTCGATAGCCGCCGTGTCCCCGTCGATCACGGCGGTGAACCGGATGGCCTTGTCGTCGAGCTCGTCGAGTTGCGGGGGCACGGGGCACACGCGCGTCATCTCGTAGACCTTGCGGTTGAGCTGAACGTCGGTGAGGTCGCGCACCTCGGCGGGAAGCTGCTCGTCCGGCGCGATGCCGGCAAGGCCGCGGTACACGTTGGCGCCGAACTTGGCCCAGTTGGCCGTGGACGCGATGAGCATGGGGTTGTCACCCTTGTGCTGCTCGGCGACCTTCCACGCGACGGCCGTATGCGGGTCGAGCAGGTAGTCATGATGCTCGAACACGTCGCGGATGGTCTGCAGGCAGGCGTCGCTATCGACCGAACCCGCGCGGTAGTTCTCCCTGAGCGCGGCGAAGGTCGTCTCGTCGAGCTCGAAGCGGCGCTTCTCGCGCAGGTCCTCCATCCACGCGCGGATGGAGGCGGCATCACGGCCCGTGAGCTCGAAGAGCTGGCGCTCGAGGTTGCTCGAGACGAGGATGTCCATGGACGGTGAGGGGGTGAGCACGAACGGGCGATCGCTGATGTCGTAGACACCCGTCTTGATGAAGTCGGCGAGCACGCGGTTGGTGTTGCTCGCGCAGACGATATGATCGATGGGCACGCCGATCTGCTTGGCGTACCAGCAGGCCAGAATGTTGCCGAAGTTGCCGGTGGGAACCGTCACGTCAATGGGGTCGCCAGCGGTGACGATGCCGTCTCTGACCATGGTGGCGTAGGCGCTCACGTAGTACACGACCTGCGGCAGCAGCCTGCCCCAGTTGATCGAGTTTGCCGAGGACAGGGCGATGTTGTGCTCGTCGAGCAGTTGCTCGTTGAAGCTCGCGTCATCGAACATGCGCTTGACGCTCGTCTGGCAATCGTCGAAGTTTCCGCGCACGCCGTACACGCAGACGTTGTCGCCCTCCTGGGTTGCCATCTGCTTGAACTGGATGTCGCTCACGCCGCCATCGGGATAGAACACGACGATGGAGATATGATCGCGGTCGGCAAAGCCCTGCAGGGCCGCCTTGCCGGTATCGCCGCTCGTGGCCACGGCGATGAGGTAGTCGTTGCTTGCACCGCCCGCGCTGCGGCGCTTGTCGACGCAGGCCGAGAAGAAGACCGGCAGGCACTGCAGCGCCATGTCCTTGAAGGCGCAGGTGGGGCCATGCCACAGCTCGAGCACGTGCATGCCATCGGCCACGGTGACGACCGGGCAGATATCGGGCGTGTCGAAGTTTTCGCCATAGGCGCGGCCCATGAGCTCGTCGACCTCCGCGTCGTCGAAATCGATGCCGAAGCGCTTGTAGACGAAGGCCGCGCGTTCGGCATAGGGCATGGCCGCGAGCGCGACGATCTCGTCGAGCGTCATCGTGGGAACCTGTTCGGGCACGAACAAGCCACCGCCCGAGGCGATTCCCTTGAGAAGCGCCTCACTGAAGGTCAGGGGGTCATGCGTATTGCCACGCGTGTCGATATAGCGGATTTCCATGCAAAGCTCCAAGATAAGGTGAACGTGGAAGAGATGGTACCATGTATCGCACTGCGCCGAGCCCATGACTCGGCACGCGAACGCCAACGATAAGCCTGCAGGACAGGCGCGGACGAGGGAGCTGACATGCCGGTCAAACTGCTCATGGGAAATGAGGCCCTGGGGCTTGGCGCCATACACGCGGGCGTCAACTTCGTGAGCGGGTATCCCGGTACGCCCTCGACCGAAGTGCTCGAGACCGTTGCCAAGCATAACGACGGCTCCATCCACGTCGAATGGTCCACCAACGAGAAGGCCGCCCTCGAGGCGGCGGCGGGTGCCGCCTACGCCGGAGCCCGCGCCCTGGTCACGATGAAGCAGGTGGGGCTCAACGTCGCGAGCGACCCGCTCATGACGCTCTCGTACATCGGCGTCGAGGGAGGTCTCGTCATCGTCGTGGCCGATGATCCCGGCCCCATCTCGAGCCAGACCGAGCAAGACACGCGCAACTTTGCGCAGTTCGCCAAGGTGCCCCTCTTCGACCCGGCAAGCCCCGGCGAGGCCTACGCCATGATCCAGGACGCCTTCGAGCTCTCCGAGCGCCACCACACGCCGGTCATCGTGCGTCCCACCACGCGCGTGAGCCATGCCTGCGGCACCGTCAAGACGCGCGGTGGCGTGGCCGACTGCGGTGCGAGCTTCGCAAACCCCACCCTCGACGACGATGACGCGTCCTGGGAACGCCACGTGCCCAGCGGCTTTACGAAGGACACCCAGCGTTGGGTCGTGTTCCCGCGTACGAGCTACCTCAACCACGGCAAGGTCGAGAGGCGTGCGGCGGCCATCGCCGACGAGCTCTCCTTCGGCTATCGCCCCAACCGCATCGAGATGAGCGGCATGGGCCATGCAGAGGTCACGCGTGCGTTCGAGGAACGCGGTGACAAGCGCTTCGAGCTTGGCATCGCCTGCGGCGGCATCTCGTACCACTACGTGATGGAGGCCCTCGAGATGTGCGGGCTCGAACTGCCCGTGCTCAAGATCGGTACGCCCTATCCCTTCCCCGCCAAGCTCGCGACCGAGTTCCTGGAAGCCGTCGACGAGGTGCTGTGCGTCGAGGAACTCGACCCCGTCATCGAGCGCGAGCTCAACTTCCTCTGCGGCTTCGAGTTCCTGGCAAACACCATCCACGGCAAGCTCGACGGTTACTTCGGCTATGCCGGAGAGCAGAACGTCGAGGACATCTGCGACGTGCTCGCAGATGTCGCTGACCTGGGTGACAGAGGGACGGTCCTAATGTCACACTGGGATTCGCGTGACATTAGGACCGTCCCTGCTGTCACCCCCAAACCCGAGCTGCCACCGCGCCCGCCGGTGCTGTGCGCGGGCTGCCCCCATCGCGCGAGCTTCTACGCCGTCAAGCGCGCCGTGGGCAAGCGCAAGGCCGTCTTCTGCGGTGACATCGGCTGCTATACGCTCGGCAACGCCGCGCCGCTCGACATGGTCGACACCTGCCTGTGCATGGGCGGCGGCATCACCGTGGCCCAGGGCATCGAGACCGTCGATCCGGACACGCTCGCGTTTGGCTTCGTGGGCGACTCGACCTTCTTCGCCAGCGGCATCACCGGCGTCGTCAACGCCGTCTACAACCAGCACGACATGATCGTGTGCATGCTCGACAACTCGACGACGGCCATGACCGGCCAGCAACCGCATCCGGGCACGGGCCGCACGATGATGGGCACCGAGGTCGAACCGTTGAGCATCCCGCGCATCCTCGAAGCCCTCGACGTGGACTGCCAGATCGTCGACCCGCTCGACTTCGAGCGCGCGGTGCAGGCCGTGCGCGACGCCATGGACAAGACGGGCGTGCGCGCCATCATCTTCAAGTCTCCCTGCATCTACCTCGAGCCGCCCGCGCATCCTGCCGTCAAGCTCGACCTCGACGCGTGCATCGACTGCCGCGCGTGCATCAAGCAGCTCGGCTGCCCGGCCCTCGTGGTCGAAGACGGGCACGTGGCCGTGGACGAATCGCTGTGCTATGGCTGCGAGCTGTGCTGCAAAATCTGCCCCACGGACGCGTTGCGGGAAGGGGGATCCGATGAGTGAGCGTTCCGGACTCAACTGCGTCATCTGCGGCGTGGGCGGCCAGGGCAACGTGCTTGCCTCGCGCCTCATCGCGCAGGTGCTCCTCGCCCGTGACGAGCACGTGAAGACGGCCGAAACCATCGGCATGGCGCAGCGCGGGGGCTCCGTCGCGAGCCACGTGCGCGGCGGCCATCCGCAATCCCCGCTCGTTCCCAAAGGATGCGCCGACTGCCTCATCGCCTTCGAGCCCGGCGAGGCCGTGCGTTGCATCGACTACCTCGCACCCGGCGGCACCATCGTCGTGAACACGCAGGCAGCCCAACCGCCCGTGGCGGCCCTCCAGGGCATCGACTACGACGGCTCCGAAGCGCTCGCCTACCTGCGCGCACTACCCGGCGTGCAGCTCGTCGAGGTCGACGGCGCGTCAATCTGCGAACAGGCAGGCTCGTCCAAGGTGCTCAACATCGCGCTGCTCGCCGCAGCGGTCAAAAGCGGCGCGCTCGGCATCACGCGCGAGGAGCTCGAGGACGCCATACGCGAGCGCGTACATCCACGCTTCCATGAGATGAACTTACGCGCTATTATGCTTATGTCCGAATAATAAGACAGAAGGGAGTTTGCCATGACTTTCCTCATTCGCTGGCTGGTTACCGCAATCGCCGTCGCAGCGGCAGTATGGCTCGTTCCCGGCATCGAGCTCATCGGCGGTGACTCCGCCTGGATCGGCATCGCCATCTTCGCGCTGATCCTCTCGCTCATCAACATATCCATCAAGCCGATACTGCAGATTCTCTCGCTGCCCATATCGGTCATCACGCTGGGAATCTTCTACCTCGTCGTCAACACGATCTTGCTGTACCTGGCGGCATGGCTTGCAAACGGGCTGTTTGGCATCGGGTTCTGGATTGACGGATTCGGCAGCGCGTTTCTCGCGTCCATCGTCATCTCGATCGTGAGCGCCATCGTCAACTCGATTGTCGGTGCCGGCAACCGTCCCAACGGCGCGTACTAGGAAGCCCGCCATTTCGACCGAGGGGCGCAAGCGGTCGCCTTCTGTCATTTCGACCGGAGGCGCGTAGCGCCGAAGTGGAGAAATCTCAGGGGTTATCCCGCAAGTTAAGATCGAGATTTCTCGACTTCACTCACTCCGTTCGCTTCGCTCGAAATGACAGTGGGAGTGCCGCTATGCTCACAGCGCTCGAAATGACAGAGGACAAGCTCAGAGTTTTTCGGTTAGTAACCGAAAAACTTTTCGTTTCTGGGAATTTTTCGGTTAGTAACCGAAAAACTTTTCTACAATATGAGCATCCACACTGACCACTACCTGACCCACAGGGGGCCGTCATGATTCGTCGCCCGCTCTACATGGACAAGCTCAAGGACTACGCTACCGCTGACCTCGTGAAAATCATTGTCGGAGTTCGCCGCTGTGGGAAGTCAACGCTGCTTAAGCAACTTCAAAATGACTTGCGTGAAGCAGGCATTTCCCCAGACGAGATGCTCTCGATTGATTTCGAGCTTCCGTCAAATGCAGAGCTCACCGACTCTACCGCCTTCATCAAATATGTCACGAGCAGACTTCATAACGACAAGCTGCGCTATCTCTTCGTCGACGAGGCTCAGGAGCTCAATCAGTGGGAAAAGACAATCAATGGCCTTCGAGCTGAATACGGGCTCAACATATTTGTCACCGGCTCTAACGCCCATCTTTTCGCAGGGGAAGATATGACCTATCTCTCCGGTCGATACGTCAAGATGCCTGTCTACCCTCTCTCCCTGGCGGAATATTGCCAGTTTTGCGATGTGGATGTGACGGATTCCACCGCCGTGCAGGCCGCCTATGACGACTACGTACGCGAG
>CATLBX010000053.1 GCA_949879855.1 uncultured Coriobacteriia bacterium
CCGCCCTCAACGAGGGACTCGACCCCGATGACACCTACATCGATTCGTCGAGCCCGGTGCAGGTGGGCAAGGACTGGACCGTGAACAACTCCGAGGGCCGCGGTCACGGCTCGATGAGCGTCACCGATGCGACGATCTCCTCGGTGAACACCGTCTACGCCCAGCTCGTCCACGCCATCGGCGCACAGAAGACCATCGACATCGCCCATGCCTGCGGCATCAAGTCGGAGCTCGAACAGGACGACACGGTCTCGCTCGGCTCAAGCGGCGTCAATCCGCTCGAGATGGCAAGCGCCTATGCCACGATCGCCAATGGTGGCTACTACTACGAACCCTACGCCGTCACCGAAATCGTGGGGCCTTCGGGTGACACCGTCTACGAATACGAGCCCGCCCAGGCCAAGCGCGCGCTTTCGGCGGCAGTCGCGCAGAAGGCGACCGACATCCTCGAACTCGTCATCAGCTCGGGAACGGGATCGAGCGCGCGTCTCAACAACGGCCAGCCCTGCGCCGGCAAGACCGGCACCTCCGAGCATGGCCGCGACCTCTGGTTCTGCGGATTCACACCGCAATACTCCACCGCCGTGTGGGCCGGTTATCGCATCGAACGAGAGACCTCGATGTACGGCGGCACCGTCTGCGCACCCATCTGGCGCGACTTCATGAACGCCGCGCTCGAGGGCCAGCCTGTCAAGCAGTTCCCCACGACCACCGAGAAGATCAGCTACAAACCGGCACGCACCTGGGACTTCACCAAGGACATCACGATTATCGGCGGAGATGACGAGGAGGCGCCTCCCGAGGAATCCTCGAGCACGAGCAGCTCCACGACCGAGGCGAGCTCGAGTTCGACGGCCGATCCCAACGCCCCCAATCCCGACCAGCCACAGGAGCCAAGCGATCCGGGACCCGAGCCTGGCGGCGAGGGCGGCGGTGAAGGTGGTGGCGAAGCTCCGCCCGAGGCCCCCACCGAATAGCCTCGAGACCATGAGGCCACTGGCATCGTGACCGTATTCTTCGCAGGAGGATGACCGCATGTTTGAAGACACCAAGGCCGTCGCGTTCGCACTCGACGGTACCGTATATCGGGGCTCCCGGCTCGTCGATGGCATCGACGAGGTCATTCGCCAATGCCGCAAGCTGGGAAAGTCCGTGTTCTTCATCACCAACAACTCGTCAGAGACCCGCTCCCAGATCTTCCACAAGCTGCGCGGCATGGGCATCGACTGCACCTTCAGGGAAGTGCTCACGAGCGGATACGCCGCGGCGCTCTACGCCCACCGCGAACGCCTGAATAACATCTACATCTGCGGTTCGAAGAACCTCGTGAGCGAGTGCGAAAAGCTGAGCGTGCACTCCGTCGAGGCCGAGGAAGCCGAGAACATGCTCATCGGGCTCGACCCGGAATTCGACTACGACAAGCTCGCCGCGGCATCCAACGTCGCCCTCAAGGTCGATAGGGTCATCGCCTGCAACAAGGAGCGGTCCTATCCGGGCGAGGACGACCGTCTCATGCCCGGCTGCGGCGGCATGGTCGCCTCCGTCGAGTGGTGTTCGGGCCGCATGGTCGACCTCACGATCGGCAAGCCCAACATCTTCATGCTCAAGGAGGTCAGCGAACAGCTCGGGCTGGCACCGGAGGAGATCCTCGTCGTGGGAGATACCTACGACACCGACATCGTCATGGCCGGCAAGTTCGGCAGTCCGTCGGTCATCATCAGCCCGCATGTCTACGGTGACACGGTAAGCGTCGACAACGTCCGCGAGCTCCTGAACCTCATCGGCGCCCCTACCGAAGAATAAGACTCTAAAACTTGTTCCTCAGGATGTTCCAGCGAAGCCTGCTCGTGCGCGGATTCGTCGGCAGCATGATGTCCGTGCGGCCAACGAGAAACCGGCGCGCCTTGGCCGAGACGTGCCTGACGGCGACGGCTTCGACAAGCTTGACGGCATCCGGATTCATGGCCCGCTCGTACTCGCGCAAGAGCACCCGTGCCATCGTCGTGCACCGGTCTGCCAGCTCGGGGTCAAGATCGTCATGGACGGGAAGCGCCGCTTCGCCATCGGGAAGGCGCCTGTCGACGTAACGATGTGGCAGGTCGCCGAAGACGTACCCGTCGCAATACAGGGCAACCGCGTGAATCCACGCATCGTGGGCACGGGCGAAGTCGAAGACCTGATGCCGGCGCAGCAGCTTGACGAGCGCGCCGTTCATGAGCATCGTGCAGCCCAGGGCCCAGTTACGCACGAGCAGGAGGCTACCCGGATGGGAAGCGCACACCTCGTAGCCGTCAAACTCGTCGCCAATCACCCTCCCGCGCCCATCGACGCAATTGGTGCCCGCGTAGTAGAGCTCGGGACGGCTCGTGTTCGCGGAAATGTGGTCGGTGCCGGCAGCAAGCTTGGCGGGATGCCAGATATCGTCCTGGTTGGCGAGCGCGACGAAGTCGTACTCCTCGACCGGGGCATCGTAGACAAGTCCCATGATCGTACGCGTCAGACCCTGCTGCGCGCTGTTGTAGATGATCTCGATGTTATCGTGCTCGGAGGCGTAGGTCTCGAGGATCCTGAACGTGCTATCGGTCGAGCAGTCGTCGGAGATGCGCAGGGACACCTCGACGCCCTCCTGGCCGAGTATGCTATCGAGTTGTTCCGCGAGGTGTTCCTGGCCGTTATGGGTGGCCATGAGAACCAGACCGCGCGCGACGCCGGCCATGACTCCCCTTTCGCCGCTGCGTGGCCTTGCTCACGAACTGGCGGAGGGACAGGGATTCGAACCCTGGAGGCAGCTCAGCACCGCCTGGCGGTTTTCAAGACCGTTGCATTCAACCACTCTGCCATCCCTCCGCATGTGGCGTGCATCGCAGTATTCTACGCGAGAAAATGAGACAAATACACAGGGTATTTGTCTCATTACGCGAACAGCGGGCCGACCGTCTCCTTGAGATACGCGGCGATCTTGGGGTCCTTCATGGCCTGCGCAACGTTTGCGGCAATCCACGAGGGCACGGTACCGGTGTCGTAGCCGTCGCTCGGGTCGATGACGATCGCGTACATCTCCTCGCGGTCGAGCAGCGAGACGAGCGCATCGGTGAGCTGAATCTCTCCGCCGGCGCCGGGTTCGGTCGTGGCAAGCAACTCCATGACGGTCGGGCTCAGCAGGTAACGGCCAAAGCTCGCGAGATTGCTCGGCGCATCCTCAAGCGCCGGCTTCTCGACCATCTCGGTGACCCTCCACACGCCGTCGCCCAGGTCCTCACCGCCGATGATGCCAAAGCGGCTCACCTCGTCATCGGGCACGGGCAGCACCGCGATGACACTCGCGCCGCCATGCGCCTCGGAGACCTCGCGCATCCTCTGGCACATCGTGTTGTCGGGCACGAGCACGTCACCCAGCATGACGAAGAACATGTCGTCGCCGGTCATGGGCGCGGCAACGTGAACGGCATGACCCAGGCCGAGCGGCTCGTCCTGGTACACGAAGCTCACGGGAAGCGTGCCCGCATGCTCGACGGCATCGGCGTAGCTATCCTTGCCCACGCCACGCAGATGATTGACGAGCGCGTCATGGGGGGAGAACTGGTCCTCGATGGACTTCTTGTCGCGGCTATTGACGATGATGACCTCGTCGACGCCTGCCTCGAGGGCCTCCTCGACGATGTATTGAATCGCCGGCTTGTCGACTACCGGCAGCATTTCCTTGGGCTGCGCCTTCGTCGCGGGCAAGAAGCGGCTTCCCAGACCAGCAGCGGGTATTACGGCTTTCATCTCTCCTCCTCGATGCAGGCGACGATTCTCTCGCCCATCTCCCTCGTTCCCAACACATGTGCGGCGTCCGTCGTGTCCTGCGCGATGTCGGCCGTACGCCACCCATCTGCGAGCACCGCATCGACCGCACACGTCACATCGGACGCGGCCTCATCCAGACCCAATCCGTGCGCAAGCATCATAGCAGCCGAGAGCACCTGGGCCAGGGGATTGGCGATGTTTTTACCCGCAATGTCGGGGGCAGACCCATGACAGGGCTCGAACAGCGACGTGCCGTCGCCCAGCGAGGCACTCGCGAGCAGCCCGAGCGAACCGGCGAGCACGGAGGCTTCGTCGGAAAGTATGTCGCCGAAGGTGTTCTCGGTGAGGATGACATCGAACTGGCCCGGATTCATGATGAGCTGCATCGCACAGTTGTCGACGAGCATGTCGACAATCTCGATGTCGGGATACTCGGCGGCGGCCCGGTGCACGACCTTGCGCCATAGTCGGCCCGTATCGAGCACGTTGGCCTTGTCGACGCTCGTGACCTTGCCTTGGCGTATCGCCGCGGCCTCAAAGGCCCGTCGCGCGATGCGCTCGACCTCGAGCTCGTCGTATTCCATGACGTCATGGGCGCAGGCTACCCCATCGACCTCGACGGTCTCATGGTCGCCGAAGTACAGGCCACCCGTGAGCTCGCGCACGATGAGAATGTCGCAACCCCGCACCGCATCGGGCTTGAGCGGCGAGGCATCGACGAGTGCATCGTAGACGCGTACGGGGCGCAGGTTCGCATAGAGACCGAGTTCCTTGCGTATGCCGAGCAGACCGTCCTCGGGGCGCGGCTTGTCCGGATCGACGGTATCCCAACGCGGCCCTCCGACGGCACCGAGGAGCACCGCATCGGCACTCCGGGCAAGGTCGAGCGTCGCTTCGGGCAGGGCGCAGCCACAGGCGTCGATGGCGCATCCGCCGACAAGCGCCTCGGTGCACGCGAATTCGACGTCATGCTTGCGCCCGACGGCACGCAGCACGTCGAGCGCCACCTGCATGATCTCCGGACCGATGCCATCGCCCGGCAAGACGCATATCTCGTAGCGCTGCAGACTCATGCCGCTCCCCCGCGCTTCCTCGTGCGGGCAACGAGACCGCCAGCCTCGATGATTTCCTGGATGAACGGCGGGAAGGGCCGTGCGTTGAATGTCGCGCCGGTGGTCAGGTCGGTGATGATGCCCGCCTCGGTGTCGAAGAAGACCGTATCGCCTTCGGAAATGGCATCGACCGCCTCGGGGCATTCGATGATGGGCAGCCCGACGTTGATGGCGTTGCGATAGAAGATGCGCGCGAAGCTCTTGGCGATGACGCAGGAGATGCCGGCCGCCTTGATGCAGCTGGGAGCGTGCTCACGCGACGAGCCGCAGCCGAAGTTCTCGTCCGCGACGATGATATCGCCCGGCTTGACCCGCTGCGCGAACGTCGGATCTATATCCTCCATACAGTGCTTCGCGAGCTCGTCCATGTCAGAGGAGTTGAGGTAGCGTGCGGCGATGATGGCGTCGGTGTCGACGTCACGCCCGTATTTGATTACCGAACCCGTAAATTGCATATCCTTAACCATTCAACGATGTAGAGCTTCTGTGGGCGCTTTGCGACGCCCGATGAGCAGAAGCGCTCAAATCGCGAGGCGGTCTTGCGAGGACTGTCTGAGCGCGCCGGTCTTGTGCGCGAGTTTCCCTAAAGGGACTAGCTCCGCGTCGCCGCACGCAGTCTCGCGATTTGAGTGCTTCGGGTGCGAATCATTGTGCGAGCAAAGCGTCCATAGAAGCTCCTTACGATAATTGCTCTGGCGTGCAGACATAGCCCGCCACCGCACTTGCCGCGGCCACGGCGGGGCTTGCGAGCACGACCTCGCTGTCTTTGGCACCCATGCGTCCCACGAAGTTGCGGTTGGTGGTGGCGATGCAGCGCTCACCCGATGCGAGTACCCCCATATGGCCACCCAGACAGGGGCCGCAGGTGGGCGTCGAGATGGCGCAGTGCGCGTCGAGGAACACGTCCATGAGCCCTTCGTGCATGCACTGGCGATACACGTCCTGGGTCGCGGGGATGATGATGCAGCGCACGCCGGGAGCAACCATGCGGCCACGCAGCACGGCAGCGGCCTCGCGCATGTCCTCGATGCGCCCGTTGGTGCAGCTCCCGATGACAGCCTGGTCGATGCGCATGTCATTGCAGTCCGCCGCGGCCCTCGTGTTACTCGGCAGATGCGGCAACGAGACCGTCGGCTCCACCTGCGACAGGTCGACTCGAATCGTCCGCGCATACCGCGCGCCTTCGTCCGATTGGTACTCGATCCACGGGCGCTCGGCACGGGACTCCACGTAGGCGCGCGTCACGTCGTCGACGGCGAAGATGCCGGTCTTGGCGCCTGCTTCGATGGCCATGTTGCACATGGTGAAGCGCCCGTCCATCGAAATCTGCGCGACGGCCGGACCGGCGAATTCCATCGCCTGGTACAAAGCCCCGTCGACACCGATCATGCCGATGATGTGCAAGATGAGGTCCTTGGCGCTCACGCCGGAGGCGAATGCGCCCTCGAGCACGAACCTGATGCTTTCGGGCACCTTGAACCAGGCGCGGCCCGTCGCAAGGGCGATGCCCACGTCGGTCGATCCCATCCCCGTCGAAAACGCCCCGAGCGCCCCATAGGTGCACGTATGCGAGTCAGCACCGATGGTGAGGTCGCCGGGCACGATCACGCCCTTTTCGGGCAGCAGCGCATGCTCGATGCCCGCACACCCGATTTCGTAGTAATGCTCGATGCCATGCTCGCGCGCGAACTCGCGCATGAGCCGTGCCTGTTCGGCGCTCTTGATGTCCTTGTTCGGCGTGTAGTGATCGGGGACCAGGGCCACCCGCGCGGAATCGAAGACGACGTTTCCCACCTGGCGGCACACGTCGATGGCGATGGGCGCCGTGATGTCGTTGGCATGCACGACGTCCACATCGCATTCGATGAGCTGGCCGGGGACGACCTCGTCGAGCCCCGCGTGCGCCGCGAGAATCTTCTCGGCGATGGTCATCGGTGCCGACATTAGACCTGTGCTTCCTCGATAATCTTCGCAAAGTACTCGAGTTTCATCGATCCCAAGTCGCCTTCATGGCGCTCGCGCACCGCGACCTCGCCGTTTTCGACTTCCTTGTCGCCGATGACGAGCATGTAGGGAACGCGCTGCCCCTGCGCCTTGGCGATCTTGACGCGCATGGGCTCGTTCTGCCCGTATACCTCGACACGACCGCCGTGGGCACGTAGCTCGGCGGCAACCTGCTGCGCCGCCTCGATATGGCGGTCGGCGATGGGAATGATGACGGCCTGGGTCGGCGCGAGCCACAAGGGCAGATTGCCGCTCGTATGCTCGATGAGAATGCCGAGGAAACGCTCGATGGAGCCGAAGAGCGCACGATGGAGCATCCAGGGGCGTTCGCTCGTGTTGTCCGCCGTGCGATAGGTGACGTCGAAACGCTCGGGCAGGTTGAAGTCGACCTGCACCGTTGAGCACTGCCACCAGCGACCGAGCGCGTCCTTGACCTTGATGTCGATCTTGGGCCCGTAGAAGGCGCCATCACCGGGATTGATCTCGTAGGGGATGCCGCGACGCTCGATGGCCTCGCGCAGGAAGCTCTCGGCCTTCTCCCACATCTCGTCGGTGCCGATGGACTTCTCGGGACGCGTGGAGATTTCGGCCATGTACTCGAAGCCGAATTCCTTCATGATGGAATCGGCCAGGTCGAGAATGGCACAGACCTCATCGACGACCTGGTCCTCGCGGCAGAAGACGTGGGCATCGTCCTGCGTGAAGCCACGGGCACGCATGAGCCCGTGTACGGCTCCGCTCATCTCGTGGCGATACACGGTGCCAAACTCGAAGTACCTGATGGGCAATTCGCGATAGGAGTGGATGTCGTTCTTGTAGAGGATGACGTGGCCGGGGCAATTCATCGGCTTGACGCCATACTCGCTTAGGCGCGGCTCCTCATCGCTCCCCTCGTTGATCTCGAAGAAGTACATGTTGTCCTTGTAGTAGCCGTAGTGGCCACTCGTCTTCCAGACATCCGCCTTGTAGATGTGCGGCGTGATAACCTCTTCGTAGCCCCTGCGGTACAGTTCCTTGCGCAGCCACTCCTGCATGAGGCGGATGACACGTGCGCCAGCCGGCAGGTACAGCGGCAGGCCGACGCCGGCCTCCTCGTCCATCATGTAGATGCCGAGCTCTCGGCCGAGCTTGCGATGGTCGCGCTTCTCGGCTTCCTCGAGCAGATGCAGGTATTCCTTGAGATCCTTCTTGTTGAAGAACGCGGTGCCGTAGAGGCGCTGAAGCTGCTCGTTTTCGGCATCACCCTTCCAGTACGCACCGGCAAGCTTCATGAGCTTGAAGGCGCCGACCTTGCCGGCGCGCGGGATATGCGGGCCGGTGCACAAATCGACGAAGTCACCATGACGGTAGATCGAGATCTCCACGTCCTCGGGCAGGTCGTCGATATGCTCGAGCTTGAACTTCTGGTCCTTGAAGACCTCCTTGGCCTCGTCACGCGTGATGACCTCGCGCACGAAGGGCTCATCGGCCTTGATGATCTCCTTCATCTTGGCCTCGATGGCCTCGAAGTCGTCTGAGGAGAGGTTTTCGGTCAGCCCGAAGTCATAGAAGAAGCCGTCCTCGGTCTGCGGACCGAAGGCAATCTGCGCACCGGGAAAGAGCGTCTGCACGGCCTCGGCCATGATGTGCGCCGCCGAGTGGCGCAGGATGTCGAGGGCCTCGGGGGAGCGCTCGGTGATGATCTCGACCTGGGCACCGTCGGCAAGCGGGGTGTCGAGGTCGACGAGCTCGCCATCGATCTTGCCGGCAATGGCGGCCTTGGCAAGACCAGTGCCAATCGCGGCGGCGCAATCGGCCAGCGTCGCGCCAGCTTCAAGCTCCTTGCTCGAACCATCGGGGAGGTAAACGGAAATCGTGCTCATGGTTGTTCCTTTCTGCCCGTGCTCGGCCACAAACCGAGTGGGACTTCGTTGATGGAAGCACTTGGCGAGACACTACACCGCCGCAAGGTGCGATGCAAGGGGAACTTGGGCTAGGCCGAGCGCTGGCGCGCCTGGCGCGTGAACGGACGGCCGCAGTAGGGGCAAATCTGCCAGCTGGGCTCGAGGGGACGGCCACAGCCACCGCAGACGTTGCGAAGCTGGGCGCGGCAGTTGGGGCAGGCGACGAAATCGCTCTTCACCGGCTCGCCGCATCGGGGACAATTGCCGTAGTCGGCAAGCTGGCGCCCCATGAGCTCGAGGTTCATGACTTGCTCGGTGGAATCGGCGGCATTGAGCGGCGGGCGCATCAGGCAATAGGCGACCAGACCGGCGACGGGCACGATGGCGACAAGCGTCCACATCATCGCAGGGGCCTCGCGCGTCTTGGCGTCCCTGTTGACCCATATGACGGAGACGATCCAAAGCCCGACGAGGATGATTGCGGTCAGGACGAGGATAACGAGTACGGGAGGTGTGAGTACCGATGCGAGTATATCGGACATGCTTCCTTCTTACGGCCTGTGCTGGTGGACTATTGGTGAGATTCTATCACCAAATATCCTTCACCTCGCCAGCAACGGTAATCGAGCCCGTGGCGATGACCGGCTCGTTGCCGAGCAACTTGCGCGCCTCGTGAAGGTCACACGTGACCTCGGGGCGCACGCCGCATTCCTCTTCGACCATCGCGGCGAGTTCGGGCGCGGGAATGGCGCGGGCGGACGCCGACGCCGTGACGACGATGCGCGAGAACAGCGGACACAGCTCGCGGATGATACCGCGCGCGTCCTTGTCGGCCAACACGCCAAGCAGCAACGTGGGACGGGACGAGGGGACGGTCCCGAAGCATCTCGTTATCTCCTCGGCGAGCGCATGGGCCGACTGCGGATTATGGGCCGCATCGATGATGACGAGCGGGTCGCGTCGCAAGACCTCGAAGCGCCCGGGAATGACGAGCGCACCGAGCGCGGCACGGACGCTTTCGGGCGAGGGCTCATGCCCAAGCGCCGCAGCGACGGCTGTCAGCGCCGTCGCGAGATTCGAGCGCTGGTAGGCGGGTAGCCGCGAAAGTTCGCTGGTAAAGGGCTCCACTACGTCAAGGCATGCGCTTTCGGAGGGCGCGCCCACGCTTGCCGCCTGTTGCTCGAACACCTGGCGCGCGGCAAGGTCGTG
>CATLBX010000054.1 GCA_949879855.1 uncultured Coriobacteriia bacterium
ATGGCGCAGGTTCACATTGGGACTTCGCAGCTCGGGGATATGGCGCTTGCGACCGAACATGGTCGTCGCGTAGCCATCCTCGTGCGCTTGCGCGACGACATCGTCGAGGTATTGGCGTACCTTGGGGTATGCCGCATAGTAGCGGTCGATCATCTCCTGCGCCTCGGCCATGGGTATGTGCAGGTTCTGGCCCAGGCCAAACGCCTGCTGGCCGTAGACGATGCCGAAGTTGACCGCCTTGGCGCGCGAGCGCATGTCGGGCGTGACCTCGTCGACCGCCACGCCGAAGACGTCGGATGCCGTATGGGCGTGGAAGTCCTCGCCGCTGAGGAACGCGTCGATGAGGCCCTCGTCTCCCGAGAGATGGGCGAGCAACCTGAGCTCGATCTGCGAATAGTCCGCGGAGAGGAACACGCCGCCTTCCGGCGCGACGAAGGCCTCTCGGATGCGGCGGCCGAGTTCGGTGCGCACGGGGATGTTCTGCAGATTGGGATCGGAGGACGAGAGCCGGCCCGTGGTCGTGACCGTCTGGTTGAAGCTCGTGTGGATGCGTCCGTCTTCGCGATCGACGAGCGTGGGAAGCGTGTCGAGATAGGTCGAGCGCAACTTGGTGAGCTCACGATACTCGATGATCTTGTCTGGCAGGGGATGGTCCTCACGCAGCTTCTCGAGCACGGCGGCGTTCGTCGACCAGCCGTTGCGGTTCTTCTTCGACTTTTTCGTGTCCAGTCCAAGCACCTCGAACAGGATGTGCCCGAGCTGCTTGGGAGAGTCGATGTTGAACTCCTCGCCCGCCAGACCGATGATCTCGGAGCGCAGCGTCTCGATCTGTCCCGAAATCTCCTTCGAGATGTCCTTCAGGACGTCCGCGTCGATGGCCACGCCAAAACGCTCCATGGAAAGCAGGACGGGCATGAGACGCATCTCGATATCGCAATAGAGGTTCCAGGAATCATCTTCCTTGAGCTTGGCGGCGAGCACGTCCACGAGGCTCTCGGCGACGGCGGCCTCGAACTGCCCGTCGCTCGGCGCGTCCTGACCCACCGGCTTGATGAGATCGAGATACTTCTCCGCGAGCTCGCTCGTCAGATAACTGCCGTTCGAATCGAGCAGATAGGCCGCGAGGCTGCAATCGAAGAGCTGCGCAGAAAAGATCGCGTCAAGCTCATGGGCGGGATGACCGGGCGTGAACACCTTGCGCAAAAGGCGCTTGACGTCGATGCCCACGAGCGTACCCTCGGCCAGGATGTGCCCGATGAGCGGCGCGGCCACGTCAAGTGTCGTCTCGGCAAGACCAGCCCCATCCGAGAACACGATGGTGGGTTCCTGGGCGAACAGCGACTGTTCGGCGGGCTCATCGAGCGCAACGGCCACCCTGCGGCCCGCCCGTACCGCCGCCTTGACGAAGGATTCGGCGTCTTGGGCCATGTGATAGCTGAGCTTTACCTTGGGTTGCGGCATGGCCGCGGCAGTCGACGCGTCGTCTCCCAGCAAGGCGAGCACCGCGCGCAAGTGGCGATTGAGGTGCAGGGCGCCAAACGCCTCACTCACCTCCTGGGCCGAGAAGCTCGGGAAGTGCACGTCGTCGAGGGAGAGCTCGACGGGCGCGTCGCGACGTATCGTGGCGACGGCACGGCTGATGCGCGCGTCTTCAGCATGCTCGCGGATGCGCTCCCCCATCTTTCCCTTGATCTCGTCTGCGTGTTCGAGCACGTCGTCGAGGGAGCCCCATTCGACGAGCAGCTTGGCGGCGGTCTTCTCGCCAACACCGGGGACGCCGGGGATGTTGTCACTCGAATCACCCTTGAGGCCGAGGAAGTCCGGGACGAGCGCGGGCGTGATGCCATAGCGCTCGACGACCTTCTCGGGCGTGTAGATGACCACGTCGGACATGCCCTTGCGGGTGGTCACGATGCTCGTGGTGTCACTCGCGAGCTGATAGGCGTCCTTGTCACCGGTGATGAGAAAGACACGGTCGCCGTTTTCCTCGCCCCGCGCCGCCATGGTGCCCAGGATATCGTCTCCCTCGTAACCGTCCATCGCGATGCAGGGAATGTTCATCGCCTCGAGCAGACCGCGGATGATGGGAAACTGCACGGCGAGGGATTCGTCCATGGGGGGACGCTGCGCCTTGTAACCCTCGAGGAGCTTCATGCGCCAATCGGGACGATGCACGTCCCATGCGCAGACGATGGCATCGGGATGATACTCCTCGATCATCTTCAGGAGCATCTGCATGAACCCGAAGACGGCGTTGGTCGGCGTACCGTCGGGCGCGTTCATGGTCGATTGGACGGCGTGAAATGCGCGATGCAGAAGCGAGTTTCCGTCGATGACGGCAATCAGTCGGTTAGACATGGCCAGCCTTTCGGGCGACAGGGGCAGATGGTGCCCCACATAGTACCGCGAACTTGGAACTTTGCGGCGCAGGTTCATGCAGTATCATGGGGCGGATGGTAAGCGAAGCCGTACATAACGTCATGGTCGCGAACAAGCGCGCCAACACCAAGCCCGAACTCGTCGTGCGCAAGATGCTGCGCGACATGGGTTGGCCCGGCTATCGCTGCGACTGGAAGAAGTGCGCGGGGCATCCGGACATAGCCTACCCCGGTAGACGTATCGCCCTGTTCGTCCACGGCTGCTATTGGCATCAGCACGAAGGCTGCAAGTACGCGAGCAAGCCCAAGAGCAACGTGGAGTTCTGGGAGCAGAAGTTCGCGCGCAACAAGGCCCGCGACAAACGCGTCACCGAACAGCTTGAAAGCGAAGGCTGGCACGTCGTCGTCATCTGGGAATGCGAACTCAAGAAGGACCGCATCGAAGAGACCCGCCAGCGTCTCCACGACGAAATCGAATACGCCTTCGTGGAAATATGAGACAAATACACAGGGTATTTGTCTCATTCGTGAACGCCAAGATTACCCGTCCTGATGCGCCTACTCCCACATGTAGCCGACGCCACGGACAGTCCTTAGATGCGCGGCAAGATCGTTGCCAAGCTTGGAACGCACGCGTCGCACGTGCACGTCGACCGTACGCGAGCCCCCGAAGTAGTCGAAGCCCCAGACGCGAGACAGCAGGGCATCGCGGGAATACACATGACCCGAATGGGTCACGAGAAACGCGAGCAACGCGTACTCGAGATAGGTGAAGTCAACAGGACTGCCATCGACGATGACCTGATAGGTCGAGAGGTTGATGACCATGGAGTCAACCGCGATGAAATCGGAATTCGCCGTTTCCTCGCCCGGCCACAGAAGATGGCGCATGCGGATGAGCAACTCGGCATCGGGAGACGTCGACAAGGCAAAGTCCGCACGAATGTGTGCGGGCAGGCGCAGCGTCTTGAGAGCGTCTGGTTCGACCACGAAGAGCAAGGACACGTTCTCGGCAAGGCGCAACTTCTGCTCGAGCTCGGCGACGCCCTCATGGTGCATGTCCGCCAACGAGCAGATGACAAGGTCGGCCATGGGCAGCGCGGATGCGGCAGAAGCCGCGGAGCACAGTTCGAAGTCGGCGTCGAGCTCGGCCGTCAGGCGAGCCAGGCGCCCGTAGGTCTGCATGCCCTCCTGTATGTACAGCACGCGCTTGCGATGCATGGTCCAGTCCTTGCCGTCCTCTAGAGAATCGGGAAGTAACGGTCGAGCTCCCATTGCGTGACCTGGGAGCGGTACGAGCGCCACTCCTCCTTCTTGTTCTCGACGATGTAACGGTGCATCTCCTCGCCGAGTATCTCGCGCATCAGGTCGGAATGCTCGAAGAGCTCGATGGCCTCGTGCAGATCGCCTGGAAGCATATGGTAGCCGGCCGCAAGCGCCTCCGCTTCGCTCATGGTCGACAAGTCCTCGGTCAAGGGCGCCTCGAGTTCGAGTTCGTCCTCGATGCCACGCAGTCCTGCGCCCAGGAGCACCGCGAACACGAGATACGGATTGCATGCCGGGTCGGGGCTGCGGTACTCGAAGCGTGCGGCATTTGCCTTGCCGGGCTTGTAGAGCGGAACGCGCACGAGCGCATTGCGGTTGCGATTAGCCCAGGTGACGTATATCGGAGCCTCGAAACCGGGAATCAGGCGCTTGTACGAGTTCACGTACTGGTTGGTGATGAGCGTCATCTCGGGCGCATACTTGAGAAGGCCCGCGATATAGTGCTTGGCGGTCTGCGACAGGCCAAAGCCCAGCGGGTCGTCCCCGTCAAAGAAGACGTTCTCGTCATCGCGGAACAGCGAGATGTGCACGTGCATGCCACTGCCGTCTATGCCGCGAATCGGCTTGGGCATGAAGCTCGCGTGCACGCCATGTTTGAGCGCGACCTCCTTCACGACCAGACGATAGGTCATGACCGCATCGGCCATGGAGAGCGCGTCGCTGTATCGCAAGTCGATCTCCTGCTGCGAAGGCGCTGCCTCATGATGGGAGTACTCGACGGGAATGCCCATCTGCTCGAGCGTCAGTATCGTGTCACGCCGCAGGTCCGAGGCGGTGTCATCGGCGGTCAGATCGAAGAATCCGGCATAGTCGATGGGTTCGGGAGTCGTCGCGTTCTTGAAGTAGAAGTACTCGAGCTCCGGCCCGACGTTCATCGTGTAGCCCATGCGCGCCGCCTTGGTGAGCATGCGACGCAACACGTAACGCGGGTCGCCATCGAAGGGCTTGCGCTCAGGCGTGAGAATGTTGCAGAACATGCGGGCCACGCCATCGTCCTTGGGACGCCAGGGCAGCACCTGAAAGGTGCTCGCATCGGGAAAGGCGATCATGTCGGATTCGGTCGAGCGTGCGAATCCCTCGATGGAACTGCCATCAAACCCCATGCCCTCGTCAAACGCGGTCTCGAGCTCGCTGGGCGTGATGGCAAACGACTTCATCTGGCCCAGAACGTCGGTGAACCACATGCGGATGAAATGGATGTGCCGTTCCTGCACCGTCTTGAGGACGTAGTCTCGATTTGCCTCGGCCGCGGCAGAGCCAATCACGTCAAATCCATCAGTCCGTGCATCCGACATCGTCGTTTGCCCCTTCCCTCGCAAAATCGCCGGTATTCGCGCCCGAGGGCCCCGACGATCGTCCGCATTCCACGCATCGTCCTAGAGGTCATCTGATGACCCGGACAGCGGAATCTCCCGATAGAAGCAGCTCGTGGCACCTGTATGGCAAGCCGGCCCGGCTGCGTCGACCTTCACGAGAAGCGTATCTCCGTCGCAGTCATAATACAGTTCCCTAACGGTCTGAATGTTTCCACTTGTTAAACCTTTGTTCCAGAGCTCCTGACGAGAACGCGACCAGAACCATGTGGTGCCCGTCGTGCGGGTGAGCTCGAGGGATTCGGCGTTCATCCAGGCAACCATGAGGACTTCGCCAGTGTCATACTGCTGCACGACGCACGGAATAAGGCCTCGCTCGTCGAAGGTGAGGTCGTCGATGCCCATGGAATGCCTACTGGCCTTGCTTCGCGTACTTGGCTTCGGTTTCCTGCTTGGCGCCTTCCCACCAGTCGCGGTTATGCTCGTACCAGGCGATGGTGGCGGCAAGGCCCTCATCGAAGTTGGTGTGCTTGGGCTGCCAGCCAAGCTCGCGACGCAGCTTGCCCGAATCGATGGCGTAGCGGCGATCGTGACCGGGACGGTCCTTGACCCAATCGAAGTCGTCCTCGCCCTTGCCCATCTCCCTCAAGATGGCACGCAGCACGTTGATGTTGTTCTTCTCGCCGTCAGCGCCGATGAGGTATGTCTCACCCAGCTCGCCTTCGGTGAGGATCTTCCAGACGGCGCTCGAGTGGTCCTCGGTGTGAATCCAATCGCGCACGTTGAGACCATCGCCGTAGAGCTTGGGGCGAATACCACAGAGGATGTTGGTGATCTGGCGCGGGATGAACTTCTCAATGTGCTGGCGCGGGCCGTAGTTGTTCGAGCAGTTGCTAATGGTGGCGCGCACGCCGTAGGTGCGCACCCAGGCGCGCACGAGCATGTCGCTCGAAGCCTTGGTGGAACTGTAGGGGCTGCTCGGGTGATAGGGCGTCTCCTCGGTGAAGCGCGTGGGGTCATCGAGGGCAAGGTCGCCGTAGACCTCATCGGTCGAGATGTGATGGAAGCGCACGTCATGCTTGCGTGCCGCTTGCAAGAGCGTGAAGGTGCCCTCGACGTTGGTCTTCAGAAACGGCGTGGGGTCGGTGATGGAGTTGTCGTTATGGCTCTCGGCGGCAAAGTGCACGATGACGTCGGCCTCGGCGGCAAGCTTGTCAACAAGCTCGGCGTCGCAGATATCGCCATGGACGAAGGTCATGCGGTCTTCGGGAATGCCAGCGATGTTGTCGAGGTTGCCCGCATAGGTGAGCGCGTCAAGCACGGTCACATGCACATCGGGCTGGTTATCGATAACCCAGTGCACGAAGTTGCTGCCGATGAAGCCCGCACCACCGGTGACGATGATGTTCTTGGGGCTAAACGTCTCTGCCATCTATCTTGCTCCTTGCCTAATCGCGCTTGAACGCGGGGTGTTTCTGGTCTTTGTCGCTCAGGGTAATCTCGCAGTCGACCTGCGGCCACTGAATGCCGAAGGCCGGGTCATCGTAGCGATACCCACCCTCGTCATTGGGATGGTATACGTCATCGCATTTGTAGCAGAACTCCGCCGTGTCCGAGAGCACGAGAAAGCCATGGGCAAAGCCACGCGGCACGAAGAACTGGCGCTTGTTTTCGGCGGAGAGGACGACGCCCTCCCACTGACCGTAGGTGGGACTCCCCTCGCGCAGGTCGACGCACACGTCGAAGACCTCGCCGCTCACGACGCGCACGAGTTTGCTTTGCGGGTGCTCGATCTGGAAGTGCAGGCCGCGCAGCACGCCCTTGGTCGACGAACTCTGGTTGTCCTGCACGAAGTCGACGTCGATGCCGCCGGCCACGAAATCGGGGTGTTTGTAGGTCTCCATGAAGTAGCCGCGATCGTCACCATATGCCTTCACGTCTACGATGATGACGCCCTCGATGGAGGTCTGCATGAACGTGAAATTGCCGCTCGTTATAGTATCTCCTGCTGCCATGTGCGTTTCTCTCCTAATCGTCAAGCTCGGGTAAGCGTTGCATGTACGTTGCAAGTGCCTCTTGCCAGGGACGCATCTCGTCACCGATGGTAGCGGCCAAATGCGCGTTCTCCAAGCTCGAATAGGCCGGACGATCGGCACTTTGGGGAAAGCGCTCCTTGTATTCCGCAGAGCTCAGGCCCTCCTTTTCGCAGTCGATACCCGCTGCGTCCACAATGGCGCAAGCGAAGTCGAACCAGCTGCACGTGCCGTTGTTCGTGCAGTGGTAGGTACCGTAGTTGCTGGTTGCCGCGATCTTCAGAATCTCGTAGGCAAGGTCATTGGCACTCGTCGGGTTTCCCAGCTGGTCGTTGACCACGGAAATCTTGCCGTTTTCACGGGCCAGGTGCAGCATCGTCTTCACGAAATTCTTGCCCACGTAGCCATAGAGCCATGCCGTGCGCACGATGAAGCTCTTGTCACACGCAGCGCTTGTGAGCACCTCACCCTCCCATTTGGTACGCCCATAGGCAGAAATGGGGGCAATGGGATCATCCTCAACAAGTGGGACAGAACTAACACCAGGAAAAACATAATCAGTTGATAGGCACACAATCTTGCCATCGCAAGCTTGGGCGGCGCGAGCCATATTTTCAGCGCCGATGGCGTTGACGTGCAGGGCAGCAGCCTCGTCTTGCTCGCAACCGTCCACGTTGGTGATGGCCGCGCAATTAATTGTGAGGTCGTAAGGACCATGCTCGGTGTACCACGCGTTTACAGCATCTGCATCGCTAATATCGAGCGTATGATAGTCAACATAGTCGACCTCAGCGTCACTATAAACATCAGGAATGGGACCAATTTCGGCTCCCATGGTCTCGAGACAGCGCCTCAGCTCGTTTCCAAGCTGACCGCGCTCTCCCGTGATCAGAATCTTCATCGACTACTTACCGTCCTTTGCGTAGAACTTGTTTTCGCTCACGCTCTTGAGGTACTTGCCGTAGCTGCTCTTGCCGTACTTGTTGGCAGCCCCGATGAGCTGGTCGCGATCAATCCAACCGTTGCCGTAGGCAATCTCCTCGATGACGCTCACCGGGATGCCCTGGGCCTGCTCGACTGTGCGCACGAAGTTCGTCGCCTCGAAAAGCGATTCCATGGTGCCCGTATCGAGCCAGGCATAGCCCCGACCAAGCACTTCGACGTTGAGCGAGCCATCGTTGAGGTACATCTCGTTGAGGTCGGTTATCTCGAGTTCTCCACGGGCCGAAGGCTTGACCTGCTTGGCAAGCTCGCACACGCGCTCGTCATAGAAGTACAGGCCCGTGACCGCATAGTTGCTCTTGGGATGCTCGGGCTTCTCCTCGATGGAGACGGCGTTGTAGTTCTCGTCGAACTCGACCACGCCAAAGCGCTCGGGATCGTCGACGTAATAACCAAAGACCGTGGACCCCTCCCCGCTTTCGGCACGCTTGACCGCACGCCTGAGCTGGTCACGAAAACCATTGCCATAGAAGATGTTGTCACCCAATACGAGGGCACAGGGTTCTCCCGCGCAGAATTCCTCGCCAATGATGAAGGCCTGGGCAAGGCCGTCGGGCGAGGGCTGCACCTTGTAGGACAGATGGATGCCGAGCTGGCTCCCATCGCCCAGTAGGCGCTCGAAATTAGGCAGGTCGGCCGGCGTCGAGATGATGAGAATGTCGCGGATGCCCGCCATCATGAGCGTGGCGAGCGGGTAGTAGATCATCGGCTTGTCATAGACCGGCAGAAGCTGCTTGCTCGTGACGAGCGTGAGCGGATACAGACGCGTGCCGCTGCCGCCCGCCAGGATGATGCCTTTCATGTGATGTACTCCTCTGTTTTGGAGTCGGAACGTGTCAAACCATTATAAAGCTCGCACAGAAAATGCAAGCGGACGCCCCTCGAATGAGGGACGTCCGGCACTTGCGTCTGTGAAAGCCGAAGCTCTAGTACAGGTGCACCGTGGATCCGTAGGGAACCGTCTGCATGTACTGAGCGAAGGGCCAGTCAAGACGGATACAGCCATGGGAGAGGTGTTGGCCGAGCTCGTCGGTGGAACCAAGGACGCTGTGAAAGAAGTAGCCACCGGTGATGTTGGTGCAGTACAGCGCGTTGGACCAGTCAGGCAGCACGGGAAGGTGATAGCCCGTGGAGTAGGTACCCGTGATGGTCGGGGACCAGGGCGCGCCGCAGACGCAGGGCTCGAACCTGTCGAGGTTCCAGTTGTCGTTGCCGCCCCTGAAGATGCCCACGCGGCACTTGCCGGTGTCGACGAGGATGAGGAAGTCGGTGGGGCTGCGCATGCCCTGGGCACGCAACATCATGTCGCCTTCCTCGGGAGACTCGCTCTCGGTGAGCCATCCGTCGTTATTCGCCTTATACCAACGGTTGTCGTACACGTACTTGTTGCGCTCGATGTAGCCCTGATGGGAGTCGCCGTGGTACATGCCACCATCGACGTAGATCATGCCGGTCTGCGCACCGGAATACGGCGAGTTCTCCCACGTCGCCACAAGCCAGTAGCGCTGGGTGCCCCCATCGTAGATGTCGGTGACAAGCCAACCCGTGCCCGTGGCAAGCGCGCCGTCCTCGAAGCTACCGAGCAGAACGATGCCGTTCCAATTGAACTTGCCGCGCAGCACATAGCCCTCGGAGGCAAGGCCGTAGTAGTTCGTGCCATCGATCGTGAAGAAGCCGGCGCGCATGGCGTGATGGTCTGCCACGTAGTAGTAGCGCTGCATGCCACCGTCAATGGAATCGGTAACGAACCAGCCGTCCTGACCATCGGGCTTCGAGAAGAGGCGGCCTTCCTGGTCGGCTACGTAGACGTAGTCGTTGGACGTGTAGTGCTTGCCGCGCACGATGGCACCGTTACCCTTGGCGTAGGCGTAGTAGCCCGTGCCCTCGTC
>CATLBX010000055.1 GCA_949879855.1 uncultured Coriobacteriia bacterium
ACGATGCGGACGGCATGGTCTCGGGAGCGTGCCATTCCACGGCCGACACGCTGCGCCCCGCCCTCCAGATTCTCAAGACCTCTCCGGGCACCGAGCTCGTGAGCTCCTTCTTCGTCGAGGACGTACCCAATTGCGCCTATGGCGATGACGGCCTGCTCGTCTTTGCCGATTGCGCGCTCAACATCTATCCCACGGCCGAAGAGCTTGCCGAGATCGCCATTGCGTCGGCCGCGAGCTTCGAGCAGCTCTGCGGCGGCACGCCACGCGTGGCCATGCTGTCGTATTCGAGCTATGGCTCGGGCAAGGGCGAGAGCGTCGACAAGATGGCCGAGGCCACCCGCATCGCCAAGGAACGCGTCCCCCAGCTCGACCTCGACGGCGAGCTGCAGGTCGATGCCGCCATCGTCGAGAGCGTCGCCGCGCTCAAGGCGCCGGACTCCCCGGTGGCGGGCAAGGCCAACGTGCTCATCTTCCCCAACATCGATGCTGGCAACATCGCCTACAAGCTCGTGCAGCGCCTGGCCAAGGCCGATGCCTTCGGTCCCATCCTGCAGGGCGTCGCCAAACCCGTTAATGACCTGTCGCGCGGCTGTTCGGCGCAAGACATCGTGGGCACCGTCGCGGTGACCTGCGTTCAGTCCCAGGCACGCAAGGCACAGCCCTAGGGCACTTGCTGGTACAATAGGCGGCTATGGACACGAAGCTCATCACATACGCGATTCCCTGCTACAACTCGGCAGAGTACATGGATGCGTGCATCGAGTCGATTCTCGCGTGCAACCGTCCGGATGACATCGAGATCATTGTCGTCGACGATGGGTCGGCCAAGGACAACACCCTCGAGAAGGCGCGGATCTGGGAGTCCACCAATCCGGGGGTCGTGCGTGCCATCCATCAGGAGAACGGCGGTCATGGCGCCGCTGTCATGACGGGGCTCGAGCACGCCCGGGGCACCTATTTCAAGGTCGTCGACAGCGATGATTGGCTCGACAACGAGGCGAACGTCGCGATGCTCGACAAGCTCGCATCGTTTGACGAGCCGCTCGACCTCATGCTCGTCAACTACGTCTACGAGCACACGGCCGATAACACGAGCGAGGTCATGAGCTATCGCCGCATGCTCCCGGAAGGACAGCTCTTCACGTGGGACGATTGCGGCCACTTTGGTCTGACCAAGTACATCCTCATGCACTCGGTCGTCTACCGTACCCAGATGCTGCGCGATTGCGGTCTCACGCTGCCGCGTCACACCTTCTACGTCGATAACATCTTCGTGTACGTGCCGCTGCCTCAATGCGAACGCATCTACTACATGGACATCGACCTGTACCGTTACTTCATCGGACGCGAGGACCAAAGCGTCAACGAGTCCGTGATGATCGGCCGCATCGACCAGCAGCTGCGCGTGACGCGCATCATGATCGATTCGTTCCTGCTCGAGCGTGACGTGAAAAGTCCGCGCCTGCGCTCCTACATGCGCAACTACCTCACCATGATGATGGTGATTTGCACGGTCTTCTCGATGATGAGCGATCGCGAGGACAAGGAGCAGCTCAGGGCCGATATCTGGAAATACCTGCGCGACCATGATTACCAGACCTATCTCAAGATCAGACGATCGGTCATGGGCGTGGGCACGCACTTGCCCGGCAAGGCGGGCGACAAGGTGCTGCTCAGCGCCTATCATATTGCTCAGAAGGTATTCAAGTTCAACTAGGTGAAAGACGAAGAGATGTACGACAAGCTGACAAAGATCATCGCGGCCTACGAGGAGCTTGAGGTAAAGCTCGGCGACCCGGCCGTGCTCGCCGACCAGAAGGAGTACACGCGCCTTGCCAAGGAGCATGCGCGCCAAGGCGAGCTCGCGTCCGCCGCACGCGAGTACATCTCGCTTTCCGACCAGCTGGCGTCTGCCAAGGACGAGCTCAAGAGCGAGAGCGACCCGGAGCTCAAAGAGCTCGCGCAGGAGGAGATCGCCGATATCGAGGGCAAGCTGCCGCAGCTCGAGGAGAGCATCAAGTTCATGCTCCTGCCCGCCGACCCCAACGACGAGAAGGACATCATCGTCGAGATCCGCGGCGGTGCCGGCGGCGACGAGGCCAACATCTTCGCCGGTGATCTCTTCCGCATGTACGAGCGCTACGCCGAGGGCAAGAAGTGGAAGGTCGAGGTCATCGACGCGTCCCCGTCCGACATGGGCGGTTTCAAGGAAATATCGTTCAAGATGCTCGGCGACAAGGTCTACAGCTCCATGAAGTTCGAGAGCGGTGTGCACCGCGTGCAGCGCGTTCCCAAGACCGAGAGCCAGGGCCGCATCCACACCTCGACGGCGACCGTTGCCGTATTGCCCGAGGCAGACGAGGTCGAGGTCGACATCAAGCCCGAGGACCTGCGCATCGACGTATACCGCGCCGGTGGCCCCGGTGGCCAGTGCGTCAACACGACCGACTCGGCCGTGCGCATCACGCACCTTCCCACGGGTCTGGTCGTGCAGTCGCAGGACCAGAAGTCCCAGATACAGAACCGCGAGGCCGCGCTGCAAGTCCTGCGTGCCCGCCTCTACGACAAGATGCTCCAGGAGCAGCAAGAGGCCCTGGGTGCCGAGCGTCGTGGCCAGATCGGTCACGGTGACCGTGCCGAGAAGATTCGCACCTACAATGGTCCGCAGGATCGCGTGACTGACCATCGCATTGGCTACAACGGCAGCTATGCGGGCATACTCGAGGGAGACGGCCTGTCCTCGCTCATCGAGAACCTTGCCGCGGCCGATCGCGCCGAACGTCTCGAGCAGGCGACCGCGTCCGCAGCCGAATAGCCCATGTCCCGGCAGGTCTGGACCATCGGCGACACGCTCGCGTGGTGTCGCGAATACCTTGCGCATCACCATGACGGGAACCCCAAGCTCTCGGCCGAATGGCTGCTCGCCGCCGCGACCGGGCTCACGCGCATCGAGCTCTACATGCACTTCGACCGTCCGCTCACCATGGACGAGCGTGACGTGCTGCGCGAAAGCCTCAAGCGACGGGGCGCGGGCGAACCGCTCCAAGACATTTCCGGCGAGGCCGCCTTCCGCCACATCGTCGTGAAGACGAGTCGCGGCGTGCTCATTCCGCGTCCTGAGACCGAGGTGCTTGTCGATGTCGTGCTCGAGAGGCTGACGGACGTGGAGACGCCCCGCGTGCTCGAGGTGGGTTGCGGGACGGGTTGCATCGCGTGCTCGCTTGCCAAGGAAGCGGGTGCGCGCGTGCTCGCGACCGACATTTCGCCCGAGGCCGTTGATTGCGCTCGGAGAAACGTCGAGATGCTCGGCCTGGAGGAACTCGTCGAGGTCGTGGAACGCGATTGCGTCGATGGAATCGAGGGAGACTTCGACTGCCTCGTGAGTAATCCTCCCTACATTCCCACGGCAGAGCTTGCCGAGCTTCCGCGCGAGGTCGTCGGCTTCGAGCCCGCGCTCGCGCTCGACGGGGGCGAAGACGGGCTCGTGTTCTTCGATCGCCTGATTGCCGAGGCGTTGCCCCTCGTGAAACCCGGTGGCATCTTTGCCTGCGAATTGCACGAGGCCTGCCTGGACGAGGCGGCGCGTCGTTTGCTTGATGCCGGTTGCGATGAGGTGACGGTAACGAGGGACCTCGTGGGCCGCGACCGCATCGTGAGTGCCGTTTGCAATAATATGCTCCATGGGGAATAATATAGTCATCAAGAGATAATCGAGGTGAGGGGGTTCGCCATGAATTCGTTTCGCGGTATGGGCCTGGGCTCGGGCGTCATTCTTGCCATCATCGGCATCATTCTCTTCGTCTTTCCCACGCTCTCCATGTCGGTCTTCGCCATGCTCGTCGGCTTTGGCATCCTCGTCGTGGGCATCAACGCAACCTATGTCTGGTTCAGGACGATGCGTGGCACCGGCGCGGGCGGGGGCGTTCTGTTCGCCGGCGTGCTCAGCATCATCTTCGGCATGCTCTGCCTGCTGTATCCGCTGGTGTTCGCCGAGGTGCTCACCTGGTTCGTCGCCATCGCCGTCATCGTCTTTGGTATCGCCCAGATCTGGAGCCTCATCGTGACACCGCACCTTGACGGGCGCTTCATCGGCATCTGCGGCAGTATTGTCGTCGTGCTCTGCGGTATCCTCGCGCTCATCTGGCCACCGTTCATCATGCAGTTCATCGGGGCGTCGTTGCTCATCGAGGGCATCACCGTCATCGTCATGTCCATGGTTGCACCCCGGGTGTGAAATGAGACAAATACCCTGTGTATTTGTCTCATTCGACGGTCGCGTTATCGTGCCGTAACCTTCGTCACCAAGCTGCAATGTGGGCGAAACCCCATTGCCACGGGCGCGTCTGTATCATGGGGGACGTCAAGGACACTCCATCCTTCTCCTCTCCCTCCCTTGTAGCAAGGGGCCGGTCGCCAAGAGCGCCGGCCCTTTGCGTTTGCGCAGTCGGTTACAATACGCGCTATGGATACGAGAAAAAACGCACTGCTGCTGTTCAGCAAAGTCCCCGAGGCGGGAAAGGTCAAGACGCGCCTCACGCCGATCAAGGACGGGTTCTTCGACCCGGAGGTCGCGAGTGCCCTGTATCATTGCATGCTCTTCGACGTGACCGAGTGCTGCTGCGACGCCCTGCGCGACTTGGAGCGGGCAGACGTCGAGCGCCATGCGCTCGAGAGCACCTGCGAGTACCAACCCGTGCATGACACCTACACGCTGTTCATCTCGTCGCCCGGCATCGAGCAGGAGGAGAAGATGCGTGCGCTGTTCGAGGAAAGCGGCGCCTGGCCCCGCAACATCATCTTCATCCACGACGATGGCGATAGCTTCGATGCGCACTACAACGATTCGTTCAACCAGGTCTGGGCCATGGGCTACGACACCATCCTCTCCATGGGTTGCGACATGCCGGGCCTGCGCCGCAGCATCATCATCGAGGGCTTCGAGCGTCTGCACGAGCTGTGCGAGCGTCCCGGTGGTGGCATCGTGCTCGCGCCCGACCAGGAGATGGGCGTGTCCGTCGTGGGATGGACGCGCGACACGGACTTCGACCATACGGGCGTCTTCTATAACACGGGTGGACTGACCGTGCTGCCCGCCTACATACAGAAGGCCGACCGCTTGGGCTTGCCCGCGTTCTACCTTCCCGACGTGCCCGATGTGGACACCATCGCCGACCTCAATCACAACGTGACGCTCGTGCAGGCACTCGAATACTGCGCGCGCTTCCAGGACGACATCACGCCGCCGTACCGCACGGCTGCCGCGTTGCGCGATATGGGCTATACGGACATCCGCATCATGCCCAACGAGCTGCGCGACGACAGAAGCGAAATCGACGGGTAACTGCGGACAACGGGACAGATTGGTCTGGCCAATCTGTCCCGTTTTTTGCGCTACCATGCATTCCATGGAGAACACGCACGAGGATAACGACAAGCCCAAGTCAATCGCCCGCTCGACGGCTATGATGTCCGGGCTTACGCTCGTCTCGCGCGTGACCGGGTTCATCCGCACCTGGGCCATGGCCTTTGCCCTGGGCAACACCATTCTCGCCGCGACGTTCTCGCTGGCAAACAACCTACCCAACATGATCTACGAGCTCGTGGCCGGTGGCGTGCTCTCCACGGCCTTCCTTCCCATCTACCTGCAGCAACGCAACGGACGCTCGCGCGGGGACGCCAACCGCTATGCCTCGAACCTGCTCTCGCTCGCCATCGTCTTCCTGGGAGTCATCGCGTTGCTCGCCTCGATTTTCTCGCCCCAGGTCATGGTCACGCAGAGCCTGTTCAGCTCGGCTTCGAGCGAGACCGTGGAAAACGCCGTCTGGTTCTTCCGCTTCTTTTCCTTCCAGATCGTCTTCTACGGCATGAGCGCCATCTTCGGCGGCCTGCTCAACGCCGAGCGCGAGTACTTCTGGCCAGCCATCAGCTCGGTGTTCATGAACCTCATCATCATCGCCACCTTCTTCGCCTATCCCTTTGTGAGCGCTGCGAGCGGCCAAGCCGGCATGCTCGTGCTCGCCGTGGGCACGACGCTTTCCATCGCCGTCATGGCCTGCGTGCAGATTCCCGCCCTCGTGCGGGCGGGCTTTCGCTTCCGGTTTCTCATCGACCTGCATGGCGAGGGTCTGCGCGAGACGGTCAAGCTCGCCCTTCCCGCCATCCTGTGTACGGCCATCAACCTCGTGTCATTGTCGTTCATGAATTCCTGCGCCTTGCATGTGGCGGCCAACGGCCCGGCGTCCGTGAGCTATGCGTGGATGTGGTACCAGTTCCCCTACGGTGTGTTGGGCGTGGCGCTTTCCACGGCGCTGTTCACCGAGATGAGCGATTGCATGTCCCAAGGGAACGTGGAGGGCTTCAAGCGCCATCTGCGACTGGGCCTGCGCACCACCTGCCTGCTCATCATTCCCATGGCTGCCATGCTCTTTGTCTGCGCCGACGAGCTCATTGGTCTGTACACTGCCGGAAAGTTCACGGCCAATGACATCGCTCCCATCGCCGACCTTCTGCGCGGCTGGGCCTTCGCGCTGCCGCTTTACGCCTGCTACATGTTTCTCTACCGTGCCTACTCGTCCCTCAAGGACCTCAAGACCGTCGCCATCTGCAACCTCGTGCTCACCTGTGTGCAGGTGTTGCTCTACATGGTCTTCACCGGGGTCATCGCCGTGCCCGGGTTCGGCTCGCTGGGGCTCGTGGGCATCGCCTGCGGCGACATCGTCTTCTACGGCCTCATGCTCGTCGTGTTGCTGGCCGTCCTGGTGAGGCGCAGGGGAGGCTTCAGGCTCGGGCAGCTCGCCGTCGCCTGCCTCAAGGTCATCTTCGCGAGTCTCATCGGTGCTGTCGTGGCCGAGTTCGTCTCTCGGGGCATTGCGAGCGTCATCGACATCTCGAATATCCTCGGCAGCTTCATCGCCCTCGTGATCACGGGCGTCATTGGGTTGGCCATCATCTTCGTCGTCTGCCGTATCTTGGGCGTGACCGAGGTGACGAGCCTCGTGCAGAAGGTCGCAAGACGCTTCAGGCGATAGCGGCATCCGGCGTAGAGGCGAGTTGGGTTGCTCGACGCTCCCCACATTTCGAGTCCGTTAAATCACGCAGGTTACGGGAACTTGTGTCACGGGGCTGCCGTACAATGGCCACAGATAGGCTCGAGTCGCCAAGGGGGCATGTAGCAGATGGCAAAGTTCGTCTTCGTAACCGGTGGAGTCGTCTCGTCATTGGGCAAGGGCATCACCGCCGCATCGCTCGGCACGTTGCTCAAGGCCCGTGGCTACAAGGTCACCATGCAGAAGATGGACCCCTACCTCAACGTCGATCCCGGTACCATGAGCCCCTTCCAGCACGGCGAGGTCTTCGTCACCGATGACGGGCTCGAGAGTGACCTTGACCTTGGCCATTACGAGCGCTTCATCGACGAGAACCTCACACACGATTCCAACGTCACGCAAGGCTCCATCTACCAGAGCCTCATCGCCAAGGAGCGCAAGGGCGACTTCCTCGGCGGTACCGTGCAGGTCATCCCGCACGTCACCAACGCCATCAAGGACCGCATTCGCAGCCTGGCGGACAGTACCCAGGCAGACATCGTCATCACCGAGATCGGCGGCACCGTCGGCGACATCGAGTCCCAGCCCTTCATCGAGGCCGTGCGCCAGTGGCGCGGCGAGCAGGGTGCCAAGAACGTGTGCTTCGTCCACGTGACCCTCGTTCCCTACATAGCCGCGGCTCACGAGCTCAAGACCAAGCCCACCCAGCATTCGGTCAAGGAGCTCCAGTCCCTCGGCATCCAGCCGGACTTCCTCGTGCTCAGGAGCGACCGCGAGATCAGCGCCAAGCTGCGCGAGAAGATCGCGATGTTCTGCGACGTCGAGTTCGACCACGTGTTCGCGTGCGAAGACGCCCCCAGCATCTACGACATCCCGCGCTCGCTCTTCGACCAGGGCTTCGACGTCGAGGTCCTCGACCGGCTCGGGCTCAAGCAATGCAACGCCGACATGAGCGGCTGGGACGAGTACCTTGCCAAGAAGGACGCCGCGCAGGGGGAGTGCGATATCGCCATCGTCGGCAAGTACACCGACCTTCCCGATGCCTACCTTTCCGTCATCGAGGCGCTGCACCATGCGGGTGTTGCGCTCGAGCGCAACGTCAACGTGCACCTCGTCGACGGCGAGGAACTGAGCGACGCCACCGCCGAGAGCACGCTCGGCTCCATGGACGGCATACTCGTGCCGGGTGGTTTCGGCGTGCGCGCCTTCGAGGGCAAGATCGCCGCGGCGCGCTATGCCCGCACGCATCAGGTGCCGTATCTGGGCATCTGCCTGGGCCTGCAGGCAGCCGTATGCGAGTTCGCGCGCGACGTCGCCGGCATGGCCAAGGCCTCCTCGGCGGAATTCGACGCCGAACTCGAATATCCCGTCATCGACCTCATGCCCGACCAGGCAAACGTCGATGCCAAGGGCGGCACGCAGCGCCTGGGATCGTACCCGTGCAAGGTCGAGCCGGGCACGCTCGCCTCCCGGGTCTATGGCGAGTCCCTCATCAGCGAGCGCCACAGGCATCGCTACGAGGTGAACAACGACTTCCGCCCGCAGCTCGTCGAGGCCGGTCTCGTGATAAGCGGCACGTCCCCGGACGGGCGTCTCGTCGAGATGATCGAGCTTCTCGACCATCCCTACTTCATCGCAAGCCAGGGACACCCCGAGTTCAAGTCGCGTCCCACGCGCCCCCACCCGCTCTTCGTGGGGCTCGTGCGTGCCGCGATGACGCAAGCCGACGCCCGCTAGACGCCTCCGACGCGCAAGGAGCCTCCCGTGAACGAACAGAGACTGCTCGACACCTTTTTCGACCTCGTTCGCCTGCCGTGTCCCTCGGGGCACGAAGCGCAGGCCGCCACCTATTGCCGCGAGGCCCTGGAGGCGTGCGGCTGCACGGTGACGGTCGATGATGCGGGCGAAAGAATCGGCTCCGACACCGGTAACCTCTACGCCGAGCTTGCGGGCACGGCTCCCGGCTCCATCATCCTCACGGCCCATCTCGATTGCGTGCAGCCCTGCGAGGGCGTCGAGCCGCGCATCGTCGATGGCGTGATCTACAGCGATGGCACGACGGTCCTGGGCGGCGACGACAAGGTGGGTGTCGCCTCCATCATCGAGGCCATCCGCACGCTCGTCGAGGAGGGCGGTGCGTATCCCACCGTCAAGGTCATCTTCAGCGTGCAGGAGGAGACCGGCTGTCGCGGTGCCGCGAACTTCGCCGCGGCCACCTTCGAGCCAGGCGAGCCCTGCTTCGTCTTCGACGATGCCGGCGACGTGGGCGGCGCGTGTCTTGCGGCGCCGTATCACTACACCTTCAAGGCGCGGTTCGCCGGCAAGGCAAGCCATGCGGGCGTTGCCCCCGAACAGGGCATCAGCGCCATCGAGGCGGCGAGCCTCGCCGTCGACACCATGCGCCGTGCCGGCCTGCTCGGTGCCGTGGGTGCCTATTGCGCGTCCAACATCGGCATCATAGCCGGTGGCAGCGCCAACAACGTCGTGGCGCCGAGCTGCGAGATGACCGGCGAGTGCCGGGCGGTTGACGGTGCGGATGTCGAGCGAGTGCGTGCGGGCATGGACGAAGCCATGCACAGCGCCGCATCCCAGCTCGGCGCGCAGGTCGATATCGCCTGGGAGCTCGAGTACCCTGGCTTCAAGATTGCCGAAGATGCGCCCATCGTCCGGATGTTTTGCCGTGCCGCGCAAGATGCGGGCTTCACGCCGCGCACCTTCATGTCCACGGGCGGCACCGATGCCAACCAATACGTGAAGCTCGGGGTCGACCCGCTCGTGGTCTCCACCGGCATGACCAAGTTCCACTCGGTCGACGAATGCCTCAAGGTGGCAGACCTCGAAGATACGGCGCGCCTGGCCAT
>CATLBX010000056.1 GCA_949879855.1 uncultured Coriobacteriia bacterium
CGGTGTAGAGGCTTTTGTCCCCGCATTCCAGGACGTAGAGGTAATGCTCGAACAGCGCCATGCGCGTCCTTCCGACGAGGGGCGTCCGCCTACTGTGCGAAGAGCCAGCCCAGGATCTCGGGGTCGCGCGCCATGAGGGGGCTGCCGCTGCCGTGCTGGCCGCCGCCCCATGGCCAGTCCGCGAAGTACGAGGCGCCCTTGACGTCGAGCACCACGAGGCGGTCGATCTCGTCTTCCGCCAGTCCCTGGGCTCGGTACAGCGCTCGCAGCTCTTCGACGACCTTTTGCGCGGCCTCGACGGTGTAGAACTCGTCATCGTCTCCCAGCGAGATGCGCAGGGGTACCCGTGCCTCCGCCAGCGCCTCGACGCCGCCGTCCCATTGCGAGGCGCAGTGCAGCGCCGCGCGGAACAGCCCCGGCGTGGTGTCCATCACGAGCGAGAGCGTCTCGCCGCCGTAGGAATATCCCTCCAGGTAGACACGCTCGGGATCGATGTCGTAGGCGACCAGCAGGTACTCGGTCAGCTCCACGATCTGGTCGGCCGAGGTCTGCTCCCAGTCGTTGGGTTGCGGCGCGGCGATGATCATGTTGGCGTCATAGGCCTGTGCGGTGAACGCGAATTCCTCCACGCGCAAGTTCGCGCCCGCGCCCTGGTAATAGAGGCCCGGCTCGGCGGGAAGGGTCACGAACAACGCCACGGGCCGGGTCACGTCGTAGCCCTCGGGCACGAGCAGGCTGTAATGGATGTCGCCCAGATCACCGGCGTGCAGCACGTTGTCGACGACGAAGCCACGGTCGACGTAGGTTCCCGGTGTGACCTCGTACGATGCCAGAAGCTGCTCGCGCGCCTCCTCGACGCTGGCGGCGGCCTTGCCGATGGTCGACGCGGGGACGTCCTGGGCGGACGCCGTGGGATTGTACGGCGTCGCGGTATAGGTTCCTATGAAGAGCAACGCGCCCACGAGGAGCGTCAGAACTGCGATGGGGGTGCGCACGCGAGGTCCTTTCTGTCTTGTGCACCCATTCTATATGCCGCCGCCGCGTGCAGTCGCGCAAACGGCGCACCATTCGATGAAATGATGAGGGTGCGGGGAAGTGTGCATTTCATCTGTATTCATCGCCTGAATGTGCCTGATGGAATGAGATATATTCTGAATCGCATATAATTCGTCTAGCGATACCACCTTCTCGAAAGGAGCTCGCATGGCCTCGAACACGCACGGCGCTGAAACCGCCGCAAATTCCCAAGCGCATCTGCAACCCGGACCGCTCCTGAACGAGCTCGGCGAGCTCGCATGCGCAGGTTATGCGACGCAGCCGGTTCTCGCCTACGAGCGCGCGGCAATCGCGGCTCCCTCCTGGCGCATCAAGGAGTGGGACTACTATCTGGTAGGTGATGACGAGTTCGCGGTCGCGTTCACGGTGAGCGACTTGGGCTACCTTTCGCTCGCTTCGGTTTCGCTCATGGACTTTACGCGCGGTACGTTCATCACGAAGAGCACCATGGGTGCCTTTCCCATGGGGCGTCTGCGCCTGCCGGAGAAATCCTCATTCGGCGTCACGCAGTTCGCCGACAAGAAGGCGCAGATCAGCTTTGAGGTCGCCGGTGGCATGCGCCTTCTGAGCGCGACCTTCGAGGACTTCGCGGATGGCCAACCCATGCAGGTCGAGGTCGTGCTCTCCAACGAGCCGCGTGACTCCATGGTCATCGCCACGCCCTGGGCCGATGATTCGCGCGCGTTCTACTACAACCAGAAGATCGTCGGCATGGACGCCATTGGCGGATTCACGCTCGGTGGCCTGCGTCATGACTTTCACGAGGGCACGTCGTTCGGGCTTCTGGACTGGGGTCGCGGCGTGTGGACCTACGACAACATTTGGTTCTGGGGCATCGCCCAGGGCATGCAGCAGGGACGTCGCTTCGCGATGAATCTGGGCTATGGTTTCGGCGACACGTCAGCTGCCAGCGAGAACATGGTGTTCGTGGACGGTGTCGCGCACAAGCTCGGGCGCGTCGACTTCGGCATTCCCGTGGCGAATCCGTCGGCAGATCGCATGGGGGAGCGCTTCGACCTCATGCGCCCCTGGCACGTGACCGATGACGAGGGGCGGCTCGACCTCGTCTTCACGCCGCAAATCGACCGCTGCGACATGACGGACCTCAAGCTCATCGTGACCGACCAGCATCAGGTGTTCGGCATCTTCGATGGACACGTCGTCTTGGACGACGGGACTCGCTTCGAAGTGAGCGGCCTGCGCGGTGCCGCCGAGGTCGTGCACAACCGGTACTAGAGCGGATTCTCGCAGCGGCTCATGCCCCTGACGCATGACCTGCGCATTCCCCCAACCTTGCAAAACCGTTAGACGCCCGTAAGGCGATTCGATGGCGGCCGTTATCCATCGTCTCCAGAATGATCATGTGCTCATAAGCCATAGGTCGTTTTCAAGGAGATGCATGATGAACAAGAGGATTGTGGCGGTTGCCATTGTCGTGCTGGTCGCAGCGGTCGCCATCGTCGCGTTTCGATGGGGAATCATTCCCGGTACCGCAAGCGGCACCTATTACACGCAAATCGACAACACGAAGGTTGAATCCCAGGAGCCTAACGGTGGCGTCATCGACTTCACCGGTGGCATGCCGTGGCGCTATACGCTGACGTGTTATAACGAGGACGGCGACATGCAGGAACTGAGCTTCGGGACGGAGCGGCAGCTGCGCGATGGCGCGTACCTGCGTCTGGACGTCGTCCCCATACGCGGTGTCATAGGCTGGCGCGAGGTGCAGTTCGACGAGCTGCCATCCGCCATGCAACCGCATGTCGGGGAGTAGCGCCTTCTCGCGTCTCATCGGAATGCTACAGTTATCCTCATCCGAAAACCAACGATGGGGAGGTTCGTATCATGGGAAAGCTCGACGGGAGAACGGCAATCGTCACCGGCGCGAGTTCGGGCGTCGGTCGTGGCCTGGCCAAGGTCCTTGCCGAGAACGGCGCCAACGTCTGCGTCTGCGCCCGCAGGATGGAGAAGCTCGAGGAACTCGAGGCGGAGCTTGCCGCACAAGGTGCGTCGGTGCTGCCCGTCTCCTGCGACGTCATGGAACCTGACCAGATCAAGAACGTCGTCGCCCGCTGCGTCGAGCGGTTCGGCGGCGTCGACATCCTCGTCAACTGTGCCCAGGGCTCAATGGCCTACCGCGAGATCGAGGATATCGACATCGACTACGCCATGGAGGCCTACAAGAGCGGTGCGCTCGCGAGCCTGCTATTCATGAAGGAATGCTTCCCCTATCTCAAGGAAAGCGGTCACGGCCGCATCATCAACACGGCATCGGCTGCCGGCTACGATGGCAACGAGGGTTTCGGCGCCTACGGCATGGCCAAGGAGGCCATCCGCGCCATCACCCGCACCGGCGCGCGCGAATGGGGAAAGTACGGCATCACCGTCAACGTGTTCCTGCCGATCATCGCGACCGACTTCTTCCGCGAGACGCAGCCTGCCGCGCTCAAGAACCTCGAGGCCAAGAGCCCGCTGGGCCGCGTGGGCACCACCGAGGAGGATTGCGCTCCGCTCATCGTGTTCCTAGCCAGCGACGAGGGCGGGTACTTCACGGGCCAGTCGTTCATGGTCGACGGCGGCATCCACATGCATACGTAGGGCCGGTCGCTTCCCTACAGCAGCCCATGCTCCCGGTACATGTCCAGCACCGATGACAGCATGAGCTTGCGCGCGAACAGTTGCTTGTAGGTGACGGTCTTGAACTTGCCGGCGGCCTTGAGCTCGTCGAGTTGCGCGGTGACGCCATCGAATTCCTCCATGACGTCATCGCGCATCTGCCGGTAGTTCTCGAGCGTGTCGCCGCTTGCTCTCATGCGTCGCTTTCCGGCAGCTCCATGTGCAGGATGGGGAAGGGCTCTCCCTGCTCGTCCGTTTCCGAGCGTCCGACGACCACGAACCCCTCGTGCTCGTAGAACCCGCGGGCCTGCCCGTTTTGCTCGTTGACGTCGACCTTTTTGACGTCCAGCTCGTCCCCCGCGAACCCGAGCAGGGCCTTGCCCACGCCCGTGCCACGGTGGTCGGGGTCGATGAACAGCATCTCGAGCTTGCCTTCGTCCACGCCGGCAAAGCCCAGGGGGACTTCGCCATCGTCACGGGCGATGACGAGCGAGGCGATCGCGGCGATTGCCGACGGGACGTACGCCGCGATGCGCTCGATGTCGTCCGGGGTCAGAAAGTCATGGGTCGCCTCGACGGACGCACGCCATATCGCGACGAGCTCATCCACGAGCGATTCGGGTCGATTGTCTACCGAAACGATGTCCATGGGCCGACCTTGCGAATGCCTATTTGTCGTCTTCGACGTTGCCGACGTAATCGCCGCGCTCCTCGAGGATATCGCGCGTGGCGCCGTCCTCCTCACTACGCAGCGCAGCCTCGGCATCGCGCTCGGCCTGAGCCCAGGCCTTCTCCTCGGCATGCTGCTCATGCACGTCGGTGGCCTTCTTGTCGTGCTTGGCGTTGGCGATGGCCAGGATCGAGCCGGTCAGCGCGAACAGCGCGATGGCGTTGGGCAGGACCATGAGCTGGTTGAACATGTCCTGCAGCTCCCACACCAGGTCGATCTTGAGCACGGCACCCAGGAACACGAAGAAGGTGCAGATGCAGGCGAAGACGATGATCGTCTTCTTGCCGAAGAGGTATTCCCAGTTGAGCTTCGCGAAGAGGTTCCACGACAGGATCGTCGAGAACGCGAAGAAGAGCAGGCATATGGCGACGAAGATGTTGCCGCCGTTGGTGGTGAAGAAGTGACTGAACGCGACCTGCGCCATGTTGCCGTTGTCCAGGCCGATGGCCGCGGCCAGAGCCGCCGGGTCGCTCATGTCCTCGTCGGAGAGCACGACGCTGCCCTGGGCGTCGACGAGCTTGTCGCCTTGCAGCGTGAGCGTGTCGTCGATGGCGTCGCCCTCGGCCATGACGAACTCGATGACGGTGTCGTACTTGCCGGCGTTCTCGTAGGCCTCGGCCAGCGGGCCGTTACCCACGTAGAGCGTGGAGATGACGACGAGGGCCGTCATGGTGACGACGACGAGCGTGTCGATGAAGACGCCGATCATGGCGACGACGCCCTGCTCGTGCGGGTCGCGTACCTCGGCGAGCGCGTGGGCGTGCGGTGTGGAGCCCATGCCGGCCTCGTTGGAGAACAGGCCGCGCTTGGCGCCGAAGGTGATGGCGGCGACGATGCCGAAGAACGCACCGCCGATGCCGGCCTGGGGGCTGAAGGCGCACTGGAAGATGAGCGCGAAGGCGCCGGGGATGTTCTCCCAGTTCATGATGAGCACGATGATCGAACCGACCACGTAGAGCACGGCCATGACGGGAACCATCTTCTCGGTGATGGACGCCAGGCGGTGGATGTTGCCGATGAAGACGAAGCCGGCCAGTATCGCGATGACGATGCCGATCATCCACGGCTCGATGGAAAACGCCGTGTTCATGGTCGCGGCGATGGAGTTGGACTGCACCATGGGGCCGATGAAGCCCAGCGCGATGATGACGGCCACGGCGAAGAAGCCGGCCAACGCCTTGCCGCCCTTGCCCTTGAAGGCGGTGGTGATGTAGTAGGCGGGACCACCATGCACGGAACCGTCGGCGTCGACCACGCGGGTCTTTTGTGCCATGACGGCCTCGGCGTAATTAGTCGCCATGCCCAAAAGCGCGATGAGCCACATCCAGAAGATGGCGCCGGGGCCGCCCACGAGGATGGCACCGCAGGCACCGACGATGTTGCCCGTGCCCACCTGCGCGGCAATGGCCGTGGCCAGGGCCTGGAACGACGTCATGCCGCCGCCCTGCTTGCCGCCGGACAGCGAGAAGTCGCCGAATATGCGGCGCCAGCCCTCGCCAAAGCAGCGGAACTGCACGAACTTCGTGCGGATGCTGAACCAGAGACCCATGGCGATGAGCAGGGTCAGTAGGACATAGTTAGATAGATACGAGTTGATGGTGGTGACGATCCCCAGCAGTGCTTCTTCCACGAGAAAACCCCTTCCTTGCATATACGGCTCCCCATTATCACGAATCCGGGCAAGAATGGGTTCAATTTCGCGCTTTTCCTGCATGATTTAACGCAGCCGTGACAAATGGCCGGGCGATTCGTCACAGCGCTGTGATGTAGCATCAGGTAATTTGCTAATGGCTCTTGTCAATAACTAGACAATGTCTTATAGTGCACATCGTCTGAAACACGCATGGACGCCCGATGATAGCCCCCACCCTCATCGGGCGTTCGTGTGTTTTGGGCCATCTGCATTCTCATTAACATTCCCGAAATCTCTCGCTCCTACAATGCGGTCATGCGATGGGTGCGTCATCGACGGGATGGGCGCGCCCATCGCTCGTGTCGGCATGTCACACCGGGAGGTACCTTGAGCACGGACACCATGGAGGAGGCCTGCGGGGTCTTCGGCATCTACGCGCCGGGCAAAGACGTCGCCCGCATGACGGGCTTTGGCCTGCAGGCGCTCCAGCATCGCGGTCAGGAGAGTGCCGGCATCGCGGTGGGGGATGGCGAGACGGTGAACGTCATCAAGGACCTCGGCCTCGTGACGCAGGTGTTCGACGATGCCTCGCTCGACGCGCTCGTCGGTGATGTCGCCATTGGGCACGTACGCTACTCCACGAGTGGATCGAAGGCCACCTGGGAGGCGGCCCAGCCCCATCTTTCGGCCATGGGCGACGTGCTGCTCGCCTTGGCCCATAACGGCACGCTCACCAACACCAACAAGCTGAGAGCCCGGCTCATCTCCGATGGCGCGCGCCTCTACTCCTCGACCGATTCCGAGGTCGCCGCCAAGCTCATCGGCATGTACACCCAGCGCACCAATCACCTGCGCGAGGGCATACGCCATGCCATGGAGCTCATGGAGGGTGCCTACGCCATGGTGCTGTGCACCGCCGACGCGCTCTACGCCTTTCGTGACCCCCGCGGCATACGGCCGCTGTGCATCGGACGGCTGCCCGGCGATGCGGGATGGGTCGTCTCCTCGGAGACCTGCGGCCTGGACATCGTCGGCGCCACTTACGTGCGCGACGTCGAGCCGGGCGAGGTCGTGCGCATCAACGGGAGGGGACTGAAGTCCTTCCGGGCCGTGGAGCCCGCCAGGCGCGCCTCGTGCATCTTCGAGTACGTGTACTTCGCTCGTCCCGACAGCGTCATCGACGGGCAGAGCGTCTACCGGGCGCGCCGTGACACCGGGCGCATCCTCGCGCGGGAGGCCGGCGTCGATGCCGACCTCGTGTTGGGCGTACCCGACTCCGGCGTGCCCGCGGCCCTCGGCTACGCGGCCGAAAGCGGCATCGAGTACACCGATGGCATCGTGAAGAACCGTTACGTGGGACGCACCTTCATCCAGCCCACCGACGAGATGCGCCAGCTCGGTATACGCCTCAAGCTCAACCCGCTGCCCGACGTGATCGCGGGCAAGCGCCTCGTCGTCATCGACGATTCCATCGTGCGCGGCAGCACCTCGCGAAAGCTCGTGGCGATGCTACGCGACGCGGGAGCCGCCGAGGTGCACCTGCGCATCACGAGTCCCCAGGTGCTCTGGCCGTGCTTCTACGGTATTGACACGGCCACCCGCGACCAGCTCATCGCGGCCCACATGGACCTGGCCGAGATGAACGCCTGGATCGGCTCCGATTCGCTCGCGTTCCTCTCGGTCGCGGGCCTGCGCGAGGCGGTCTCGGACGCGTGCCACCCCTCCTTTTGCGAAGCCTGCTTCACGGGGGAGTACCCGGTCTAGATCCTGGCATTTCCGCATTTATTCTGAAACACGAAGAAAGCCATGGGTTTCTTCTCGGCGGAGTATTAAAATGGACGAAAGTGTTTTAGTGACGTTTTCGATCAGGAGGTCCAAGATGTTCAAGGCAAACACGGGGTACAGCACGAACGCGTCGGCATTCGAGGCGGGCAAGGAAGCGGGCGCGAGTGCGGCGCAGGGCCTTGACGCCCCCAAGGTGGCGCTCGTCTACTGCAGTTGCGAGCATAACGTCCGCGCCGTGGTCGATGGCGTCAAGGAAGCGCTCCCCGGCGTACCGGTGCTGGGCAACACCTCCTTCACCGGCGTCATCATCTCCGGTGGTGGCTACGTCGGCGGCGACGAGCCCTTCGTCGGCGTCATGGTGCTGTCCGATCCCGAGATGACCGTCGGCGTCGCGGCGGCCGACCGCGCGCGCTTCGACGACCCCTTCGAGGCGGGCCTCATCATGGCCGAGGCGGCCCTCGATGCCGCGGACATGGACGTCGTCCCCGACTTCTTCTACATGGCCGCGTCTCCTGCTGAGGAGGAGCTCTACCTCAAGGGCATCTCGTCGGTTATCGGCCGCGTGCCGTTCTTCGGGGGCTCTGCCGCCGACAACGCGATCGCGGGCGAGTGGAAGCTCTATGACACGGGCGAGAGCTTCGGTGACGGCTGCGTGGTCGCCTTCTTCTGGGACGCCCCGGCCATGACCAACATGTTCACCGGCGCCTATCACGAGACGGACGACTTCGGCGTCATCACCAAGGTCAACGGCTTGCGCACCATCGCCGAGATCGACGGCGTGCCCGCTGCCAAGAAGTACCAGGAGTGGACCGGCTGCTCTGACGATGACATCGCCGGCGGCAACCTGCTGGCCTACTCGATCACCTCGCCGCTCGGCGTGAAGGACCGCCTGGGCGACCTGGTCGCCATTCGCCACCCCATGAACGGCAACGATGACTTCACCATCAACGTGGGCAACAACCTGGCCGAGAAGACCTGCGTCATCCGCATGGAAGCCACGGTCGACGAGCTCATCTCCTCGGTCCCCGAGACGCTCGAGTCGCTCATCGACATGATGCCCGGTGAGCCCGTCGCCTTCCACCTCGTGCACTGCGGTGGTCGCCGTGCCGGTATCGACGCGCGCATCGGCGAGGTCGCCGACGCGGTGGCGAAGGTCGCCGGTGACGTGCCCTACATCATGGAGTTTACCTTCGGCGAGTACGGCTTCGAGTCCGATAACAACAACACCTGCGGCGGGCTCATGTTGTCCTTCACGGGCTTCAGCGAATAGAACGCACCAGGCACTATAGAGAACGCACCAGGCATCAAAGAAGGGGAGAGTCGTCACCACGGCGGCTCTCCCTTTTGAGACAAACTTGTCTGACTAATTTGTCTCATTTTGCGTGTGCAACGCCTCGGCGCTGTCGCATTCGGGAACGCCCGTGTTGATGAGCATGACGCCGCATTTCATGGCAGTCCCTTTCTCGTGGCAATGAGGTGATGGGACCATTATTCCATGTTCGTGGCGGTAAAAAACGCCTGTTGGCGGGCATTCGTCATGGGAATAGGGAGCATTCGATTCTTGGGGAGGGGAGCGTGGCGATTGGCCCAAACGCAAGCGGGCCCCCGCGTACGGGAGCCCGCCCTTCGAATGCCTTGGCGTTCGCGCCTACCAGTTGGCGCTCTCTGCCGATGCCGTCGCGCTTTCCTCGGTCGCCTGCGCGAGCTTGTCCTTGCGCTCCATGCGGCGAATCTGGAAGTTCAGCAGCAGCGCGCCTCCCACCAGGAACACGACCATGACGATGAAAACCACGAGATCGTTGCTCATCTTCATCCTCCCCCTCATATCGGTCTTACGATGGGTCGATGATAGGGCAGGTTAGAGCGGGTCCGTGGTGCAGCATGCGCACGCCCGTTGCCAAAAGCGCAACGCGCGCCCATTGCGATGTCCCCTTGACTTACACTGTGCTTCAAATGATACAAACGGGCAGGTATGACACGGTACGTTTCGAATCGACGATGGAGGGCC
>CATLBX010000057.1 GCA_949879855.1 uncultured Coriobacteriia bacterium
AGAAGGAGGAGTAGATGAGCAACTACGAGGCGAGCGACCTGACGCTCGAGCACGGCGACAAGCGCATCTTCGGGCGCATCTACCTGCCCGATGAGGCCGCGGAGGGCAAGCGCGTGCCGCTCGTGATCTGCGCCCACGGCTTCGGGGGCAACAACGAGTCATGCGAGGCCTATGCGCGAGAGTTCGCGAGACGCGGCTATGCGGCCTACTGCCTCGACTTCTGCGGCGCCACTAACTCGAAGTCGAGCGGCACAGTGCACGAGATGACCATCTTCACCGAGCAGCAGGACATGGAAGATGCCTACGAGGAGCTTGCGAAGCTATCCTACGTCGACCTCAACAACGTGTTCCTGCTCGGTATGTCCATGGGCGGGGCCGTCGCCGCGCTCGTCGCGGCAGGCAAGATCGGCAGTCGCGTCAAGGGCCTCATCCTACTCTACCCCGCCTTCAGCATCCCCGGCGACATTCGCCGCGCGTGGCCCAATCGCGATGAGTTCCCCGAGAGCTTCGGCATCTTCAACGCCGAGGTCGGGCGTGCGTTCATCGAGGCCATCTACGACTTCGACTTCTACGAGGTCATCGGCAACTACACCGGCCCCGTGCTCATCTTGCACGGCATGAGCGACGACATCGTCGCCTCGGGTTACTCCGTGCGCGCCGTCAACATCTACCCCCACGCGAACCTCGAGCTCATCGGCGAGGTCGGCCATGGCTTCACCGGCGGCGCGTTCAAATACGCCGTCAAGAAGATAGTCGGCTTCCTCGACGAGGAAGCCGACCTACCGGACGAATCCGGACTCGACGGAGACTTGAACTTCTCCGGCGGCATGGGGATGTTCGGCTAAGCCAGGCTGTGCAGTCCCCTGCCCTCGATGACGACGTAGTGCACGGCCATGGGGCCATGTACGCCCTCGACACGCACGAGCTCGATATCGGCCGTCGCTGACGGGCCGCTGATGAAGCAGATCTGCGAGGGTAGCTTGTCGCCATGGGGAGCGCCTTGCCCATCAAGCTCGGCAAGCCAATCGCCCATGGTCGCCTTCACGTCGGCAGCGTTGACGATCGCGATGTGCACGGTCGGCAGCAGGCTGATGGAACGGCCGCAGCTCTCGTCGCACAACTGCACGATGGTGCCGGTCTCGGCAATGCCGCCCTGGGCATAGGTGATGCCGTAACGCGCCACGTTGCACGCGTCGACCATGGCATCGCGCCCGGCCTTCGCATCCCAGCGCGTGGCCTCGGTGACCGTCGAACACTTCTCGAGGGCGGCGGGGACGTGCATCTTCTCGATGCGATGATCATCGGCATAGACGACCGATCCCGGTTCGCCATCCGTCGTGATGATGTCGGCGATGACCTGGGCGGCATCCGCCGACTTGCAGCGATGCACACCCACGCGCACCTTTTCCGCCTCGTCGGCGAACATGTCCACGAGACGTGCATGCGCCAGCCCGTCGGTGCGGCGTGCGGGCGCCTCCTTCGCGTAGTCGAACGGCTCGACGTCCTGCGGGACCGAATCATGCCCCAGCTGCTTGGAGATGGGAGCAAGGAAGCTCTCGAGTGTCGCGCGCTCCATCATGCACCGCCCTTCTGGTCCTGACCGCCATCCTCGCGTTTGCACTCCTCGGCACGGGCGGCGTTGTGCTCGGCCAGCCAGGTGCGGAAGCGATAGGGCGCGATGACGTCGAAATCGCGTGACGAGGTCCAGCTGCCGAGCACCGGGATCCAAGCGCTGCGCTCGTCAAGCGACGAGCCACCACGCGTGAGGATGTTCATGACGGGGCGTCCGAGACGCATGAGCGCCATGTACAGCGGGCTGCTCGACCACATGGCCTGCATGGCCTTGAAGATGGGAACCTCGACCTTGTTGTTCTTGCCCGTGTCGACGATCTCGATGCGATGGTCGCGCACGAGGTCGTGAATAGGTATGCGCACCGGGCAGTGCTCGCTGCAAGCACCGCACAGCGTGCAGGCGAAGGTCATCGCCTTGGCGTTGGCGTCGCCATAGCCCACGAGCTCGGGCGTGAGCACGATGCCCATGGGACCAGGGTAGATGGACCCGTAGCCATGACCGCTGATATGACGGTACACGGGGCAGATGTTGAGGCAGGCGCCGCAACGCACGCAGCGCATCATGGGCTCGAACTCCGTGTCGAGCAGCTTGTGGCGGCCGTTGTCCATGATGATGTAGTGCACCTCGGCTGGACCGTCCAGCTCGCCATCGCGACGCGCACCGGTATCCACGCTGAAGTACGCCGTCATCTTGGAGCCCACAGCGCTCTTGGGCAGCAGCGCCATGAAGATGTCGAGGGACTCGAGCGTGGGCACGATGCGGTCGATGCCGACGAAGACGACTTGCACGGGCGGATAGGTGTCGACCATGCGGCCGTTGCCCTCGTTGGTGACCAGCGTCACCGAACCGGTCTCGGCCACGGCGAGATTGCAGCCGCGTATGCCGACCTGCGCGCTCAGGAACTCCGGGCGCAGCATCTCGCGCAGGAAGTGCGTGATGTGCTCGGGGACGTTGTCGCCGTCATAGCCGCACTTCTTGCGATACAGCTCGGCGATGTCATCGCGCGTGTGATGCAACGCGGGAACGACGATGTGCGAGGGCATGTCACCGGCTGTCTGCAGGATGTTCTCGGCGCAGTCGGTCTCGATGACCTCGACCCCCGCCTCCTCGAGCACGTGATTGAGGCCGATCTCCTCGGTCATCATGGACTTTGACTTGACGGCCTTGAAGGCGCCATGATTCTCGAAGATGTCGAGCGCCTCCCAGAGTGCCTGAGTACCCGTGGACGCGAAATGCACGTTCACGCCATGATTGCTCGCGTTCTCGGCAAACTGCTTCACATAGTAGTCAAGGTTCTTGGCGACGTGGTCGCGAATGTCCATAGCCGTCGTGCGCAACCCCTGCCAGTCCGGCTCCTCCTCGACCAGCGCCTTGCGTTTCTGGTAGAAGGTCTCCTGGGCCGTCTGGATTGCCTGGTGCTTGAAGTCGTCCTCGATGCACTTGGCGGCGCGCTCTCGCAGGGACTGTTCGGTATCGTACAGAATGGCCATGGCTACTCCCTCGCATCCAGAATCTGGGCGATGTGCATGACGCGTATGTCACGGTCGACCGCGCCCTGCGTGCGCAGGCGCGCGAGGGCGCCCTTGATGTTCATGAGGCAGGGCACATCGGCGCCACACACGACGTCGGCACCCGTCTCGATGATGGTCTCGCACTTCTCCTTGACGATCTCCGCCGAAATCTCGGGCTCCTTGAACGAGAAGGTGCCGCCAAAGCCGCAGCAGCGCTCGGCATGCACCATCTCGATGTATTCGAGCCCCTCGACGGCCTTGAGCAGCTGCAGGGGAGCCTCCTCGATGCCGAGGAAGCGCGTGACGTGGCAGCTCTTGTGGTAGGTGACCTTGTGGTGGAAGCTCGCGCCCACGTCGGTCGTGTGCAGCTGGTTGACGATGAAGTCGGTGAACTCGAACATGCGCGGGCGGATGCGCTCGACCTTGTGCAGGTACTCCACGTCATCGAGCACCGTGGGATAGTCGTTGATGATGGCGTTCATGCACGAGCCGGTGAGCGAGACGATCGTCTCGTACTGGTCGAGGTCGTAGGCATCGAGGATGTTCTTGGCGACGGGTATCGTCTCCTTGGCGTATCCCGAGTTGAGAAGGCCCTGCCCGCAGCAGACCTGCTCTTCGGGCATCTCGACCGAGCAACCCAGACGTTCGAGCACGTTGACTGCGGCGATGCCGATTTCGGGATAGAACATGTCGACCATGCAGCCGGGGAAAAACGCGACTTTCATGCGATTGGCTCTCCCTCCGAGGATTGTCCTGAAGCGTTGTGCTTCATTGTATTCGTTTTGAAGGAGGATTGGCACGCATTATGCACGCCGCAAGCACAATTGTCGTGCAGGAATACCCGATAGCACCTGCTAATTTGCGGTATCATGCGAAAACAGCTATGTGTGGGCAAGGTAGGGAGAAATCATGGAGCTCATCAGGAAGTGGAATTCGATCGGCCTCATCTGGCGCATCGTCATCGGCTTGGTCATAGGTGCCGTGCTGGGCGTTTGCTCGCAGGCATTCGCGTGGGACCAGCTCATAGTCATCGACCTGCTGGGCACCCTGTTCGTCAGCGCGCTGAAGGCCGTCGCCCCCGTCCTCGTCTTCTTCCTGGTCCTGAGTGCCCTGGCCAACGCCAAGACCGCCGGTTCCATGAAGACCGTCGTCTTGCTCTACATCATCTCGACGGTGCTCTCGGCGTTCATCGCGGTGCTCGCGAGCTTCGTGTTTCCCGTTGACATCACGCTTGCCAGCCCGCCCGAGGATGTGGCCGCCTCGCCCGAGGGCATCGGGGCCGTGCTCCTCACGCTCGTGACCAACATCTTCTCCAATCCCGTCGATGCCCTCATGAAGGGCAACTACATCGGCATCCTGGCATGGGCGATCGTCCTGGGTATCGCCCTGCGTGCCGCGAAGCAGTCCACCAAGAACGTCTTCGAGAACGTCTCCGAGGCGATCACGCGCGTCGTGCGCTGGATCATCAACCTCGCGCCCTTCGGCATCCTCGGCCTCGTCTACACGGCCGTCTCCACGAGCGGCCTCGAGATCTTCACGTCCTACGGCGCGATCATCCTGCTGCTGGTGGGTTGCATGCTCTTCATCGCCTTCGTGGTCAATCCCATCATCGTGTTCATCTGCATCCGCAAGAACCCCTACCCGCTCGTCCTGCGTTGCCTCAAGGATTCGGGCATCACCGCGTTCTTCACGCGCAGCTCGGCGGCCAACATCCCCGTCAACATGGAGCTGTGCCAGAACCTGGGACTGAACAAGGACAACTACTCGGTATCCATCCCGCTGGGCGCGACCATCAACATGGCCGGTGCCGCCGTGACCATCTCGGTCATGACCATGGCCACCGTGCACCTGCTGGGCATCCAGGTGGACTTCCCCACCGCGCTCGTGCTGAGCATCCTGTCCGCCGTGGGCGCCTGCGGCGCCTCGGGTGTTGCCGGCGGTTCGCTGCTGCTCATCCCGCTGGCCTGCTCGCTGTTCGGCATCGGCCAGGACATCGCCATGCAAGTCGTCGCCGTCGGTCTCATCATCGGCGTCATCCAGGACTCCTGCGAGACCGCCCTCAACTCCTCGTCTGACGCGCTGTTCACCGCCACGGCCGAGTACATGAGCCGTCGCAAGCATGGCATCGAGTTCACGCCGGGCAAGGACGCCCCGCTGCCCATCGAGGAGGTCGAGGCCGACAAGCTCAGCGAGGCGCAGCTCGAGGGTACCGAGGACACCTGGGCCGCCAAGGAGATTGGCTAAGGGAGCCGCAGGTTCTCTCACATCATGAAAGCGAGGCGCCCCGGTAAACCGGGGCGCCTTTTGAGCGTCAGGTTTGCTGCGTCATTGGCGGAAAGTGAATGCCGTCTAAAGCGCCGCAAGCACCTCGCCCACCGAGCGCTTCACTTCGGCCTTGGCCTTCTCGACATCGATGGTCTTGTACTCGCCGTCCTCGTAGAGCACCTGGCCGTCGCACATCGTGAGCACCACGTCGGCGCCGTTGGCGCTGTAGACGAGATTGGTCGCGATGTCGTGCACCGGCGTCATCCACGGCGTGTCCATGTCCATGACGATGAGATCGGCACGCTTACCCTCGGCAAGCACGCCGCAATTGTCACGACGCTGCGCGCGAGCGCCATTGACCGTGAGCATCTGCAGGATCTGCTTGGGCGTGATGATGGCCGGGTCAAGTTCGTTACCCTTCTGGGCGCAGGCCAACAGATAGGCACTCTGCAAGATGTTATGCGTGTTGTTCGACGCCATGCCGTCCGTGCCGAGCGAGCAGTGCACGCCGGCGTCGAGCATGGCCTGCACGGGCGCAAAGCCGCTGGCGAGCTTCATGTTGCTTGCGGGGTTCAGGCTCACGTTCACTCCCTTGGCCGCCAGTAGCTTGATGTCGGAAGGCTCGACCCATACGCAATGGGCTGCCGTAATGGGCACGTCGAAGGCGCCCAGATGGTCGAACCACGCAGCCGGCGTCATGCCATCGTGGCGCGCCTTGCACTCGTCGTGCTCGGCCTTCGTCTCGGACATGTGGATGTGCAGGCCCGTGTCGTGCGCCTTGGCCTCGGCCACACAACGCTCGATCATGCCCTGGGGCGTCGTGTATTCGCCATGCACGCACATGTCGATCTTCACACGGCCGTCGCCGGCGTTCTGATACTCGGCGAAGAGCTGCCTGTTCACCTCGGCCACGGGCAGCGTGTCGTAGTCGGTCTCGACAAAGCACATCGTGCCGCCATCGCAGTGGTTGGCCTTCATGCCCGCCTCGAGCGTCGCCTTGCAGCGGTCGATAGTCGCGAAGTACATGTCGGTGTAGCCCACCACGCCGTAGCGCAGCATCTCGGCCTGGCTGAGCATGCAGCCCCAATAGTGGTGCCCCTTCTCCACGTCCATCTTGCCCTCGAAGGGCCAGACCGTGTCGTTGAGCCACTGCTGCAGGGGCTGGTTTTCCGCGTAGCCACGCAGCAGCGTCATGGGCGTGTGCGCGTGTGTGTTGTAGAAGGCACTCATGAGCAGCTTGCCCGTGCCATCGTAGCGCTCGCCAAAGCGCGCGGCATCGGCAGGCTCCTCAGTGCCCACGTAAGTGATATGGCTTCCCTCGGTACCCACGAACATCTTGCGCTTGTGCTCGAGATTCTCGTCGAGGATGTCAATGTTGGCAAAGAGCATGGGCTCGTCCTTTCCAAAATGAGACAGATGTGTCTGTCAAATTTGCCTCATTATTTGCCGGTACCTATAGATTCGCGTACTTCTCGAGGAGGCTGCCTCCGCAGCTCGATCCGCAACCCGCGGCGCACGAATAGCAGATGGGACTCGTCTTGATGCGGCGGGCCGGTAGCGGCACGTCGACGATGTCGCGAATGTTCGCCGCCTCGTCGATGGGCAGGCCCAGGACGTGATTGACCTCGCAGTCGTAGAGACCGCCGTCGTAGTCGACGTTGAGCTGACTGCGGCACATGATGTGCGCCACGACCGCACCGTTGTAGTTATCGGCGAGTAGCTTGTTGTACTCGTCGTAGGTGCGCGCCGCCAGCAGCTTGCCGGCAAAGCGTCCCAGGTTCCAGTTATTCATCGCGTACAGGCCGTTGAACTTCACGCCCTCGGCCTGCTCGAGCTCGTAGCGGTAGAAGTCCTCGAGGTCGGCCTGGTCGGGTGGCAGGAAGGGGCCGTCCACGTTATAGGCGATGTCAATCTGCAGCTCGGGGTCCACGCCGTAGCCCAGCGCGTTCATGTCGCTCAGCACCTTCATGATGCTCGCGAAGCTGCCCGCACCGCGCTGCTCGTCCACGCCCGCGGCATCGAAGTACGGCACGCTCGTGACAAGCTTCACCTTGTTCGCGACGTAGACATCCTTGAAGTGCGCGTACTGTGGGTCGTCGAGAATGCAGAGGTTGGAGCGCACGATGACCTGATCGGCGATCTTGGTCGCCTCCTCGATGAACCACGCGAGATCGGGATTCATCTCGGGAGAGCCGCCCGTGATGTCCATGACGCGAAAGCCGCCGGTCGCAAAAGCCGCGAGCACGGCTTCCATCGTCTCGCGCGACATGCATTCCCCGCATTTGGGCGAGCAGTTCAAGTAGCAGTGGTTGCAGGCGAGATTGCAGCGATAGGTGACGTTGACCTGCATCGTCGCCAGTGTCGTCGTCTCGAGCAGCGCCTTGTCGTGAATGCGCTTCTCGAAGGGGTCGATGTCGAGCTTGGCGCAGGAGTCCTCGATCCACTGAAGGTCGACCGCGCGCTTGCCACGCGTGACCTGTAGCGCGGCGTTGGCGGCCTCGAAATCGAAGGGGCCGACGTGCTCGCGACGCGGGGTGATCTTGAAGTGCGGCGCATAGCGGCTGTTCTCGAGGAAGGTCGCCATGTTGCCACTGATGGCCACGGGACGGTCCTTGATGAAGCGCACCTCGCTATCAAGATCGAAGTAGCGCTTGTTCTCGGACATGGTACCCAGGTAGGTCGCCGTCTGCTGGTAGTCCTCCTCGCGGTCCTCGAACTTGTCGCACTTGATGGCGCGCATGGTACGCGAGGCAAAGCCGATGGAACCGAGCTTGGTGGCAATCTGGAAGTCGCCCACCTCGAGCGGCTCGTGGGCGACGTCGTAACAGACCTGCGTGCCGCAACGCGTGAGCATGCGGCGGAAGTCCTCGACGTACATGGCGCCCGACAGGCACTCGCCGCGCAGGATGGGATCGTCGTAGAAGCCTTCCGGCACGCGGCGGTCCGAGAAGATATCCGAGAAGTAGAGCTCGCCGCCGGGCTTGAGCACGCGGAATATCTCCTGGAAGAGCTCTTCCTTGAAGGGCGAGAGGTTGATGACGCAGTTCGAGATGACCACGTCGACGCTGTCGCTTGGAATCGCGGACATGTCCTCGATGTAGCTCTCGATGAACTCGACGTTGCTCTCGGGCAGGCCTAGGCGTTCGATTTGCCCGGCCTCGTGGGCACGGGCGAACTCGAGCTGGCTCGGCGTCATGTCCACACCGATGACGTGGCCCTGCGGCCCCACGAGCTTGGCGGCGATGTAGACGTCGCGACCCGTGCCGCAGCCCAGGTCGAGCACCGTGGCGCCCTCGAGCGCCGGCGGCAGCGGGCTTCCGCAGCCATAGAAGTGCGAGATGATGTCCGGGTCGAGCAGCGGGAAAATGTCGAGCACGTACTTGGGCGGCGCCGTCGTCGCGCAGGTGCACGCATTGGTGCGCAGATCCTCGCTATCCTCGAGCGTCTCTCCGTAATACTCGCGCACCATCGCGCGGATATCGGCCTCGGCCATGGCTACCTTCCCTCGTCGCCCATGTTGAAGCATTCGGTGAAGAACACCTGGGCGTCCAGGTTGTACTTGTCGCAGACGAAGTCCACGGCGTCGTCGACGATGCGCGCGAAGGGACGCGACTCGCACACCGCACGTGCGTTGATGATCATCGACATCTTCTTGTGCGCGCGCAGGAAGGACTGGGTGTGCTCGATGTCGTAATCGATGCCCAGCAGCGAGCACTTGTTGAAGTCGCCCGCGCCCGCCGTCGCGAAGGTCTTGAGGTGCGGAACGTTGCGCTTCCTCTCGATGAGACCCATGCGAATCTCCTCGATGAGATCGTCGATCACGGCATTGCAGTCGATCTTCTCGTCATCGAGTTGCTTGAAGAAGAGGCGACGGTTGTACCAGGTGAGGGTCTTCTCGGCCTCCTGGAACTTCTCGTTGTCACGCACCGAGAAGTTCTTGAGCAGGCTCTCGTGCGTCTCGAGATACTCCGCGAGCTCGGGAATGCCGTCGCCGCGCAGGGCAGAAATCGTCATGACCGGAATGTCCGGGCACGCTTCCCTGAGGAAGGCGACGTCACGCTCGATTTCCTCGGACGTCATCACGTCAATCTTGTTGAGCACGATGAGGTCGGCCTCCTCGAGCTGCAATTGCATGAGGTACTTGATCTCCTCGGGCAGGTTGATGTCGTCGCCGTCGGGAAGGAGCAGCTTGATGCGCTCGGGATCGACGAGCACCGTGAACGGCGAGAGCGTAATCCAATCGGCGCAGTCGTCGACCAGACGATGGTAGACGTGATCGAGCGCGCCGACGCCCAGGCCGGGGATGTCGCTCATCACGAAGATGGCGCCGTCGCGATCGCGCAGGCGGCGGATCTTGTCGATGGTGTTGTCCATCTGGTAGCAGATGCAGCCGCTTGCGATTTCCTCGACGGTGCAGCCGCTCGTCTGGGTGAGGTTGGTG
>CATLBX010000058.1 GCA_949879855.1 uncultured Coriobacteriia bacterium
TACTGGCTCGTGCTCCTCTCGGCGATGGTGAGCGGCATCGGCATCGCGCTGGTCCACCCCGAAGGCGGTCGTCTCGCTAACCTCGCGGCCGGCGAGCACAAGGGCACGGGCATGTCGATCTTCGCCGTCGGCGGCAACATCGGCTTCTTCGTGGGCCCGCTGCTCTGCGCGGCCTTCGTCGGCGGCTTCGGGCTTTCCGGTACCTGGGTCTTCCTCGTCCCCGCGCTTCCCTGCGCCGTCGTGCTCCTCGCCTTCAACGGCCGCTTCAGGGCGCTTGGCACTTCGCGCGACAATCCCGTCGCCGCACGGGAGGACAAGGAGCACTGGGGGCTTTTCGCCATCGTCATGGGCGTGCTCTCGCTCAAATCCATCGTAAGCTACGGGCTGCTCGCCTTCGTGCCGCTCTTCATGGTGGCCAACCTCGGCCAGAGCGATACGGCAAGCTCGATGGTGCTCTCGGCGTTCGCGATTTTCGGCGCCGTCGCCACCGCCGTCTCGGGCAAGCTGGCCGAAAGGTTCGGCGCCATACGCCTCGCCATCGTCTGCTGCGTCGCGTTGGGCATCGGCCTCGTCGCCTATGGCCTGAGCGGCAACGTCGTGCTCGCCATTGCCATCGCCATGTTCCTGTCGATGTCCTCGAGCCTCTTTCATCCCTCGACCATCGCGTTGGGTATGGACTACATCCCGCTGCATCTGGGCATGGCCTCGGGCCTCTGCTATGGCGTGACGGTATGCATCGGTGGCGTGGTCGAGCCGTTTCTGGGAATGGCGGGCGACGCGCTGGGGCTCATGCCAGTGTTCTGCATCATGGCGGCCATCGCGTTCGCGGCCGCGCTGCTCGCCGGCATCCTCAAGCGCTACGACAAGCTCAAGCTCCCGATGTAGCCCTTATTTCACGCCGTACCAGGCGGTACCCTCGTCCTGCCAACCCAGGCTCAGAAGGTTCGCCTTCTCCTCGGCGCTGCTCGTGTAGTTGTGGTTGTTCGCGTAGGCATTGGGATTGTACTGGCGATCCAGGCGCACCGAACCGCCCGAGTACCAGCCGACGCCCTCGTCGGTCCATCCCACGCTGATGAGGTGGTCGCGCTCGACCGCGCTCGTGGTGTAGTGATGCTCGCCGCCGTACTGGTTGTAAAGGCGGTACACCTCGTCACCAGCCGCCGGCGCCACCCAGCCCACGCCCTCATCGTTCCAGCCCACGCTCACGCAGTTGTCGCGCTCGACGGTGCTCGAGGTGTAGAAATGCTCGCCCGAGTTGGGGTTGTAGAGGCGGAACATGGTGACGGGGTCGAGCACGGTACCCGACGTGTTGCCGCTCACGGAGAAGCTGGCGCTGGCCGTTCCCGTGGCAAACACGAGGTCGATGGTGTGCGTGCCGTTGCCAATCGTCTCCAGGTACGAGGGCTTGAGCGTGACGAGCGTCGAACCCTCGTCATCGCGCTGGTCGTAGTTGCCGCGGCCGATGATCTTGCCGTCCACGCGCACGCAGGAGAGGTCGGCGAGCTTGCCCGTCGAGCGAAACGCCGCGCCACCCATGGAGCCATGGGCCCAGTTCTGGCCGTCACCATAGGTGATGGTGGGTCCCGGCGTCGTGGGGCGGTACTTCGCGTAGACGTCGGCCATGTTGTTGCGCTCGTCGGCAATCTGGCGGGCGGTGAACGTCTTGTTGGTCGCACCGGACAGCCAGGTGGCGGTGGGCAGCGAGGTGCCCAGTCCCCTGTCGCCCTTGAAGGTCCAGCCATCGCCCACGCTCACGCGCTCGAGGGCGGGGCAGCCGTAGAACAGCGAGGAACCCCTATCGCAACCGGTCGAGACGCGGAAGCCCGATATGTCGATGGACCTGACCTTCGAGCAGCCGTAGAACATGTCGCGCATGTTCCCGAGGCTGTCGCTCTTGAATCCGGAGAGGTCGAGCTCGGTGACCGACGCGCAATCGCGGAACATGTTCCACATGTCCGTGACCTTGGACGTGTCGAAACTCGACACGTCAATGGAGGTCAGCGACGAGCAGCCGCGGAACATCTCGAACATGTTCTTGGCCGACGTCGTCTTGAAGCCACCCAGGTTGAGCGAGGTCAGCGCCGAACAGCCGGAGAACATGCGGTCCATGATGACGACCTTCGAGGTGTCGATGTAGCGCATGTCGAGCGACCTGAGCGAAGTGCAGCCATAGAACATCTGCTTCATGTCGGTGACGTTGTTGAAGTTGAAGTTGGGCATGGTGAACGAGGTCAGCGAGGTGCAGCCGTCGAACATGCCACCCACGTAGCGCACCTTCGAGGTGTCGAGGTTGGCAATGTTGACGTCCCTGAGGTTCTTGCAGTCGAAGAACAGGCCGGTCATGGTCTGGCTGCCCTTGACGCCGGGAGCGACGTAGACGGACGTGATGGCGTCACGACGGGGATACCACGGCGCGTTCGAGGGATTCGATCCCGTCACGACGCTATTGCGAAAGTCGTAGTGGATGTCGCCGAGCTCGCCGTTCGTGTTGCTCATCGGCTCGATGACGAGACGTCCCGATGACTCGATTCTCCAGTGGCAGTTGCCGGTCGTGCCCTGCGCGATGTTGACTGCCTGCGCGCTCAATCCCGCATCGGCATCCGATACCTCCTGCGCGGCTTCCTGCGCCACGACCTCTTCCGCGTCCTGCGCCGGCTGGGCGAATGCCGTCAGCGGCATGAACGAGACTGCCAATGCGAGCGCCAGAAACACGCCCGCGACGCGCTTTGCAACCAAAGCCCCGTATGACGTCGCCATAAAAGGCTCCCTTCATCGTACGACCGGGCGCGATGCGCCCCAAGTTACAACAGTGCCTACAGTATAGAGACCGCATCTTACAACAGGAAAACGCAGCCGTGGAGATTATCAGTAGTCGTTTGCCGCTTCCGACTCCATCCACGCGCGCTCGAACGCCACGTACTCGCCGGCCTCGATGGCCTCACGTGCACGCCTCATGAGGTCGAGGAGGAAGTGCAGGTTGTGAATGGTGAGCAGGATGCCGCCGAGCATCTCGTCCATCTTGACGAGGTGCCGGATGTAGGCGCGCGTATGCTCGCGGCACACCGGGCAATCGCAGTTCGCGTCGAGCGGCCCGAAGTCCCGCGCGTACTTGGCGTTGCGCATGTTCATGCGACCCGCGCTCGAAAACGCCGTTCCCATGCGCGCGGTGCGCGTGGGCAGCACGCAATCGAACATGTCGACGCCGAGGGCCACCGCCCGCACGAGGGTCGTCGGATTGCCCACGCCCATAAGATAGCGCGGCTTGTGGGCCGGCAATGCGGCCGTCACGGCCCCGAGTTGCGCGAGCATGAGCTCGTGGTCCTCGCCCACCGAGTAGCCGCCGATGCCGTAGCCCGGCAGGTCGAGCTCGCTTACGCGCTGAGCGCTCTCGAGGCGCAGGTCCTCGAAGACGCCGCCCTGCACGATGCCGAAGAGCGCCTGGTCCTCACGGGTATGCGCCGCCTTGCAGCGGGCGGCCCAGTTGGCGGACCGCTCGACGGCGGCCGCGACCTCCTCCTTGGTGGCCGGGTAATGCGTACATTGGTCGAGCTGCATGATGATGTCGGCGCCAATGGCCTCTTGGACGCGCATGTTGTCTTCCGGCGTCCAGCGGTGCTTGGAGCCGTCGACGATGGAGCGGAAGTTCACGCCATCGGCATCGAGCTCGAGCGTGTCGGCCAACGAGAAGATCTGGAAGCCGCCGCTGTCGGTGAGCACGGGATGGTCCCAGTGCATGAAGCCGTGTATGCCGCCGGCTTCGCGGATGACGTCGACGCCGGGACGCAGGTACAGGTGATAGGTGTTGGCGAGGATGATCTGCGCGTGCAAGTCCTCGAGCTGGGCGTTGGTGATGCCCTTGACGGTGGCCTGGGTGCCCACGGGCATGAAGATGGGGGTCTGCACGTCGCCATGGGGCGTGTGCAGGCAACCGCGACGTGCGGCGCAGCCGGGGTCGGTGGTTATCAGGTCATATTCGAACACGATCTCTCCATCGCTCGTCAGATACAAGAGTGCGTATTATATCGCGCAGGCGACACGTCGAGCCGAAGTTAAGGGAACGCGTCACCAAGCAATAACCTGGCGTTGGACAGGTCGTCGAACCGAGGTTAAGGGAGCGAGTCGCAAGGACCACGAAGTGGTCCGACGGGGAGCGACCATCGAGGTGAGACGACCTGCCCAACGCCCCCTCACAATAACAGCATCGCATCACCGAAGCTGAAGAAGCGATACCCCTCCTGCTTGGCGCATTCGTAGGCGTCCATGATCGCGTCATGACCCGCGAACGCACTCACGAGCATCATGAGCGTGCTGCGGGGCACGTGGAAGTTGGTGATGATGGCGTCGACCACCTTGAACTCGTAGCCGGGCAGGATATAGAGGCTCGTCGCCGCCCGGTCGCACGGCCTGAGCGTGCCATCGGCGGCCGCGCTTTCCAGCGAGCGCACCGAGGTGGTACCCACGGCGATGACGCGACCCCCGCGGGCCTTGGCCTCCCGTATCGCCCGCACCGTCTTGGGCGGCACGCTGTAGAGCTCGGTATGCATCTCGTGGTCGTGCGGATCGTCTTCCGAGACGGTCCTGAAGGTGTCGAGTCCCACTTCCAGATGCACGCTCGCCATCTCGATGCCGGCAGCCTTGAGCTCGTCCAGGAGCCCGACTGTGAAATGCAGGCCGGCGGTGGGCGCCGCCGCGCTACGCTCCTCGCGCGAATAGACGGTCTGGTAGAACTCGTCGTCACCGGCGTAGTCCTTGATGTAGGGCGGCAGCGGCGTGTGGCCCACCAGGTGAATGGCCGCATCCACGCTCATCGCGCCCGGCGTCGTGAAGCGCACCGTGCGCGACCCGTTGCTCTCGTCGATTCCCATGACCTCGCCCTCGAGCACGACCGTGCCCTCGTGCTCGAATTCCATGCGCGCGCACGTCTTCAGGCGCTTTCCCGGCTTCACCAGGCAATTCCAGGTCTGCTCGGCATCCGTGTCGGGCGCCTCGGCAACCTTGTCGAGCAACAGCGCCTCCACCGCACCTCCGGTGCCCTTCTTGTGGCCCAGCAGGCGTGCCGGCAGCACGCGCGTCTCGTTCACGACGAGCAGGTCGCCCGAACGCAGGTACTCGCCGATATCGCGAAAGACGCGATGCTCACGGGTGCCATCTCCGTGCACGACCATGAGCTTGCAGGAATCACGGGGGACCGCGGGCTGCTGTGCTATGAACTTTTCGGGCAATTCGTAATCAAAGTCTTCGGTCTTCATCAATGCTCCTCATTTGCGTGCAAAATATACTAGCATTCACCTGCAAGGCAAAACGGGACGACGTGTCCTGTGCGAAGTTTGGAGCCATTTCGTGAAAGTCCTCGGAAAGGTCCTCAAGGGGATATTCGTCGTCATATCGGTCATATGCATCGCGTTCACCGCGTTCTTCGCCTATGCGGCCATCAGCGGCAACACCGGGCCCATCGACAAGCTCCAGCGGGGCATCTCGAGCCTCGCCCATGTCGCGGGGGTAAGCACCCCGGCCGCCTCGACGAGCACCGTCGGCATGCTCACCCAAGACTTCGGGCTCTCGACGAGCCAGGCGGCAACCGTCATCGACATCGCCGACCAGCTCGGCGTCGACACCGACGACCCGGCGGCCGTGAGCGGCTTCGTCGCGAAGAACATCGGCAACAAGGACGAGATCCAGGACATCGCCGCCATGTACCAGGCGGGCGAGCTCACGGAATCCCAGGCAAAGTCCATGCTGAAGGACATCGTCAATGTCTAGCGATGCGCGCACGCTCCTGCATGCCTGCTGCGGGCCCTGTTCGCTCGAGCCGACGCGCATCCTCGCCGAAGAGGACGTCGACTTCGCGATCCACTACGCCAACTCGAACATCTTTCCGCCCGAGGAGTACGCCCATCGCCTCGCCACGCTTGCCGAGCACGTGAGCGGTCCTGCAAACATCGAGCTCATCGAGGGCGATTACGACCCGCAGGCCTGGGAGCGCGAGGTCGCCGTGCACGGCACCGACCGCGAGAGTCGCTGTCGCGCCTGCTATCGGCTGCGCTTCGAGGAGACGGCCCGCGAGGCCAAGAAGCGCGGCTTCGACACGATATCGACGACGCTCACCATCAGCCCCTACCAGCTCACGGACGTCATCTTCGAAGAGCTCGAGGCGGCGGCCGCCCGCCATGGCCTGAAGGCCGACGCGCGCGACTATCGCGCGTGCTACGGGGAGGCAACACGCCTGAGCCGCAAGAAGGGCATGTACCGCCAGAACTACTGCGGTTGCCGCTTCTCCATCGCCGAAGCCGAACAGCAGCGCGCCGCTGCCAAGGCGCGCCGTGCCGAGAAGAAGCGGCTGCGCACGATCGCGCGCCTGCGCCTCGCCGCCGAGGGTGCCGAGGTTCCCGGCTGGACCCGATAATCCCAAACGAAAAGGGCCCCGCTTCGCAGCGGGGCCCTTTTGGGCGTCAGTATGTGATTACCGACTAGGCCTTGGTGACGTTGCTTGCCTGCAGCTTGCCGTTCTGGCCCGTCGTCACCTCGAAGTTGACCTTGTCGCCCTCGTCGAGGGTCTTGAAGCCATCCATCTGGATCTCGGAGAAATGCACGAACAGATCGTCGCCATCCTCGCGAGAGATGAAGCCGTAGCCCTTGTCGGGGTTGAACCACTTAACCGTACCTTCAGCCATCTGAAACGCCTTTCGCTTGGCCCCTTGCGGGGCTCCAATACACGCAAGCCGGACGGCCAAGCCCGGACAAGCGCTAAAACCACGTGCCAATCACGTTATCCACATTCTAGAATAATTATATTCGCGTCACAAGAAAAACATTGCCCCAAAACCAATGCGTTGCCTGCACACGAGGGGCCAGCGCGCCCTATGACGCGATCTCGACTTCCCGCACCATCTCGTTCTTGATCCTGCCCACGAGCTTCTGCAGCGCATCGATCACGTTGGGACGGATGTCGCCGCCGATGAGCACGTACATGATGTCATCGCCCACTGCAAGCGTGCCCTCGTTAAGCCACACGCGCACGTACTCGATGCCCGGCCAGGTAAGGGCCTCTTCGACGGCCGCGTCCACGGCGTCGGCATCGTAGGAGAAGTTCATCCCCGTGACCTTCGTGCCATCGTCGACGCCTTCGCGCACGAGCTTCTTGGGCAGTTCGCGCACGGTGCCGTTGTGCGCGAGGTACATCCCGCAGCGCGGGGCGCTCTCGTCGGCTTTGGCCTCGGCAAGCCACTGGTCCACAGACGGTGATTCCTTCATGGTTCCTCCTCGATGAGACAAATACACAGGGTATTTGTCTCATTTTCCGTTGTTATTCTTTACAGAGTAGAAAGTGTATCACAGCATGCAAAAAGGGCCGCACGAAGCAGCCCTTTGTCACCCCATCCCCTGCCGGTAGGATGAACCCACCCTGTAAGGTGGGCTCCCACACGGGGCGTTCCAGCTTCCCCACCGTCGTAACGAGGGATACCTTTCCGACCCAAGATCTCGGGATCCCATAGAATTGCCATCGGTCCATCGCAATAAGCCGGGTCAGAGGATGAAGCACTACGTACTATAGTGCCCTCCACTGGGGATTACCAGTCTTGACATTCTGCCGTTGCATGGATGTAAGCGCGACGAAAAGAACGCGGCGCGAGACTCGACCACACGTGTCGCCTCTCCGCTCAATTCCTCAGACAGCGTCTGAGGAATTCAGGAACGACCCCCTACTCCCCCTTGACCTCGACCTTGAGGGCGGCAGGTGCGTCGGCATGCTCGCTGGCCTCGCGCACGCGCTTGGCAAGCTCCTCGTCGCCCAGCTCGTCAACGAGTTCCTCGGAGTCATGGGCGAGCTCGGCATCCGCATGGGTCACGTTGCCGTCCTCGGGCACGATGGTCACGTAGCTGATGCCACGGCGCTGGTCGGCCTTGGCCTGCATGAACAGCAGCACGAAGCCCACGACACCGGCGACGGTGGAAGCCGCGAGAATCGAGAGCTTGGCCTCGGTGATAAGCGCCGCGTCCGCGTAGGCGAGGTTGGCCACGAAGATGGCCATGGTGAAGCCGACGCCGCCGAGCACCGCGGCGCCGAACATGTGACGCCAGGTCACGAACTCGGGCAGCGACGCGATCTTCGTCTTCACTGTGATGAAGCTGAACAGCATGATGCCGATGGGCTTGCCCAGGACGAGGCCGCAGAACACGCCGAGCACCACAGGCGACGAGGCAATCGTCGACATGTCCAGCCCCGTCAACGCGACGTCGGCGTTGGTGAGCGCGAACAGCGGCAGGATGAGGAAGTACACCCACAGGTACAGCTTGTGCTCGAGGCGCGTGGCCGGCGGCACCGCCTGTTTCGAGACCTTGCTCAGGCTCGTGACCGTGGTGATGTAGTTCTTTTGCGCCACGAGCGGCGTCTCGTCGCCCTCGTAAAAGCTGTTTGCCATGGACAGGCGCTTCTTCGACCAGCTGAAGAAGTTGTCGAGGTTCACGCGCGAGCCGGAAGGGATGGCGAAGGCGAGCAGCACGCCGGCGATGGTCGAGTGGATTCCGGAGGAGAACACGCAGAACCACAGCACGCAGCCCACGAGGACGTAGGGCACGAGCGAGTAGACATGCATGCGGTTCATGACGATGAGCGCGACGAAGACGACGGCCGAGAGCCCAAGCCAGAGCAAATCGGGACTCTCGCCGTAGAAGATAGCGATGACGAGGATGGCGATGATGTCGTCGGCCACGGCCAGCGTCGAGAGAAAGACGCGCACGCCGTTGGGCACGCGGCTGCCCAACAGTGACAGGATGCCCAGGGCAAAGGCGATGTCGGTGGCCGTGGGGACGCCCCAGCCCATGAACGCATCGGGATGGGAGGCGTTGAAGATGAGGTAGATGCCGATGGGCGCAAGCACGCCGCCCAGGGCGCCGAGTATGGGCAGGATGGCCTGGCGAATGTTGGTGAGCTCGCCAGCCGTCATCTCGTACTTGATCTCGAGTCCCACGAGCAGGAAGAACACGGCCATGAAGATGTCATTGATGATGTGCGCGAACGACATCTCGCCGTGAAAGGCGCCGATGCCGATGGAGACCTCGGTGTGCCAGAACTCGAGGAAGGGCCCGTGGGCCGGCGTGTTGGCCACGATGAGCGCGATGATGGCGGCCACGAGCATGATGGCCGCGGCCTTGGTGGACGAGTGCGTGAACTGGATGAGCTGGCGCAGGCGCTTGTTGCGGCCCTGCACCGCGTCGATGTACAGCCCGTCGGGGTCGGGGTTGTCCGGTCCGGGGATGATGGGCGTGTCGGAGAAGTCCTCGCGCTCGTCGATGTCGTCATGCTGCTCGGTCATGAGAGGCTCACTTCCTGTCATTTCGACTGGAGGGGAGTTGGCCATCCCCTCTGTCATTTCGACTGGAGGGGCGAAGCCCCGGAATGGAGAAATCTCGTCTTTCCGTTGCGGCTAAAGATCGAGATTTCTCGACTCCGCTCACTTCATTCGCTCCGCTCGAAATGACAAAACGGGGCAGACCACTGCCCCGCCAATCGTCTTGTTGGTGCCCGAGGTGGGAGTCGAACCCACACGCCCAGAGGACAACGGTTTTTGAGACCGTCGCGTCTGCCATTCCGCCACTCGGGCACGTGACCGGTATTATGCCATATCCTCGTACTGGCTGGGATGCTTCTCGAAGAAGTCGAAGCGCGGGGGCAGCTCCTTGAGCGCCTTGCTTCCCGCGGCGCGCTCCT
>CATLBX010000059.1 GCA_949879855.1 uncultured Coriobacteriia bacterium
GAAAGTGCGTATACTATGCAGCACATTGCACGGCCAATCCAAAAGGAAGAGTGATTACCATGGATCTGAAGGGTAGCCAGACAGAAATCAACCTGCAGACCGCCTTCGCGGGCGAGTCCCAGGCTCACACCAAGTACGAGTACTACGCCAGCCAGGCCAAGAAGGACGGTTACGAGCAGATCGCGGCCCTGTTCCTCGAGACCTCCCATAACGAGAAGGAGCACGCCAAGATCTGGTTCAAGTACCTGCATGGTGGCGAGATGCCCGAGACGCTTCCCAATCTCGAGGATGCCGCCGCCGGCGAGAACTACGAGTGGACCGACATGTACGCGGGCTTCGCGCAGACCGCGCGCGAGGAGGGCTTCGAGGAGATTGCCCTGCGCTTCGAGATGGTCGGCGCCATCGAGAAGACACACGAGGAGCGCTATCGCAAGCTCATCGAGAACATCGAGGACGGCCTGGTCTTCAGCCGCGACGGCGATGCCATCTGGATCTGCCGCAACTGTGGTCACATCGTCATCGGCAAGAACGCTCCCGAGATCTGCCCGGTGTGCTCGCACCCCAAGGCGTTCTTCGAGCTTCGCGCCGAGAACTACTAGGATTCGGCAGTCTCGTTTCGAGGAGCGACCATGAAGAAGTGGCGTTGCAAGCTTTGCGGATACGTCTACGAGGGCGAACAACCGCCCGAGGTCTGCCCGCTCTGCGGTGCACCGGCCTCGGAATTCGAACTCGTCGAAGACGAATAACGGCTTATCAGCAAGCACAGGTGACGGGTCATCGGAACTTTCCGGTGGCCCGTCTTCGTTGGTGACGCTATGAATCTTGTCGAAATCACATCATTGGATAGCCCGGAGCTCGACGCCTACGCGCGTCTGACCGAAGCACAGCTACGCAACAGGCTCGAGCCCGACAAGGGTATCTTCATCGCCGAGTCGCCCAAGGTCATCGCTCGTGCGCTCGATGCGGGAATGCAGCCGCTCTCCCTGCTCATGGCGCGCTCGCACCTCGAGGAATGCGCAGGGCTCATTGCAGCTTGCGACGATGTCCCCGTCTACACCGGCGACGATGTCATACTCGAGGACCTGACGGGTTTCAAGCTGACGCGCGGCGTGCTCTGCGCGATGCGACGTCCGCAGCTGCCCACGGTCGAGGAGTTGCTTGCGGACGCGCAACGTGTCGCCGTGCTCGAGGGCATCGTCGACCATACGAATGTGGGTGCCATGTTTCGCTCGGCCGCCGCGCTCGATGTCGAGGCCGTGCTCGTGACGCCGACATGCTGCGACCCGCTCTATCGCCGGGCCGTGCGCGTCTCGATGGGCACGGTTTTCCAGATTCCCTGGACGCGCATAGGCGAGGAGGCGGCCGATTGGCCCGATGCCGGCATGGAACTGCTGCATGACCTCGGGTTCAAGACGGCCGCACTTGCCCTCTGCGACGATTCGGTGCCCCTCGACGACGTGATGCTCAACGCCGAGGAGAGGCTTGCGATGATATTCGGCACCGAAGGCGACGGGTTGGCGGCCGCGACAATTGCGCAGTGCGATTACACCGTGCGCATACCGATGGCCCATGGCGTCGACTCGCTCAACGTCGCTGCCGCGAGCGCCGTCACGTTCTGGCAGTTGTGCAGATAGGATATGCCACGGGGTCGGATCCCTTGGCCCATGCGGAAAGGGTTGCTGCAGATGAAATTCGTATCATGGAACGTCAATGGCTTGCGTGCCGTCGCCAAGAAGGGCTTCGACGAAATCTTTCGCGCATTCGACGCGGACATATTCGCCATTCAGGAGACCAAGCTTCAGGAGGGTCAGAGCCCCATCGATTTCGAGGGCTATCACGAATACTGGAGCTACGCCGAGAAGAAGGGGTATTCGGGTACGGCCGTCTTCACGAAGCGCGAGCCGCTTGCGGTCTTTCATGGCATCGGCGATAGCCGCTTCGATTGCGAAGGTCGTACCGTGACGCTCGAATTCGAGGACTTCTACTTCGTGTGCGTCTACACGCCCAATGCCCAGCACGAGCTCGCGCGCATCGACTACCGCTGCGCCTTCGAGGACGCCTTCAGGACGTACCTGGGCGGCCTCGCGTCGAAAAAGGGCGTCGTTGTGTGCGGCGACATGAACGTCGCTCACGAGCCCATCGACTTGGCGCGCCCCAAGGAAAACATCGGCAACGCCGGCTTTTCCGACGAGGAACGCGGCAAGTTCGACGAGCTTTTGGCCAGCGGCTTCGTCGACACCTTCCGTCTGCTGCATCCCGACACGGCTGACGCGTACTCCTGGTGGAGCTACCGCATGAAGGCGCGGGAGCGAAACGTCGGATGGCGCATCGACTACTTCCTCGTGAGCGATTCGCTCAAGGACAAGGTCGTCGCGGCAGGCATCGAGTCCGACATCTTCGGTAGCGACCACTGCCCCGTGTCGCTCGTGCTCGATATTGACGCGTAGGGGCGTTGGGCAGGTCGCCGCGCCTCGACGGTCGCTTCCCGACGGACCGCTTCGTGGTGGCGTCGGGCAGGTCGCCTCACCTCGATGGTCGCCCAATGGTCGTCTACGCGCAGGCAAGCTGCCTCGCCTCGATGGTCGCTCCCCGACAGCCCGCTTCGCGGTCCTTACGGCTCGCTCCCTTAACCTCGGCTCACCAGCTTGCCTGCGCGTTTCCGCGAACCTCTGCTCAACGTTTTCTTACTCTCTGCATGCGGTATCATGGGTCCATGGATAGTTCGATGGACACACTCTTCAGCGAAGTTGACGGCGAGACGCGCTTCGCAGCCGCACCCCTTGCCGTGCGCATGCGCCCGCGCACGCTCAACGAGATAGTCGGCCAGGAGGAGGCCGTCGGCAAGGACACCTGGCTCAGACGGGCCATCGCCAACGACACGCTTTCCTCGGTCATTCTCTTCGGGCCCGCGGGTACGGGCAAGACCTCCATCGCTCATGTCATCGCCAACTCCACGAACGCCGCCTTCGTCGAGGTGTCGGCCGTGTCGGGCACGGTCGCAGACTTACGTCGCGAGATAAAAGCGGCCGAGGAGCGTCTTCTCGCCTACAAGCGCCGTACCATCCTCTTCATCGACGAGATTCACCGCTTCTCTCGATCCCAGCAAGATGCCCTGCTCCATGCCGTTGAGGATCGCATCGTCATCCTCGTGGGTGCGACAACGGAAAACCCCTTCTTCGAGGTCAACTCGGCGCTCATCTCCCGTTCGCGCATCGTCGAGCTCAAGCCCATCGGCAACCACGGCATCAAGATGCTCGTCAAGCGCGCCCTCGAAGACGAACGCGGCCTCGCCAACGAATACACGATTTCGGACGAAGCCCTCAACGCCATCGTCATCACGGCCGGTGGCGATGCGCGTACGGCGCTCACGACGCTCGAGCTCGCGGCGGCACTTACCGAATCCGGGGGAGAGATCGGCACTGAGCAGGTACGCGAGGCATCGCCACGCCGTCAACTCCCGTACGACAAAGACGGTGACACGCATTACGATGTCATCTCGGCCTTCATCAAATCGATGCGCGGCAGCGACCCGGATGCGACCGTCTACTGGCTTGCGCGCATGATCGAGGGCGGGGAGGACCCGCGCTTCATCGCGCGTCGCATCTTCATCTTGGCAAGCGAGGACGTCGGGCTCGCCGACCCGCGCGCCATCACGATTGCGGCGGCCGCCTTCAAGTCGGCCGAGAGCATCGGATATCCCGAGTGCCGCATCAACCTAGCCGAAGCCGCCATCTACATGGCGCTTGCCCCCAAGTCCAACGCCGCCTATCTCGCCATCGATGCCGCCCTCAAGGAAGTGCGCGAAGGGCCGCTGCGCAGCGTGCCCACGCATCTGCGCGACCGTCATCGCCCCGGCTCCGAAGGCTACGGCACCTACCTCTACCCGCACGATTACCCAGGCGCGCAGGTCGAGCAGCAGTACCTGCCCGACGGTCTCGAGCGTGGCTGCTTCTACAAGCCGACGAACATCGGCTGGGAAAAACTCCGTTTCCCGCCGGAGGAATAAGATTTTTCTTTATGCGCAAAAGAGGTGGATGGCGTTTCGCAAGCGGGGCAAACTACGCTATCATCTAAGTCTGGATATACACACGTGAACCCGACACGATTTGGGGGACTCTCATGAATGAATTTCTCACACAGGCATGGCCCTTCGCGGCAGCCGTTCTCGTTATCCTGGGCATCGTCGCCCTCGTCTTCCTCGTCATCATCCTCTATCGCGCAAGCGTGACGATGAGGTCGGTCCAGAACATCGCGGCCGACGCCGAGAAGGAGGTCGCACCGGCGCTCACTAAGGTGAATCCCATGGTCGACAAGGCCGAGCTCATGCTCGACACGGTCAATCTCGAGATGCTGCGCGTCGATGCCATACTCGAGGACGTCGAGCAGATCACCGACGTCGCCGGCAAGGCGGCCACCACGGTCGATGCAGTGACCTCCGCGCCCGCCGAGGCCGTGACCTCGATCGTCGATCGCATCCGCGGCTCCATTGGTTCCAAGCGCAGCAACAAGGTGAAGCAGGAGCGTCTGGTCTATCCCATCGGCGGTGCCCGCAAGATCGAAGAGCAGCCCCCGCGGGATGCCCAGGCGCAGACGAGTCCTGCCGACGACGAGGCGATGAAGAAGGCCGCCCAGCAGGCCGCCGAGACCGCGACTGAGGTCGAGGAGGTCGACATCGTCATCGAGTCGACGGGCCAGGCCGTCCCTCATGCCCCCGCGCAGGAAGAAGAGGCTCCCGCGGCCTCGAGCAAGACGGCATAGCGCCCATATATCACGTATCCATATAGAAGCACGATCAGGCAAGGAGCATCATGGCGTCCATACCCACCACGTCTGCCGAGATTCGCGAGGCATATCTCAAGTTCTTCGAGGAGAAGGGCTGTCAGCGCTGGCCGTCCTCCTCGCTCATTCCCGATGATCCGTCGCTGCTGCTCACCGTCGCGGGCATGGTCCAGTTCAAGCCCTACTTCCTGCAGCAGAAGCATCTCGACCCCCGTTACGTGGGCACGACCACCGCGCAGAAATGCGTGCGCACCAACGACATCGACATCATTGGCACGGACGGGCGTCACCTCTCGTTCTTCGAGATGCTCGGCAACTTCAGCTTCGGCGCCTACTTCAAGAAGGAGATGTGCGCCTGGGCCTACGAGTTCTCCGTCGACGTGCTGGGCCTCGACCCCGAACGCATCTACGTCACGATTTACGAGGAGGACGAGGAGACCGCCGGCATCTGGCAGGAGGTCGGCGTCGCCGCAGACCACATCTCGCGACTGGGTGCCGACGACAACTTCTGGGTTGCCGGCCCCACCGGCCCCTGTGGCCCCTGCTCGGAACTCTACTACGACCAGGGCGAGGACGTCGGTTGCGGCGATCCCGACTGCAAGCCCGGTTGCGATTGCGACCGCTTCCTCGAGTACTGGAACCTCGTCTTCACGCAGTTCGACCGCCAGGAAGATGGCACGATGGTGCCGCTCAAGAAGAAGAACATCGACACGGGCCTGGGTCTGGAGCGCATGGCCGCCATCATGCAGGGCGTGAGCTCCAACTTCGACACCGACATCCTCCATGGCCTCATCGAGGTGGGCGAGAGGCTGAGCGGGCGCCGCTATGGCCAAGACGAGCTCACCGACCTCTCCCTGCGCATCATGGCCGACCATTCCCGTGCCATCGTGTTTATGATCGGCGACGGCATCCTGCCCTCCAACGAGGGCCGTGGCTACGTCCTGCGTCGCCTGCTGCGCCGCGCCGTGCGTCATGGTCGTCTCATCGGCATCGAGGGCCCCTTCCTCAAGAGCTTTCTCGACGCCATCTGCGACGAGATGGGCGCGGTGTATCCGGAAATCATCGAGAACAAGGCGCTCATCGAGAAGGTCCTGCTTTCCGAGGAGGAGCGCTTCAACCGCACCATCGACACGGGTATGCACTACCTCGAGGAGACCATCGAGGGCTTGGGCGAAGGCGACGTGCTCGATGGTGTCGCTGCCTTCACCCTGCATGACACCTACGGCTTTCCCGTCGAGCTCACGGCCGAGATTTGTGCGGAGAACGGCATCACGGTCGACATGGATGGCTTCGAGGCCGAGATGACGGCCCAGCGCGAGCGTGCGCGTGCGGCCCGCAACGACGAGGCCTGGGATGGCTTCGGCGATATCTTCACGCACATCCTCGACACGCATGGCCCAAGCGAGTTCGTGGGCTACAAGGAAGACGAGTGCGATGCGCGTATCGTCGACATCATCGTCGATGGCGCCATCGTCGACGAGGCCAACGAAGGCGAGCAGGTCGCCATCGTGCTCGACAAGACGCCGTTCTACGGAGAGATGGGCGGCCAGGTGGGTGACACCGGCACCATCACGAGCGAGCTGGGCACGGTCGTCGTCGATGACACGAAGCGCCCCGAGGAGGGGCTGCCCGTGCACTACGGCACGGTGACGAGCGGCACCATCCACAAGGACGATGTCGTGTACGCGGCCATCGACCGTCGCCGTCGCGCGCTCATCGCCCGCAATCACACCGCGACGCATATCTTGCAGCGCGCACTCACCGAGGTGCTCGGCGAACATGTTAAGCAGGCGGGCTCTCTGGTCGCGCCCGACAGGCTGCGCTTTGACTTCACGCACTTCGAGCCCATGACCCACGAGCAGATTCTCGAGGTCGAGCGCATTTGCAACAACGTCATCATGTCCGACCTTCCCGTGTACGCCTACGAGACCTCTCTTACCGCAGCCCGCGAGGCCGGCGTGCTGGCGCTCTTCGGCGAGAAGTACGGCGAGTTCGTGCGCGTCATCGAGACGGGAACCTTCTCCAAGGAGCTCTGCGGTGGTACCCACGTGGGCAACACGAGCGAAATCGGCCTGTTCAAGATCGTGCAGGAGACCTCCATCGGTGCCAACACGCGTCGTCTCGAGGCCGTCACGAGTATCGAGGCCTACCAGTACATGTCGCGCATGGAGGAGGAGCTGCGCGAGACCGCGCGCTTCCTCAAGGTCCCGCCCCTCGACGTCTCCGAGCGCGTCGCCAAGATGCAGGCGCAGCTCGACGAGCTCGAGGGTATGCGCAAGCGCCGCATCAAGGCTGCGGCCGAGGGCAGCGTTTCCGACTTCATACAGACGGCCGCCGAGCTCGATGGTTACAAGCTCATCGTCGCCGACCTGGGCGAAGCCGTCGTCCAGGGCATGCGCGAGATGTGGGACATCGTCAAGCAGCGCAGCGGTGGCGAGCCCTTCGCGGTCGTGCTCTTCGCGCGTAACCCCGAGGGCGGAAGCCCGCTCATGCTTGCGGCCGGCACGCAGGATGCGGTCGATGCCGGTTTCAACGCCAAGGACGTCATCGCCAACGTCGCCCCGCTCATCGGCGGCGGTGGTGGCGGCAAGCCGGCGATGGCCCAGGCCGGTGGCAAGAATGCCGAGGGCATTCCCGCTGCCGTCGACAAGGCAAGGGAACTCTTCGGCATCTAGCCTGCTTCGGTGCATATGCGCGTCATGGGACTCGACATAGGGGAGAAGCGCATCGGCGTGGCCGTCGCGAACACGACGACGGGCATCGCAAGTCCCTTGCGCGTCATGGATGCCCGTGAGGTGCTCGACAACGCGCGCACCTGGCGCATGCTCGTAGAGGACAACGAACCCGAACTCCTTGTCTGCGGGCTTCCCAAGACGATGCGGGGAAGCGTCGGGCAACAGGCGGCGCGCATTCGCGAGCATGCCGAGCACATCGCGCAAACCTGTGGATTACCCGTCGAATTCGTGGACGAGCGCCTGAGCAGCGCCGAGGCCAAGCGCCTTCTGCGCGAACAGGGCCTGTCCGAGCGCGAGATGCGCGGTAAAATCGACAGCGTGGCGGCCTCGCTCTTTCTCGAGACGTGGCTCGTCGCGAACGATGGATACAAGATGGAGGAACAATGAGCCAGGGTCAGCATTACGCGCCGTCCAACTACACGGAGAAGCGCAAGGGAAAATCGCGCAAGCGCGCCCTTGCCATCACCCTGATCGCGCTCGTCATCATCGCCATCGCCGGCGTGCTGGCCTACCAGAACCTCTTTGGCGACAAGACGGGAGACGTCAGGCAGGGCGAGGAAATCACGGTCGTGATCCCCGCCGGCTCGTCGACGGACAAGATCGCCTCGATTCTGGTCGATGACGGCGTCATCGCATCGGCCAAGGCGTTCACCAATCGCGTCAAGCAGCTCGACCAGGCCGCGAGTCTGCAGTCCGGATCCTATGTGATGACCGGCGGGGACGACCTTGACGACATCATCAAGATGCTGGCAAACGGCCAAACGGGCAGGCAGGTCGTCATTCCCGAGGGCTTTAACTTACGCCAGATCGCCGACAAGCTCGAATCGACCTGCGGCATCGACTCCGAGGAATTCTACGCGCAGACCCAGAAGGCCTCCGAGTACGTCGCCGACTATCCCTTCTTGGCGGGAGTGTACAACGACTCGATGGAGGGCTTCCTGTACCCGGACACCTATCGTGTCGACCCTAACGCCACCGCCGATGACGTCATCCGCATGATGCTCGACCAGTTCGCGGCCCAGATCGCCACCGTGGACATGAGCTACGCGACTTCCAAGAACCTCACGCTCTACGACGTGGTGACCATGGCCTCCATGGTCGAGAAGGAGTATCAGGCTGAAAGTGACAAGGCCCCCATCGCCGCGGTGTTCTACAACCGCCTGCACGAGGGCATAACGTTGGGCAGTGACGTGACCACCTACTATGCCGTGGGCAAGGACATGACCGAGGAGCTCACGGCCGCCGACCTGGCAAGCGACAGCCCCTACAATACGCGCAACCCCAACCACTACGGTTTGCCGGCTGGCCCCATCTGCAATCCGTCCGTGACGACCATCCAGGCCGCGGCCAGTCCCGCCGATGTCGACTACCTCTACTTCTTCTTCTCGAATCGCGAGGGCAAGACGATGTTCTTCGTGAACGACGCCGACTTCAACGCCGCCTGGGCGCAATACGGTGACTAGCCTATGAGGGGCATCAGGCCAGACGCCTATTACGTGTCGGTGCTCGACATCGATCCGAATGCGCTCGTCGAGCGGGGGTATCGCGCCGTGCTTCTTGACCTCGACAACACCCTGCAACCACGGGGGACATCCGAGCTTTCGCCCGAGGCCATCGCCTGGGTGCAATCGCTCAGGGATGCGGGCCTTGGCGTCGCGCTCGTCTCGAACAGCATGCGCGAACGGGCCGTCAGGGCGGCGCAAGCGCTTGACGCGCCCCTCGTGCGCAACGCGAAGAAGCCCTTCGCGCGCGGTTACGTGCGGGCGTGCGCGATGCTCGGCGTCTCCTGCGATCAGGCCGTGATGATCGGCGACCAGTCATACACGGACGTGCTCGGCGCCCATCGCGTGGGGATGGATGCCATTCTCGTCATGCCGCAATCCGGTTCCGACCCGCTGCATACGCATTTTCTGCGCATGCTCGACCGCAGGTCCGTGCGGGGCATGCGCGCCATCGGGAGCGACTCATGAACCCCGAGTTCGTGCTCATCGGCGATCCGGTCGCCCACTCGCTGTCTCCCGTCATGCACAACGCACTCTATCAAGAGCTGGGCAAGGACAAGTGGCCGTTCTCGCGCTGGCATTACCGTGCGGTGCGCTGCGAGAACGAAGAAGAGGCCGCCCATCAGATCAACCTCGTGCGTACCGGTCGCTATCGTGGCATGAACGTCACGATGCCCTACAAG
>CATLBX010000060.1 GCA_949879855.1 uncultured Coriobacteriia bacterium
GCCCCCCACCCCCCCCCCCCGCCCCCCGCCCGGCCTCCCCCCCGCCTCTCGGCCCCGCGCCGGGGGGGGGGGGCCCCGCCCCCGGACGGCGTCACGCGACTTGTAACGCTTGATCAGGATGATGCGCCACTTGGGACATTGCCCTCATATAATGTAAACGTGCAAAACAAAGGAGCCATCATGCACGAATCGCTCAAGACCCGAAGGACCAACGAGACGCTCGAGCATGCGCGCAAGATTCAGGAGCGCGAGGCGATTCCCCAATCCGCGTGGGATGTCGCGCCGAAGGATGCATACTGCATCTTCATGCTCTTCAACTTGGAAGCTGCCGATGACGAGGGTCATTGCATTTTGGCACTCGGTCCGGTCAATGGCGCTCTCGAGACCTATTCGTACTATCGCCACAGCACCAAGATCGAGGCACCGGGCATCATGGCGTGCCTGAAAGACCCCATGACTTTCGCGCAGCTTTGCGATGGGAGTGGCTGGATCGTTCACGGACAGTCCGGCAACTACTGGAACGAACATGTGAACGCCGCCATCGCCCTATGGTGCGACAAGGCGGCCTACGAGAAGGCGCGTGCCTACGCCGAAGCCAAGAAGGCAGACACGGGCATGTATAACCTCGTCACCTACAATTGCCTGACCTTCGTTGACGATGCGCTCAAGCAGGCGGGCATAGGCCTTGCGACAAAGAGCGGCAAACGCGTGCGCACCATCGTTCCCAAGGAAGCGTTCTTCGAAATCGACAATGTCGAAGGAGCGCACAAGTTCGAGGCGTGGAAGTACTGGTTTGACTTGGGCAAGGCTCCGGATAACGGCCTGCGCACCATCGACGATGTGCCCGGCCAGGACAAGCCTCTCGAGTAGGACGCTTCTTACTCTCCGAACAGCGGGGTGGAGAAGTAGCGTTCGCCGGTGTCGGTGAGGACGGTGAGCACGCAGGCGTCCGGCCCGAGCTCGCGCCCCAGGCGCAGGGCCGCCACCACGTTGGTACCGCTCGATATGCCGCAAAGCAGGCCCTCGTCGCGGGCGAGGCGTTGTGCCATGTCGATGGCCTCGTCATCGCTCACCACGCAAGTCGCGTCGATCACGCTTTGGTCGAGGATGGCGGGGATGACACCATCGCCGATGCCCATCTGCAGATGCGTGCCGATATTGCCACCTGCGAGCATCGCGGCGTTTTCCGGTTCGGCCGCCCAGACGATGGTGGCGGGATTTGCCTCCTTGAGGGCGCTGCCGATGCCGGTGAGGGATCCACCTGTGCCAAAGCCGCAGGCAAAGCCGTCGATGACGATGCCGGACTCGGCGGCATCCTCGAGTATCTCGACTGCCGTTTGCGTGCGCTGGATGGCCACGTTGTCGACGTTCGAGAACTGGTCTGGCATGAAGGCGTCGGGGTCTGCCGCCGTTTGCTCACGTGCGATGGCGGCGCAGGTCTCGATGGCCTTGCCGATGTCACCGTCGTCATGCACGAGCTCGATCTGCGCGCCGTAGGCCTCGCAGATCTTGCGGCGCTCGACCGATACGGAGTCGGGCATGATGATGCGCACGTCGTAGCCTCGCACCGCGCCCACGAGAGCGAGGCCGATACCCTGGTTGCCACTCGTCGGCTCGATGATGGTGGTCTTTCCGGGTTGGATTTCGCCGCGTCTTTCGGCTTGGACAATCATGTTGTATGCCGTGCGCGTCTTGATCGAGCCACCGACGTTGAGCGCCTCGAACTTCACGAGAATCTGCGCGCAGCCCTCGTCGGGGATGTTGCGTAGCCGGATGAGGGGCGTGTGCCCCATTGCCTCGAGCACGTTGTCGTAAACCATGCGTTCCTCTTACGTCATGCCGCCGGACGGGCGGCCTGTCGTCCGAATTTCCTCGGAGATTATACGCGAAGGCATTGATGCCACCGTGGGGTTTCGCTTCCGTTTCCCAACCGTTTTTTGGAACGGGACCGTGGTACCATGTCTGCTTACCGCGCTGGGGAGAGCGCGCCGGACAAGCGAGGGATGAGATGGCACAACGAGCGAGGTTTTCAAGCAACATCGGCTTTCTGCTGGTAAGCGCCGGCTGCGCGATCGGACTGGGCAACGTCTGGCGTTTCCCCTACATCACGGGTGAGTACGGCGGTGCGGCCTTCATCCTTCTCTACATCTTCTTCCTCGTGCTCTTTGGCCTGCCCATGCTCACCATGGAGTACACGGTGGGCCGTGCGAGCCAGAAGTCGATATCGCGTGCCTTCGACGTGCTCGAGCCCGAGGGAACCAAGTGGCATTTCATGCGCTGGGTGGGCTTCATCGGCAACTTCATGCTCATGATGTTCTACACCTGCGTTGCGGGCTGGATGCTCAACTACTTCGTCAAGATGTCGGCGGGCGAGTTCAATGGCATGGACACGGCCCAAGTGGGCGGGGTTTTCGAGGCCATGCTCGCCAATCCCGGCGAGGTCGTCCTCTGGACGGTCATCGTCTGCGTGATCGGCATGCTCGTCTGCGGTCTGGGCGTGAACAAGGGCGTCGAGCGTATCACCAAGTTCATGATGTGCGCCCTGTTCGTCATCTTGCTCGTACTCGTCATCCGCGCCGTTACCCTGCCGGGCGCCGAGGGCGGCCTGGCGTTCTATCTCATGCCGGACTTCTCCAAGATGTTCGCGAACGGCCCCGGTGGCTTTGCCGAAGTGGTCTACGCCGCCATGGGCCAGAGCTTCTTCACGCTCTCCATCGGCATCGGCTCCATGGAGATCTTTGGTAGCTACCTAGGCAAGGAGCGCCGCATCTTTGGCCAGGCGCTGTCCGTCGGTGTGCTCGACACCATCATCGCGCTCATGGCCGGTCTCATCATCTTTCCCGCTTGCTTCGCCTTTGGCGTCGACCCGGGAAGCGGTCCCGGCCTTGTCTTCGTGACCCTGCCCAACGTCTTTGCGCAGATGTGGCTTGGCCAGCTCTGGGGCGCGCTCTTCTTCCTGTTCATGTCCTTTGCGGCGCTCTCCACGGTCATCGCCGTGTTCGAGAACATCATTGCGATGTTCATGGACTACAAGGGTTGGGATCGCCCCAAGACCGTGCGCATCGCACTCGTGCTCATCACCATCCTGTCGCTGCCCTGCGCGCTGGGCTTCAACGTGCTTGCCGGCGTGCAGGTTCCGGGCATTGGTGACATCCAGGGCATCGAGGACTTCATCGTCTCGAACAATCTGCTGCCGCTGGGCTCGCTCGTGTTCCTGCTCTTCTGCACGCGCAAGTTCGGTTGGGGCTGGAAGAACTTCATCAAGGAAGTCGACACGGGCGAGGGCATGAGGTTTCCGCAGTGGATGCACGGCTGGGTGAGCTACTGCATCCCCGTGCTGCTCATCATCGTCTTCGTCATGGGCTGGATGCCCATCATCGGGGGTTGGCTGGGACTTTAGGGTGCACGGATCTCGAAGGATTACGAGGTGCGTCGCACTTTGCAGCAATGCCAAACGGGCGGGCAGTGGTCGCTGAAACTGCCATTTGCGGCTAAACGAGCGGGCACAGGTCGGCAGTCTTGCCATTTTGCGGGCAGAGCCGTCAGTTTTGGCCGTGACGCACCTTGTCGTTCGGCTAATCATTTCGGCATATGCTCGGGTGTTGGGTAGGCAACCTGGGATTTGCAGTTTGTGAGGGAAGCAAAAAGGTCCCTCCTGAGGCGAGTACGCTGGGCCTTCCAATTCTCCGGGAAGTTTCGTAGTCGATGACCGAGGGAAACGGCGATATCGCGTATTGCAGCATCGAAAGCCCCTACATTCATAATCTGCTTTCCGGTAATTGTGAATACCTGATAGCCTCGAGTAGTGAGAACGTTTCGTTTGAGTGCGTCCCTGGCGCGATCTTCCCGCGAAGCATGGTCGTCATGGCCGTCGTACTCTACAACGACCTTTCCCGCTTCCCAGAGCATGTCGCACTCGAGGTACTTTCTCTGCGCAAGCAGCTGTTCATCAGTGTTGAGTTCAATGCGGGCGTTGAGCTTAGGGGTGGGCAAGCCGTATCCGCCATGGCGCTTGGGCAGGCATGCGAGCAGGTATTCGCGAGTTTCCATCGGAGAGCGAGAGCCATCTTTGAGAAACTTGCAAATTTGGAGTAGCTGCTTGTAGCCGTCGAGATGGGGGACACGATTCAAAAAATCGCAAATGGATGTGACGGAAGCAAGCTGATGGTTTCTCGTCGTATACCCACGCGGCGAGTCGGGAATCAAGGCGTACTTGCCGCAAAGTTCCATTGCAAGTTCCATGAGCTGGTATTTTGAGTATGCAACGGATGATTCCAGAAGGCAAAGTTCGGGAGATGCAACGCAAATGCGTTCGGCAATCTGCTTGAAAGCACAGGAGGGCAATGGTCGTTGCTGCACACTGTACTTATACGTGCTTCTTGACAGTCGCAAGTTGCCTGAAGGCACCATAAGCCGTATAGGTTGATTTCCAAATCCCATTGATGGGAGATGGGCTTCTGCAAGCTCGCTGCTTGATGCGGGGCAGTCGGCAAGTGGATTATCAACAGTGTTATGAGCAGTAAGAAGCGCATGCGGGTTGCGCCGCCAGTAATATAAGGCCGAACTGCCCACTACATAGACTTTCATGATGCTCCTTATGTGTTGCGTGGGGGCGTTATGCATGATAGGTAGTTTGCCACCGAGCCGAATACCTCGATAATCTGGGCGACTTCGGACTAGAGTGCGACAGAAACGCGGACGCTTTCCGAGCGTTATACGAATACGCAGGCTCATACGCACTCACTTCGCATCAGGCATGACGCTTTGATTCCTATCTGTGGCGTTTTCGAAGCCGGGTGCAGGCGTTATGTGCTGGCGGTTAAACGGGCGGGCAGTGGTCGCTGAAACTGTCATTTGCGGCTAAACGAGCGGGCACAGGCCGGCAGTCTTGCCATTTTGCGGGCAGAGCCGTCTATTTTGGCCAGTGGCGACAAGCGAGCGAGAAAAGGCTCGGCTATCATGGGCTGGATGCCCGTTATCGGAGGTTGGCTGGGACTTTAGGGCGTGCGGGCGCTAGGCGTTGTTGCCGCCGTGGCGGATGATGTCGATGATAATCCACAGCGTAAGCCCGATGCCGACGCAGTAACCCGTGAACGAGAGCACGGGCAGGCCGGCGACGGTGGGTTCCGAAATCGTGCTCACGAGGGCCGCGCTCACGAGCGTGCCGGCCGTGATCATGCCGAGCGTGAGGCGGTTGATGATGCGCGAGAGCTTGCCAAGGGGCTCTTGGCTGCTCAGCATCTCCATGTTGACCTTGAGCTGGCCGCGACTCAGCATGTGCGTCACGTCGCCGACGTACTCGGTGGCGCGCGCCAGGCCGCGGGCCGAGCGGTCGAGGTTGATGATGAGGTCGCGCGTGAGCTGCCTGAACTCCTCGATGGGCGTCTTCTCGCGGCTTAGATGACCATTGATGACATCCACCATGTTGAAGCTGCCCACGAAGTTGATGAGCGTTCCCTCGAGTGTGACCAGGCCGCGCGCGACGGCGGTAAGGCAGCTAGGAAGCTCGAGCTTGCATTCGCGCATGGCGTTGGTGATATCGGTGAGAAACGCGCCGATGTCTATGTCGCCCATTTCGGCCGAGGCGTAGCGGTCGATGATGCGGTCGAGGATGCTGAGCAGGCGGGGGTGGTCGATGGCGTTGACGTCTCCGCCCACCGAAAACCCGATGAGGGCGTCTTCGAGCATGGCGGAGCTCTCATGCCCCACGGCGACGATGACGCGCGAGAAGTTGGCGCGTTCGTCGGGCGTGAGACGGCCCATGTTGCCGAGGTCGAGGTAGACGATGCAGCCGTCTTTGATCACGATGTTGCCGGGATGCGGGTCTGCGTGGAAGAAGCCGTCGTCGAGAACCTGCGTGGCGTAGTTGTCGAGCAACTTCTCGCCGATTTCGGCCAGGTCGTAGCCATTGGCGAGGAGCTTGTGCGTGTCGCGGATCGAGATGCCGTCGACGTACTCCATGACGAGCACTTCTTCGGTGCTGTACTGCAGATAGGGCTTGAGGCAGTGGAGGAAGACGACGTCCTTGTTGAACTCGGCGAACTCCGCGAGGTTTTCGGCCTCCTTGATGAAGTCCGTCTCTTCGAGGAAGGTCTGCCAGAGCTCCTCGACCACGTCACCCAGGTCGACGATCTGGTTGTCCTTCATGAAGCGCTGCGCATGTTTGGCAAGCGAGCGCATCATGTCGATGTCCTGCGCCATGGTGATGCGCACGCCCGGGCGCTGCACCTTGATGGCGACCGCCTCGCCGCTTTCGCGCAGGACCGCGCGATGCACCTGGGCGAGCGAGGCGCTGCCAAGGGGCTTGGGGTCGATTTCCGAGAAGACCTGCTCGCGACGTTCCTTGCCGTAGATGGTGTCGAGCGCGGCAAGCACCTCATCGAAGGGGAGGGGGTCGACGTCCATTTGCAGACGCGAGAGCTCCTCGCAATATGCGGGTGGCAGAATCTCGGAGCGCGTCGAGAGCGTCTGGCCTATCTTGATGAAGCTCGGGCCGAGCTCCTCGAGCATGGAGCGTAGCTCGATGGGCGTGATGCCTTGGAAGGCATGGTAGCGGCGCACGATGCTCAGCAGCTCGCGCAGGCGCTTGAGGCGCGACCGGCGCGTCAGCCCGAACTGCTTTTGCGGGCTGACGCCCGAGGGCGTGCCGAAGACGCGCTTGAACAGGTTGTTGCCACTCGTTGGCATGAACCGCTATTCGCTCTTGAGATGGTCGACGGGGTCGACGTCGTTGCCGCCATAGGTGCCGTCGGGGTTGATGACGACATCGCCGGGATCGGCCTTTCCAGCCGAGGGCTCCGCAGGAGTTTCGACGTCGAGATGGTCGACGGGGTCGACGTCGTTGCCGCCGTAGGTGCCGTCGGGGTTGATGACGACGTCGTCATCGGCGATTTCCTCGGCTTCGACGACGACGTCATCGCTGCCGTCCTCGCCCATCTCGCGGGCGATTTGTGCCATCTGCTCGGCGAAGGCCACGCGCTCTTCGGGAGTGAGCGAGCGCACGTAGGCGCGGATGGACTCCTCGCGCACCTTGTTCACGCTTTCCTCGGCCTTGTGCTTGAGCTCCTCGTTCATCTTGCGGCCTTGGTCGACGGTGACCTGACCGCGCTCCACGAGGTCGTCGATGACTGCCTTGGCCTTCTCGCCGCCAATGGACAGAGCGCCGACGCCGGCGAGGAAGATGTTCTGGAAGGTCTCGGTAAGATTGTTCGCAACATTGTTCGCCATGATGTTCTCCTTTACGAAGGTGAATACCGAACACATTCATTTTAGCGCAGGATGATGTTTGCTCGGACATGACCTTTCCACTTGTTTGGGCTATTCTTTCGACCATGCTAATTGACCACCTGCAACACCAGCTCTTTTCCGCGGAGACGATGCAGCCCGTGCTCGCCAAGATCGAGGCGGGCGATGACGCATCGCTCGGCATCGTCGCATCCGCACGCCCCTGTGTCGTCGCGTCCCTGTTCGCGCGTCAGCCGCGCACGGTCTTCGTCGTCGTGAGCGGTAACGACGCGGCCGAGCGTTTCGCCAACGACGTCGCGGCCTACATTGGCCGCGCGCACGTCTGCGTGTATCCCGAGCGCATGGACATGCCCTGGCAGGACGTGCGGCCCGACCACAAGGTCGTCGGTGCGCGCACGCGGGCCATCGGTCTGCTCGCGCTGGGGCGCCCTATGGTGATCGTGGCCTCTGCCCGCTCGTTGTTGCGCAAGGTCGCGCCCGCATCGGGTAACGTCTTCGCGCCCCTCGTCATCACACGTAAAGATGGCGTCGTGGATGCGGCCACGGGCGAGCCCATCGCCTACGAGGACGTTGCCGTCCAGCTCGTGAGCCGCGGCTACGAACGCCTCGACGAGCTCGATGGCCCCGGGACCTTCACGCAGCAAGGCGATACCGTCGACGTGTTCGGCTCGGGCATGACCGCGCCCGTGCGCATCGAGTTCTTCGGCGATGACGTGGACGGGCTGCGCCGGGTGGTTGCGAGCACGGGGCAGACCGTGGGCGAGATCGAACGGGCCGAGATCTGGCCCGCACGCGAGTTTGCCGTGAGCGCCGGCGGCATCAAGCGGCTCAAAGAGAGGCTGCGGCTCTGGCTCGCGAGCGACCGCGAGACAATAGACAAGGTTGCGATGCTCGAGCAGGGCGTTCCCTTCGGCGACATGGATCGCTTCGCTCCCTATCTCTACAAGGAGCTCGACCAGCCCATACAGTACGCCTCCAAGGGCACGCTCATCGTCATTGCCGAACCGCGCTCCCTCTTTGACGACGCGGCCCATCGCTTCGACGAGATAAGCGCCATGGCCACCGAGGCGGGTCTCAAGCCCGATGAGCTCGAGGCCCTGTTCGCGCCGCCTGCCAAGATGGACTTCGGCACGCGCCAGCGCCTTACGCTGCAATCGATCATGCGCATCGGTGGTGCGGTCGATGCCGACCTGGCCATACAGCGCCCCAACGTCGCCGGTCGCGAGGAGAAGCTCTATGCCGTCATCCGGGCGCAGGTCAAGGCGGGCATGACCACGCTGTTCTCGGTGCCCGACCGCCGTGCGCGCGAGGACTTCGAGCTGGCCTTCGGCGATTGCTCCATTCCCTTCGTCGAGCGCCTCGACAAGACGGACGAGCCCCTCGACCGCCGCTACCTCAACATCGTCGACATCGACGTCCCCAACGGCTTCATCATTCCCGACGCGCGCCTCGCCATCATCTCCATCGCCGACCTATCGCGTCGGGGCGGCACGCGCGCCGCGAACCGCACGATCGACATCACCGAGGTCACCTTCCCGTACCAGCCGGGCGACTACGTCGTGCATGCCTCGCACGGCATCGCGTTGTTCTCGGGCATGGTGCGCCAGGAGGCCGCGGGCGTGGAGCGGGACTACCTGCTGCTCTCCTATGCCGAAGGCGACAAGCTCTACGTGCCTGTCGAGCAGATCGACCGGGTCACGCGCTACGTCGGCCCCGATGGTTCGGCACCGCGCCTCACGCGCCTGCATACGGCCGACTGGAGCCGCGCGATGGGCAAGGCGCGCAAGTCAGCCAAGAAGCTCGCGTTCGACCTCGTCGACCTCTATGCGCGCCGCTCGTCGGTAAAGGGCTTCTCGTATTCGTCGGATACCGTGTGGCAGGAGGAGATGGAGCAGATCTTCCCCTACGAGGAGACGCCCGACCAGCTCAAGGCCATCGCCGACGTGAAGGCCGACATGGAATCCGAGCGTCCCATGGACCGCCTCATCTGCGGTGACGTGGGCTTTGGCAAGACCGAGGTCGCGCTGCGCGCCGCCTTCAAGGCCGTGAGCGACGGGCGCCAGGTGATGATCCTGTGCCCGACGACCATCCTGGCCCAGCAGCACTACACGACCTTCAACGACCGTTTCGCGCCCTTCGACATCTCCGTGGAGGTGCTGAGCCGCTTCAGGAGCGCCGCCCAGCAAAAGGCCGCGCTCGAGGGTTTTGCCAACGGGACAG
>CATLBX010000061.1 GCA_949879855.1 uncultured Coriobacteriia bacterium
GTCCTCGCAAGACCGCCTCGCGTTTTCCTCGCTTCTGCAATCGGGGCTTCGCCTGGCGCGTCCGTCGCCTGCCGGGAAACCAGGGATTGGAACCAGGGATCTGTCCCCCGGGTGTCAGAGGGGACACGGCGAAGGGGACAAAGGGGCGAGGGTCTGTCCCCCGGCTGTCGGCGAGGGGGCAAAAATGGCATCGGGGCGCCTGAAAATCGCGAAAGAGAACGTTTGATTGGGTTTTACGGGCAGGATTCCCGATGTGCAGAATCTGTCTAGGATACGGGCAAGATGAAGACTTTCAAGAAGCCGATTAGACGGCACCTGTTCAATGCATTTTAATCGCCTAAACGGCGAGTGAATTATAAATGCAGCTTATTGCATACATGAATCACCTTATTTCAATAGGCGATTTACCTGCGGAAATAGAAGAACTACATAAGAAATTACTTGATTACTACAGTGTAAATACCTCAATTGACTCAAAAATGAACAAGATACTAATTTTGACGAGCTTATTTTCGTTTTCTTATCTATGCTTTATATCGAATATTGCCAAGTTGCAACTATGCATTTCACAGTGGTATATGGTCAATTGAACCGTCGTTTATAGAGTCAATATCATTGTCATTGCGCCTATCTTCTCCATGGTCGCAGGATATGGCTCAAGACAGCTTGATACGCGGTGATTTTCAATCTGTTTTCATAAGTCCGAGACACAATGAAATGTCCTACACAAAGCCCTACCCTCTTAAAGATTTAGGGCACAAAATCGTGCTCTTCGAAGCACTTATATAGACAGAGTCACTAGACGCTTCATCTGAACACTCATTTCCTGCCACATGCTTCTAGAAAACGCACATTCAGACAAACTGTCTGCATGGTAATTGCTATGCGTACCTGTTTAATATGTGGCATGGAATGGTCTCTGGATCTAGTAAAAGCTATGTTGATTTACCATTAGGCTTATTAAATCAGTGGGTACCGATGAAATCTTTGAAGAAAAGTCGTGCCTATCCTTTTATAGTAGTAGCTGTATCCGCAATTATTACCGGTTCCTCATAAATATACTAATTCAGCAATGTGTTGCATTATAAGAATACGGCTCATTTATTCATTCGAACAAGAAGTTATATACAGATACCAGATGAAATAAGAGTCATATACCCGTCTTATTTTCCCGATGAGAAGAGCTTTGGATACATACGGTACCTATAAAAGATATGCGTTTATCTAAAGAGCGATTAGGGGTCATGAATTTTATTACAGGATACCTGTATTTTATTGGAAGTATGACAGCTTCATCAATCGGTCCCCCACGAAGACTGTAAATGTCTTTCATTTCTTTAATGGGTCCTTATGAACTCATTTATTCAGCAATGTGTTGCATTACGTGAAATCTAACTGGTGTCAGCATGAAATGGCAGAGCATACGGTATCTGTTCTTGCAGCTCCGCCCATTGTTTGTTGGCGTTCATACAGCACATACCGGTACCATATGAAAACCGAATGCCTCAGCCTTTGACGCTAAGTCACTGTCTCTCCCCTACCTTACGGGTACCGTCCCTCGACGGGCCTCCCCTCTCGCAAGGCGCCCACCGACGTCGTTGCAGCCCGCAGGTCCAAGGGCATGAGGGCGCGTACGCTCTCTGAGCGCATAAATCGCCCTCTCAGGGGCGGTTGCGTTTTGGGGTGGACAGAACTCGATGGCGGAATACAGAACGGCTTAGAGCGGCTCTGGACGCGTCATGGTATCGGGACGTTGCGTCGCTTGAGACGGAGGAGATTTCTCGACTCCGCAGCCTTCGGCTGCTCCGCTCGAAATGACATTGGGGGTGTGATCGCCTCTCGTTGTCATCTCGACCGAGCGAAGCGAGTGGAGAGATCTCGGTCTTCCGAGGCTGTGAAACCCCAGGGTGAGATTTCTCCACTCCGGCGCCTGACGGCACCTCCGGTCGAAATGACAATAGAGGAGCCTTCGGCTGCTCCGCTCGAAATGACATGGGAGGGGGCTATAGTGCTCCGGTCGAAATGACAGAGGGGGGGGGCGAATTACGCGCTGGTGCTGGGACGGTACTGGACGGCGTTCTCGGGCGAGAGCGGCTTGGAGAAGTAGTAGCCCTGGACGATGTCGCAGTCGAGCTCGCGGCAGATCTCGATCTGCCACTTCTTCTCGATGCCCACGACGACGACCTTCTTGCCCAGGCCGTGGGCGAGGCGCACGAGGTTCTCGAAGTTGTCGTCGTTGCCGTCGACGAGGAAGGTGTCGACGAAGGCCTTGTCGATCTTCACGAGCGCCGCCGGGACCGACATGACGTCGGAGAAGGAGGTGTAGCCGGCGCCGAACTTGTCCAGCGCGATGGTGACGCCACCGTCAATGAGACGCCTGAGCACGGTCTCCACCCTCTCGCTGTTGGCGCTGAAGAAGCCCTCGGTGATCTCGAGCTTGACGTAATCAGCCGGAATGTCGTTGGCGGCAAGCTCCTCGAGCAAGAACGCGACGAAGTCGTCGTCACGCATGAGATGCGCCGTCGAGAAGTTGATCGAGATGGGACGCAGGCGCTTGTTGCGCTTCTTCCACTTGGCGAGCTGCTCGCTGGAGCGCTTCGCGACGATGCGGTCGATGTCGACGATGAGGCCGTTCATCTCGGCCACCGGGATGAACTGGGAAGGCGGGTACTCGTCGTTCTTGAGGCGCACGAGGGCCTCGTAGCCGGCGACGTCGTTGAGCCGGAGGTCGATCTGGGGCTGGTAGTAGATGACGAAGTCCTCGTTATCCACGGCTCGGCGCAGCAATGCCGTGATCTCGCGCGTGTCCTCCATTGCGTGGCGCATGTTGCTGTCGTAGAAGACGACGCTGTGGCCACCGCCGAACTCCCTGGCCTGGCGTATGGCGTAGTCGGCACCGGCGATCATGTCATCGATGCTCATGGCCTGCTGACGGTTGGTCACGGCCATGCGCGTGTCGATCTCGACCGTCTCGTCCCCGAGAATGACCGGCTGACGCAGCAGGTACTCGAGGAAGTCGATTTGCTGGCACCCGTGGGAAATCTCGGTCTCGAAACCGAGGAAGAACTGTGCGTCGGCGGAGCGCACGAGAAACGCCTTCTCAAGCCCCTCCATGCGCTCGGTGACGGTTCGCAGCACGCCCTCCCCCACCTCGCGGCCGAAGGCGGCGACGATGTCGTCGTAGGCCACGATCTCGACTTCGACGAGGGCGCGGATGTCGTCGGCCTGAGAGGAGCGAGAGAATTCGGCAAGCCATTGCATATTCTGATGGCCCGTGAGGTCATCACGGTAAACGCCCTGCTCAAGCTCTGATTTCTGGGGAGCGGGAGCAGGAACCGGCGCGGGAGCGGGCCGCGCTATGCGGGTGGTGGCGGCACGACCAAGGCGCAATGATGACACGAAGAAGACCGCGGCAAGGACCAGCAACGCAACTGGTAGCGCAATGAGCTTGAACGTGTCGAAGCTAAGGTAGTTGCGGTTGACGACGGAGCTTCCCGCGGGCAGGTCGGACGTAGATAACCCGTAGGCGTTGAGGACCTGCTGGTCGAAGACGTAGCCGAGCGTGCCGTCCTTCACGAGCTCGATTTCCGCCGGCTTCGTGCCGTTGAGCACGCGTATGGCGAGCTGGGCGGCCCGCTGGCCGTCGGATTCGGGGTCGAGGAAGGCCGAACCCGCCACGCCGGCACCGACGCCGCCGATGGTGGCGCGGAAGACGGGGCAAGAACAGGCTCCTGTAACGTATGCGACCGTGTTGTCGAGGGTATAGACGTTGCCGTATCGATCGGTATTCGCATCGAGCAGGAAGACGATGGTGTCGCTACCGGCACCTGCAACACTTGCCGCGAGCTCCTCGCGGGTGAGGTGGGACGCATTCACGTAGCTCACGGTCATGCCCTCGAAGGACTTGATCGCCGTGTCGAATTGCGCACGATTGCCCACGCCCGCGGGCGTCTCGTCGATGATGACGGTGAAGCTCGTCGCGTCCGGCATGAGCCGCTGCGTCGCCTGCATCATGGAGCCTACGTAGCTCTGCTCGACCATACCGGTCATGTACCCGCTCGACATGGCGTAGCGGGCGTGGTTGAAGTCGTTGATGCCGAAGAAGACCACCGGGGTGCTGGGGAACATGGAGTCGTGGTAGTTCTCGATGAAGTAGAGCGCCTCGTCATCGGCGCAGATCACGGCCGCATAGCGACCATGTTGCGCAACCTTTTGCCCAAGCTGGCTGACCCAGGCGTTGTAGGCGTCGCTGCCCAGAGGCGCGTTGTAGGCATCCATGTACACGACGTCGACGTTGACCGAGCTGCGGTTCATCACGTCAAGCACGCCATTGCGCGCAAGCGGCGTGTTCGCCTCGGACTCGTCGTAGGACATGACGAGGAGCACGTCGGCGACGGGCTGGGAGGCGTTCACGTACTGAACGGCAACCTGCTGGGTCCTCGAGTTGAACCCGAAGTTGAAGGCGAGCAGGAAGATGCCGAGCACTGCGCACACGCAGGCAAGGGCTATGAAGCCGATCCGTCTTGCACGGTACCGGTAGCTCTGAAGCGCGTTATGTCGCGTCCCCGTCGCCATAGCCTACATCTTCCTCCTTTCTAACCTCTCCCCGACAATTGTGAGACAACGTGGTCGGGCCATTTTGTCTAATTTTTATCCTCTACCTTTAAGTCGTGGTACAAATTGGCCCGACCACATTGTCTCATTAACAACAGGTGCCATAAAATAAAGAGGGGCCCGCAATTGGGTCTCTCTTCTTAGTCGTACCTATGCGCGCCGAGGTTACAGGAACCCCTTACTCTTCGGAGGAATCCTCGTCGTCATCCTCGGAGCCGTCTTTGCCAAAGCCAAAGAAACGCGCGATCCTCTTGCGCAGGCGGAAGAAGAAGCCGCCTGCTCCTGCACCGGCACCTGCAGCTCCCGCTGCACCAGTACCTGCTGCGCCAGCCGCTCCGGCGGCACCGGCAGCACCGGCGGCACCGGCCGCTCCAGCTGCGCCCGCAGCCGCGGCACCGGCGGCACCGGCCGCGGCAGCACCGGCTCCCGCACCAGCGATGGACAGTCCCACGCCCACGACACCCGCGACAGCCGCGACACCGACGCCCACAGCGGCGATGGTGCCGACGACCTTACCGGTGTCAGTGGCCATGAAATCGGCGATACCGCCGAAAATACCCTTGTCCTCGGCGCCGATGGTCTGAATCTCGTCAATGACGGGAACCTCGATGGTCGGCTCGACGGCCTCGGCGATCTCGGCCGCCTCGGCAGTCGGGATGTACGAGTTGCCACCGCGGCCACCATAGGGCGTGTAGCCGTTGGCAGAGCCGTTGAGGCTCGGATCAGCCGGCGGCGCAGGAGGCGTCGTGGGCTTCATCGGGTCGGTGACCGGGACGTTCGGGTTATCCGGATGCTCGTTGGGATTGGCGGCGGTGTCGAGCTCCCACATCGCGTAGAGCGTGGAGGAGGCACCGTCCTTGTCAGCCAGGACGCCAGCCTTGAGCAGCGCGGCGAGCGTCTCCTTGTCGGAGAGCATGATGCCGCTGCCATCGGCCCTGGTGTTCCAGCCCTTGAACAGGTAACGCTCGCGCACGAGGGCGGCGGCCCTGGTCAGGATGTCCTCGCTGCCATAGGTGACCGTCATCGGATTGAGCGTTCCGTAGCCGCCGTTGGCATCGTAGTTGATCGTATAAGTATTAGCGGCGAAGACCGCCGTAAGGGTGATGTTGTGGAAGAGCGAGAGTCCGGTCTTCTCGTCCAGGTACTTGGACAGGCCCATGACAACCTCGGCCGTGAGCTTATCGCGGTCGCGGATGGCCTCGGGCATGTCGGCCAGGGCGCCGCTTAGCTTCCAGGTCACGAAGTGATGACCCACGGACGGATAGGCGGTGACGCCCGCGATGGTCTTGTCGGAGCTGCCCTTGACGAGGCCCTCGCCCGCGCTGACGGTCTGGGTCACCGTGGAGGTCTTGTCGCTGCTTCCGGACTGCACCGTGCCGCCGGGCTCGACGGTGTAGATGATATCCACGAAGAGCTGCTTCCACTGAGCGTAAAGCTTCATCACATAGTTACTAGCGAGAATGCCCGTGCCGGGGATGACCTCACCGGGCCTGTAGGAGGTGCCGCTACCATCGGCCTTGGTGTTCCAGCCCACGAACTCGTAGCCGAAGCGCTTGAAGCCCGGCTGGGCTATGGTGCCACCATGGGCGACCGTGACCTGAGTAGCAGCGGTGCTTCCATCGTCGCCTCCGTTGGGGAGGTAGTTGATGGTCCAATCGCGTTCGATGGCAGCATCGATGATCCAGCGCCACTCGATTCCGGGATACTCGCCATCGCCATAGGGCATGCCGTGCGAGGAATTGCAGACGACTCCACTCGGCATGCCCTTGTCGTCAAGGACGATCGAGATGGCGTCGATCTTGTAGAGGTCGAAGATGTAGTACATGGTGCGATCCACGCCGTCGATCGTTTCCACGTACGGGACGACGTTCCAATAGGCGTCGTCAGACGGGGACAACACGAGGCGCAGCTCAGAAGTATTGGTGCGCGCGAGATAATATTGACCAATCTGCAAAAGATAAAAACCGGCGTAGGAACCGTCAGAAATGGCAGTAAGAGACCAAAGGATGGTCTCTTCCATTTCCGGATTATAAAAACTGGTGATTTGATTTTCTTTTTCGCCCAACCAGAAGTTGTCGTTTTTGTCCCACCGGATGAAGTACTCACCACTCTCCAGTGGGTGCGACACATCGTATAGCGTACCTGGCGGAGCATTGCTATCTTGAGACGTCAGCGTGATAGCAGTGGCAGCAAAACTACTGCTAGATGCGTATACATCACACTGTTCGTCAGAGTTGTCAGTGATAGGTGCGGGGCTCGCGTCGCGCTCCTCGGAAGGGGCGGCGGGCGTCTTGGAGTCGTCGGAATCCTCGTCCTTGGGGCCACCGTTTTGCTCGCGGCCATCCTCGCCGAGGGTCGAATTCTCGTCGTTTTTCTCGGAGTCGGCATCGGTCGCCTCGGACGGATCGCTCTGCTCGGAATCGGCGTCGAGGGTCTCGTCCTCGCTCGCGTCCTCGTCGGCATCGGCATCCTGGGCATCGTCGCCCTCGATGGCGCCTGCGGCGTCCTCGTTCGTATTCACGTCCGTTGAAACGTTGTCTTTGGGCTGGTCGACGTCCTCGAGAGCGCCATCCGGAGCAGTTGCGGGGTCAGAATCGGCCACAAGCTCCGTATTCGCCTTCTGAGGCGCAGTGGCATCTTGGGCCTTATCCGAACCCGTCTGGGTATCGGAAACGGCCTCAGACGCCAAAATATCGCGTTGGTTTTGCGTGCCCTCGAAATCGGATGCAGACGCGAACGCGGGAGCGCCCAAAGCGAGCACCCCCAGACACAGCACCAGGGCCGCAGCGAGCAGCCCCAGTTTGCGCTGTATGTCACGAGCACGCGTCATTAGTTCTCTTCCTCTTCCTCGCGGCGCCTGCGTGCGACGAGCAGCAGGAGCAGCATGAGGGCGGCGATTCCGGCCAGGGCCTCGAGGCTCAGGGCCATGGGCTCGTCACCGGTGCGCGGCGGGCCGTCGACCACGTAGCTGCCCTCGAAGACCGGCGTGAGCTCGATCTCGCCCAGCACGGTGAGCTGGGACAGGTCGTCGACGTGACCCATGGTGACCTCACCGGTGTCGGCGTTGGTCATCTTGTAGTCCCAGCCGGCGACGCTGTGGCCGTAGTCAGCCCAGGGGTTCAGGCCGTCGATGTAGGACTGCGGGATCTTCTCGCCCCAGACCACATCGGTGTCGCCCACGTTCACGGAGCCGCCATCCTTGGGAGGCAGGACGTGCACGCCGTAGGAGTTGATGCCCCACTCGGCGTAGAGCTTCATACCCTCCTCGGGCATGACCAGACCGGTCTGACCCAGGGCGTAGTGCGTACCCGTGCCGTCGGGCTTGGTGTTCCAGCCCTTGAGCGTGTGGTGGTTCATACCGAAGTTCGAGCCACCGTCGAGGTTGAAGGTCAGGCCATGGGCCGTCGTGGTGGGATCGATGGAACCCCAGCCGCCGTTGGCGTCGTAGGTGACGCTCGCGTCGGCGTTGCGCTCGAAGCGGGCCATGTAGGTCGCGGCATAGAGGCGGCCGTCGTTGGCGTGCTTGTCGATGGAGAGCTCGCTCTTATCGTCGCGGAGCATCTTGAGTACGTTGGCGTAGGTGTTACCGGCCTGGGCCAGCATCTGCGCCTTCATCTCGGGAGTCACCAGGACCCACTCGACGAAGTGGTAACCGGGCTTGGCGGTGGCCACGGAGTGCAGCTTGGTGCCCGCGGAGGAACCCTCGTCCACCGGCTGGAGCGTGACGGCGCTCACCTTGTCGACCACGCGGTCGATGGTGCCGTGCTCCTCGTTGGAGACGGTGTAGGTGATCTCGATCACGATCTCCTTCCACTGAGCGTAGAGGACGATCTTCTTCTGCTCGTGCTTGGGATCGAGGTATTCGGAGACCTGCTTGTAGGTCATCGTGTTGTCAATCTGCAGACCCGTGCCGTCGGCCTTGGTGTTCCAGCCGGCGAACTCGTAGCCATTGGGGGCCGCGTCGAGCTCGGCGTCGTTGCTCTTGTCGAAGCCGCCCTCGTTCCAACCGACGTTGTGCATGTTGAGCTTCTCCTCGACGTCGATCGGGGTGCGGTTGTCGGGCACGACGGTCAGAACGTTGCCGTTCTTCTCGGGGTCGTTGTTGAGGTCGTAGATGACCTCGAAGTCGTTGGCGAGCGTCCACTGGGCGTAGAGCGTGATGCCCTTCTCGAGGACGGTCATGTCGTCGATGCCCGCACCGTAGATCCACGCGGCGATCTGCGCGTAGGTGGCGTCGGCGTCGAAGCTGTGGCCGGAGCCGTCAGCCTTGGTGTTCCAGCGGGCCGGCTTGTCGAGCAGGCGGTAGCCAACGCGGGTCGGCTCGGCCGTGGCCTTGGCGTCCGGCTTCTCGTTCCAGGTCAGACCAGTGATGATCTGGGCCAGCGTGCCCTCCTCACCATAGTTAGTGGCGAGGTTGAGCTTGAAGTCGCTGATCGCGTTGTAGATGACCTTGAGGATGTTGCCCTCGGCCTTGGCGATCAGGCTCGGCATGGTGCCGGGGATGGTGTAGCCCATGGGACGGTGCGCCTTGACGATGGCCTCGCTCACGGTGTAGCGGGCGCCCTCGTAGACGACCTGGTCGGCCTCGGAGAAGTGCACGGTGTCGGGCAGCTTGACCTGCGTGCCACCATCGTTGGTGTAGAACTCGATGGTGACCGGGGCCCACTTGACCCACACGGCGTACAGCACGATGGCGTTCTTGGAGGAGCTGTCATCGCGATCGCTGATGCCCAGGAGCGCGGCAAGCGTCTTGAGGTCGATGGTCGCACCCGGCGCGTACTTGGTGGGCGTGGCGCCACCGGCGGGACGGACCTCCCAGCCCATCCACTTGTAACCGGGC
>CATLBX010000062.1 GCA_949879855.1 uncultured Coriobacteriia bacterium
ACGTTCGTGGATGTTCATCCACACCAACGCATAGGTGAAGCAACGAAACACGATGAGCACGACGAACGGGATGACGAGCACCTCGATGGGCAATATCTGCCCGAGGGCGAGCGAGAGCACGATCAAAAGGCCCATCCCTATCGTGAGCGCATCGCATACCACCCAGCAGGTAAGCCAGCGCGCACGCTTCACACCCGGCTGCGACGTGCAGCTGAAGGCAACGCCCTTGTAGCAGATCACGGCGCATGCAGCGATGAGCGCCAGGATGGCGAAGAGGCGGAAGAGCACGTCGAGGATGGCCGCGACATCGGCCGGCAGCCCTATGGTTGCCTGCAGCGCGAACGTCCCCCAGTAGATGACGAGCGCGAGGAACAGCATGATCGAGTAGAAGATCAGGCCCACGACGCCAACCGATAGCGGGGCCGTCGGGTGCATGACACGCATGGCGTGCAGGAATCGGAAGTGATCACCGAGGTCGGCGACGAGCAGCATCAAATCGAAGATGACGATGAGAAACGCGAGCGTCAGCGCAAACGGCAGCACGGGACCGAACACTGCCGGGGCGACGAGCCACGTGATCATCGTCACGAACATGAACCCCGAGGTGAGGTTGTTGAAGAAGAGATCGAGTACGATGATGTTCTTCCAGTCGGGAAAATGGACAATGTCATGTTGTTGATAGGCAGACGGTTGGTCTTCGACCCATGTTCTATCCATCTTTCTCTCCCCTCCTACAGCAGGCAAACGATAATCGCGATCGTTGCTATCAAGAGCGTTCCTATGGCGTTGGCGTAGTCGCCCACCATGAACCTCACGGGCAGTTTCGGCTGATTGGGCAAGCCGTAGACCGCGGGCTCGTCCATCAGCAGATAAAACGAATTGAGCGGCTTGTAATGCTGGAATGGGTCGACGCCGTAGAGGTTGGCCTTCTCGAAGCCCTGTTCGTGGAGGGTGACGAGACGTGCCCGTGCCCTCTCGACCATCTCCTCGCGCGGCCCGAACTGGATGGCGGTCGTGGTGCACGCCGTGGCGCAGGCGGGTTTCAGCCCGTCGCGCAGGCGGTCGTAGCATCCCGCGCATTTCATGGAATGCCCGGTCTCCTCGCTCACCTCGGGAACGCCAAACGGGCATGCGGCCACGCACATGCGGCAACCCATGCAGATGTCGGTCTGGTAGTAGATGCCGCCATACTCGTTGCGGATGATCGCGCCGGTGGGGCACGCCTCCTGACAGGGCGACTCCTGGCAATGCTTGCAGTGATCGGACATGAACAGCCACTGCCCCTGCTTCGGCTCGTTGAGCAGGTCGTCCATCGCCTTGGGAGCCGGCTTGTCCGTATCGTTGACCTCGGAGAAGCGCTCGACGAACTTGACGTGTCGCCAGTTCTCGGACGACAGCACGCGCGTGTTGTCGTAGCTGTTCTTCGACCACTGGAAATCCGTGGTCTTCAGCATGTTCCACTGCTTGCATGCGACCTCGCAGGCCTTGCATCCCGAGCAGATGGACGTGTCCGTGAAAAACGCCATCTCCGTTTGCGCCGCGCGCGGCTCATGGCGCTTGAACAGGGCGTAGATGACGTCGATGCGGTGATTCTTGCGCGGCTCCTTCGCATCGTACTTCTTGTCGGAAAGCTTGAGGATGTTCAGCGGATTCAGGTTCATGGCTAATTCCTCGCTTCCGGTTGGGCCGACCACGGTGTCTCGGGAATCGGCTTGTCGAATATGGGGTCGTACTTGAGCGGATGGGGCTCGATCTTCTTGAGGTCTGCGGGGTCTCCCTTGGTGATGCGCACCGTGAAGCCCTTCGATGCCGGAATCAGGCCGTCGGGCGCCATGATGGCGGGGCTCAGGTCGTTGGTGACGTCGCTGACCATCAGGCCCTTGTATCCCGATGCGACGAAGGTGCCCGCGATGGTCGCCTTCTTCCCGTAGACGTCGCCGATACGCAGGCGGGGCGTCACCAAGACGGGAATCTGCAGCTTGGCGCGCGTGCTCTCCACCGTGACGTAATCGCCCGTCTCCACGCCGATGCTCTCGGCCTGCTCGGGGGACAGCTCCACGAAACGCACCGGCTGCAGCCCGACGAGCCAGGGGATATTGCGCGTCTGCGCACCCGAGAGCCAATGCTCGGTCACGTGGTAGGTGGTCATGATCGTCGGGTATTCCTGGTCTCCCGAAGGGGCGATGGGATTCTCGACGTCATCGATGATGTGCAAGCCGGGATCGCGCGTCTGCTCCCACAGCTTGTTCTCGTAGGGCGATTCGGTGGTCTCGTAGTAGATGGGCATGGGCCCTTCCTTGACGCTGTAGGGCACGAAGAGCCACGCCTTGCCATCCGAATGGACGCCGAACGGGCAATCGCCGGCAAGCGCCATATCGCCCGTGGCACCGGGTTGCGGCTTGTAGGTGGGCGGTTTCTTTATGTTGCACTGCGGCTTGTCGTAGCCCACCCACTGCTCTAGCTCCTCGTCCCACCAGATGAGCTTCTTGCGCTTGGACCAGGGCTTGCCTTCGGGGTCCGCGGAGCAGCGGTTGTACAGGATGCGGGAGTTCTCCGGCCAGCTCACGCGATAATCCGAGCAGATCGATTCGTTGTAGATCTCCCCCGTCTCGACGCGGTTCATCAGGTTCTCCCCGTCGGGGCCGAGAATGCCCGACAGCAGGCGGCATCCGCATACGGTGGACCCATCGTCCTTGAGGGTTCCCGAGCCCTGGCAGACGGAGCCGTCCTCGGTATTGAACCCGTTCATCTCTCGCACGATCTTCATCATGTCCGGATCGCCCTCGACGCTGGTCAGCTCGAATTCCTGATCGATCTTCGTGGCGGCATAGACGGGATCGTAGTCCCAGTACAGCGCCCGCATGCCCGCGTCACGTTCCTTATCGGATGCGTTTGCCTTGGCCTGCAGCCTCTTGCCCAGCTGATAGATGTACCAGGCATCCGAATGGGCGTCTCCCGGCGCCTCCTGCATGCGCTCGTGCCATTGCAGCAGGCGTTCGGTGTTCGTGACCGAACCGGTCTTTTCCAGGCACGTGCACACGGGCAGGTAGAACACCTCCGTATGGCAATCCTCGGGCGCGGGCCCATCCGGATCGGCGTACCAGACCGAAGCGCTCTCGTTCTCGAAGAGGTCGCACACCACGAGCCACTTGAGGTTGCGCATGGCGTCGCGACTCCAGCCGGTGTTGGGATTCGTCACCGCGATGTTCTGCCCGAACACCACCATGCCGTCCATGCCACCGCGCAGCGCCTTTTCCATGGAGACGGTGAGCGATTCGTTATCGCTGAGCTTCGGAAGCCATTGGTAGCCGTACTCGTTGTCTTTCGTGGCGTTCTCGCCGTAGTAAGCCTTGAGCAGGCTGACCATGTAGTTTGGCAGGGACGCCCACGAGCCTCGTTCCGTCTCGAGCTTCCACATGCCGTCGGTCGATTTGTCGAGGGCCCCGCCGAAGCCATGGCCGTTGGCAAGGTAGTCGGCCAGGGTGGCATTCCCCGGATGGGCTTCCGGCTGGGGGATGTAGTTGGGCAGGACGTTGAACAGCGTCGGGACGTCGGTGGCGCCCTGGACGTTGGAATGGCCGCGCAGCGCCAGGATGCCACCGCCCGGGCGCCCGATGTTGCCGAGGAGCAGCTGTAGGATGGCCGCGGTGCGGATGATCTGGGTGCCGCTGGAATGCTGCGTGAATCCGGTCGCGTAGCAGAACGCCGTCGTGCGATCGCGTCCCGAGTTCCTGCCGATGAGCTCGCCGACCTTCACGATGTCGGCCGCACGGCATCCGCAGATCTCGGCCACGACCTCCGGCGTGTAGTAGCTGAACTGCTTCTTGATGAGCTGGAACACGCAATGGGGGTCCTGAAGCGTCAGGTCCTGCTTGGGCTGACCGTAGCTGCCATCGGGGTTCATCTCGTATTGGTAGTCCCAGGTCGTTCCCGCCTTGCCATAGGATTCGGTCTCGGGATCCCAGCCGTTGAAGAGACCGCTCACGTCATCGAAGTGAAAGCCGGGATTGATGAGCGTGGCCGCGTTCGTGTAGTGAATCACGTACTCCTTGAACCAGTAGTCATGCTCGAGGATGTAGTTGATGAGACCGCCGATGAACGCGATGTCGGCGCCGGGGCGGGTATGGACGTAATGGTCGCACGCCGCGGACGTACGCGTGAATCGGGGGTCCACGTGAATGGTGACGGCACCGCGCCGCTTCGCCTCCATGGGCCAGTGAAACGCCACCGGATGGGCTTCGCCCATGTTGGACCCCATGATCAGGATGCAATCGCTGTGGATGAGGTCCCGTGGCGGGTTGGTGCATGCGCCGAACCCGAACGTCGGCGTGAGCGCCGTGACGGTCGTCGAATGGCAATAGCGGGCGGAGTTCTCCGTGGGCAGTATGCCAAGACCTCCCGTGAAGAGCTTCCGGATGAGATAGCATTCCTCGTTGTCGTTGGCAGAGCCGCCGATGAAGCCGATGTTCGTGGCGCAGTTGACCGTCAGGCCGTTCTCGTCCTTCTCGACGAAGCCGTTGTTGCGGGTTTCCCAGATGCGCTCGGCGATGGTGTCGAGCATCCAGTCGAGGGTCTTCTCCTCCCACTCGCTCGAGCCCGGCGCGCGATAGAGCGCACGCGATTCCCTGTAGGGATTACGGTTGAGCATGAACGTCGACATGCCCTTCGGGCACTGGCGTCCGGCGTTGATGGGAGAGCGGGGGTCGCCCTCGACCTCGATGAGTTCCTTGTCCTTGTAGAAGGCCAACTGGGAGCATCCCACCGCGCAGAACTGGCATACGGTCGTGCCCCGCTTCGCTTCGCGCAACCTGGTGCACTTGTGGACCGTGCGGTCACTTAAAACGTCATTTACGTGAGCCATGATCGAACCCCTTTGCTCTATCGATCAGCGCGAGCCGTTCTCCTTCGAAGACCACGAACGTGGCTGTCGCGAAAGTCAGTCCGCGCTCCTCTCCATCGTATGCACTGCGGCGTCATCCCCCATCGGCGCGCCATTCATACGCATCTTCTGCATGTTCCTCAGCAGGTAGATTGGCGATGCGTAGCCGCTCCAGATGTGTATGAGCCTCGTGAAAGGAACCACGAGGAAGATGCAGAGACCGATGAAGATGTGAATCTTCTGGGGCGTCGCCGCATCGATCAGGTAGGTGTACGCATCGGGCTGGAACGTGACCAGGGCGATGGCCCAATTCACGAAGTCGAACAGCCCCTCGCCCGACTGGTCGAAGAGAAGCGCGTTGATCACGGACGTCGCGCCCATGATGAGCACGGCGGCAATCAGAACCAGCACGAGCCAGTCGCTCGGCCGCGAGGTCTTGCGGATGCGGGGGTTGGTGGCGCGGCGATGGATCATCAGCGCGATGCCGACCAGGCAGAGCACCGCGCAGGCACCGCCGGCGACGATCTCGAGCATCTGGTTCATATGCGGCGTGATGCCAACGTCCGCGAGGAACTGCTTGGGAACGAACAGGCCGAACAGGTGGCCGAAGAGCAGGAATATGACACCCAGGTGAAACAGGCGGGCGCCCCAGTTGATCTCCTTCTTGCCTCCGAGCAGCTCCGAGCTCTGGCTCTTCACCGTATAGGGATGCGTGAGAAAGCGGATGAAGCTTCCCACGAGCCAGACGGTGATGACCACGTAGGGAAACACCTGGTAGACGATGAAATAGAAGAGATGCGTGAGATTGGGATCCATTGTCATCACCTTTGCTTCCTGGGCTTGTCGAGCACCTCGTAGTCCTCGAACACGGGAGCAACCTTCCTGTCCATCGGGCCACCGAAGATGCGCGATGCGCGATAGCGCTGGTCGCGGCCACCGCCCATGTTCATGCCCTGCTCGCCCTGGGAAAGGACGCTTGCCTCGTGGTTGCGGTTGGCCGTGGGCACCACGAAACGGTCCTCGTAGTTCGCGATGGCGAGAAGCGAGTGCATCTCGCAGATGTCCTCGGGAAGCAGGCCGAGCTCGTGAAGGTGCTCGGCTCCCGGAGCCTGCTTGACCGCGTCGACGGGCAGCTCGCTTTTCAAATACTGCCCGAGCCCCGCGGAATCGCTGTAGTGCCTCACGATGGCGCGCATGAGCAGCAATCTGGACAGCGCGTCCTGGACGACCCTCGTGTTCCCGCCGGCAAGCAGGTTGGCGAGATACCGGATGGGGATCCTCAACTCGTCTGCCTTTGGCAACATGCCATCCATCGACACCTTTCCCACATCGACGGCATCGGCGACGGGCGAGAGCGGCGGAACGTACCAGACCATGGGAAGCGTGCGGTACTCGGGGTGCATCGGAAAAGCGAGACCCCATTCGATGAGCTTGCGGACGGGCGATTTCTGGGCGGCCTCTATCCACTCGTCCGATATGCCGGCCGCACGGGCCCCCTCGATGACATCGAGGTTGAACGGATCGAGGAAGACGCCGCGTTGCGCCTCGTAGAGGTCCTCGTCGTTTTCGATGCTCGCAAGGTCCTTGATCTTGTCGGCATCGTAGAGGACGACTCCGATGTAGCGAATGCGTCCCGTGCACGCTTCCGAGCATACGGTGGGACAGCCGCTCTCGATGCGGGGATAGCAGAAGATGCACTTCTCGGCTTTTCCGCTCGACCAGTTGTAGTAGACCTTCTTGTAGGGGCACCCGGTCATGCACATACGCCAGCCACGGCACTTGTTCTGGTCGACCAGGACGATGCCGTCCTCCTCGCGCTTGTATATGGAGCCCGACGGGCAACTTGCCACACAACCGGGGTTCAGGCAGTGATTGCAGAGGCGTGGGAGATAGAACATGAACGTCTGGGCGTATTGGGAGTAGATCTCGCGTTGGACGCCATCGAGGTTGGTGTCATGCACCGTCTCGATGTCGACGCCGCCAAGGTCGTCTTCCCACGCGGCGCTTCCCTCGACCTTGTCCATGACCTCACCGGTAATGGAGCTGATCGGCCGCGCGGTCGGCGACGTCTTCATGAGGGGAGCCTTCTGCAGCTTCTGGTAGTCGAAGGTGTAGGGCTCGTAGTACTCGTCGATGGTGGGCAGCAGGCCATTGCTGAAGATGCCTGCGAGCAGCCAGGGACGGTTACCGCGCTTCAGCCTTAGCTTGCCGCCGTCGACCTGCCAGCCGCCCTTCCACTTCTCCTGGTCTTCCCATTGCTTCGGGTAACCCGTACCCGGTTTCGTCTCGACGTTGTTGAACCAGACGTACTCCGTGCCGGGCCTGTTCGTCCACACGTTCTTGCAGGTGACCGAACAGGTGTGGCACCCGATGCACTTGTCGAGGTTCAAGACCATCGTTATTTGCGCGCGTATCTTCATAGTCCGGCTTCCTCCCCAAATCGTCGGCTAACAGTCCTTCTCGACGATGCGCTTGGTCAATACATCGGCTTGCGTCGCGGCCTCTTCGTCGAGCCAATCGACGGAATCGACCTTGTGCAGCCAGATGAAGTCATCGCGGTTCGGGCAGATGGTCCCGTAGTAGTTCAGGTGGAACGAGAGCTGCGCGTAGCCGCCGATCATGTGCGTCGGGTTGATCACGACGCGCGTCGGCGAGTTATGGTCGCCGCCTCGGATTCCCGTCACCTTCGACGCGGGGGTGTTCACGATCTTCTCGGTCGCGTGCTGGAGGATCGAAAGACCCCGGGGCATGCGTGACGTGAGGATGGCCCGGGCCACCATGGCGCCGTTGGCGTTCCAGAACTCGACCCAGTCGTTGTCCCCGATATCGGCGGCCTTCGCGTCCTGGTCGTTGAGCCAGATGGTGGGGCCGCCTCGCGAGAGGGACAACATGCGCTCGTTGTCGTAATAGGTCGAGTGGATGGCCCACTTCTGGTGAACCGTCGTGAAGTTGAGCATGATGGTGGGATGGCCGCTATCGGCCGCGTGCTCGTAACCGGCCAGTGCCTGCTGGTCCGCGGGCGGGCGGTACTGCGGGAATTCCTGGCCAAAGGCGCGCATCCACTCGTGGTCCTGGTAGAAGTGCTGCCTGCCGGTGAGCGTGCGCCACGGCAGGTTGAGGTTGACGTTCTGCCAGAACGCGACATAGGGAATCTCGTCGTTCTCGATGCCGGACCAGTCGGGACCCGTGAAGGTCTTGCGCGATTGGACCTGCAGGTCGAAGAAGGTGAGCTTGTCGCCGCGATGCTCCTCGGAGAGCTGCTTGCAGGCAACGCCACTTTGCTTCTCCACGAAGTCCCAGCTGTGGTAGGCGAGGCTACCGTTGGTCTCCGGCGAGACGCGCATGATCATGTCGGCTGCCGCTATGTCGGAATCCATCTTCGGGCGGCCCTGGGCGACGCCCTCCGCGACCGTGCCGTTCATTCCCGCCAGCTCGTCGATTTCCTGGGACAGGTCCCACTTTATGCCGCGATTGCCACCACCGTGCTCCGAAAGCCTCGGGCCGATGGAGCAGTACATGTCATGGATGTTGCCGTAATTGCGCTCGATCTCGACGATGTGCGGGGCGGTCTTGCCCGGAATCAGGTCGCACTCGTCCTCGTACCAGCGCTTCACGTCGAGAGGCTGCCCAAGCTCGGAAGCCGTGTCATGACCCAACGGCGTGAGCAGGACGTCTTTCACCGCGGAGAACCGCCCGGGATAGGCGCCGGCCATCTGCGAGACACGCTTGGAGAGCAGCTCGAAGATCTCCCAGTCGCTCTTGGCCTCCCAGGGACACGAGACGGCCTTCACGAAGGGATGGATGAAGCTGTGCATGTCCGTCGTGTTGATGTCGTTCTTCTCGTAGAACGTCGCCGCCGGGAGCACGATGTCGGCGTAGAGGCCCGTGGTCGAGATGCGGAAATCGAGGTTGACCAGGAGGTCGAGTTTGCCGACGGGCGCCTTTCTCCATTTGACAAGCTCGGGCCTGAGGTCTTCCTCTTCGGCGGACAGCTCCTCTCCCACGATGCCGTCTTGCGCGCCCATGAGGTGCTTGAGGAAGTACTCCTGTCCCTTGCCCGACGAACCCAGGATGTTCGAGCGCCACACGAAGAGGTTTCGAGGCCAGTTGAACGGCTCGTCAAGGTCCTCGAGGCTGAAGTGGACCTTACCGCTCTTGAGGGCATCGACCAGGTATTCCTCGGTCGTCTTGCCGAGCT
>CATLBX010000063.1 GCA_949879855.1 uncultured Coriobacteriia bacterium
GAACCCCTTCCATACGCGAACGCATGGGTGGCGCAGGGGAGCATTTGCGGTACCATGGACTCTACGAAAATCTGAAGGGAACAAAATGACTCCAACGAGAACCGTCGTAACCGTTTTGGGCAAGGACCGCAGCCGCATCGTCGCGACCATCGCCACGACGCTGGCCGATTGCGGCGCCAACATTGACGATATCCAGCAAAACGTCCTCAACGACATCTTCTCGATGACCATGCTCGTGACGCTCGACGAAGACGTCGCCACGTTCAACGAGGTTCAGGAATTGCTCGCGCGCGACGGCAAGGCTCTCAACTTGCAGGTCGTCATCCAGCGCGAGGACGTGTTCGAGTTCATGTACAACGTCTAGGACGCGGGTCTGGGCAGAGGCTTTCCGGATATGACGACGAGCGCACAAGGGGACATGACACGCAGCGAGTTCAAGAAGAACTGGGGCGTGCTCTCTGCCCTTGTCTCTAAGGATTTCAAGCGCAAGTACCGTCGTAGCGTTCTCGGCATCGTTTGGTCTATCCTCAACCCGCTGCTCATGATGATCATCATGAGCGCGGTGTTCTCGTACATGTTCAAGTTCAACATCGAGCACTTCCCGCTCTACGTGATTCTCGGCAACATCCTCTTCGGCTTCATGAGCACGGCGACGTGCACGGCGATGACCTCCATCGTCGATTCCTCGTCCCTCATCAAGAAGATTCGCATCGAGAAGGCGATTTTTCCCGTCGAGAAGGTTATCTTCGCCCTGCTCAACTTTGGCTTCTCGCTCATTGCCGCCGTGTGCGTCATGATCTACCTCCAGGTGTTTCCCTCCTGGCAGGTGCTCCTCCTGCCGGTCCTGGTGCTCTTCGTCACGCTCTTCAGCATGGGGCTCGGCTTGCTCATATCCGCGCTCGGCGTGTTCTTCCGCGACGTCTTCCACCTCTGGGAGGTCCTTATCACGGCATGGACCTACGCCACGCCGCTTTTCTATCCCATGGACCTGCTCGAGCCCTGGATGCAGCAGATCATGCAGTTCAACCCCATGTACCATTACGTCGCGTACTTCCGCGACATCATGATGTACGGCGTCCTTCCCAGCGGCATGGAGCATCTCATCTGTCTGGGCATGGCGGTCGTCACCTTCCTCGTCGGCCTTCTCGTCTTTCGCAAGACCGAGAAGAAGTTCATCCTGTACGTATAGGGGAGTCCATGGCCGAGGATTTGCAGAAAAGCGAGACATGGGTCGAGAAAGACCCGGGTGCCACGAGCGACGAGGCGGTCATCGTCTTCGACCATGTCGACATGATCTTCAACATCGCGAGCGAGCAGCTCAACAACCTCAAGGAGTATTTCATCAAGCTCGTGCGACGCGAGCTCTTCTTCGAGGAGTTCAAGGCGCTCAAGGACGTGTCGTTCACCATCCATCGTGGCGAGGTCTACGGCGTCGTGGGCAGCAACGGTTCGGGTAAGTCCACGTTGCTCAAGCTCGTCGCCGGCGTGCTCGAGCCCTCGAACGGGTCGGTTACGGTGAATGGCACCATCGCTCCCATCATCGAGCTCGGTGCCGGCTTTGACTTCGAGCTCACGGCCCGCGAGAACGTCTATCTCAACGGCGCCCTGCTCGGCTACAGCAAGCAGTTCATCAACGAGAACTACGAGCGCATCATCGACTTCGCCGAAATCCGCGACTTCCAGGACATGCCCATCAAGAACTACTCTTCGGGCATGGTCGCGCGCATCGCGTTTGCCATCGCCACGGTCACCACGCCCGATATCCTCGTCGTCGACGAGGCGCTTTCGGTGGGCGACTTCCGCTTCCAGGAAAAGTGCGAGAACCGCATCAAGGAGCTCGTCGCCCATGGCACGACGCTGCTCTTCGTGTCGCATTCCATCGAGCAGGTCGAGCGCGTGTGCGAACGCGCCCTATGGATCGAGAAGGGCGTGGCCCGCATGCAGGGGCCCGTTCTCGAGGTCTGCGAAGCCTACCGCCAGGGCATCTAACGGCCGAGTCGGGTGCGAGAGCCAGCCCCAAACGAATCGCAGGGTCGTTTATCAGGAGTCCTCGAGCAGCCTGCCAACCAAATCCACGATTTCGCGATAGGCGACCGGCCGGTCAAACTGCTCCTCGGCAATGGCCCGTCCGCGTTTGCCCATGCGGTCGCGCGCTTCCTCGTCGTGGGCGAGGGCGACGATGGCGCCCACGAGCTCGGCGACGTCTTCCGGCTTCACGTTCACGCCAAAGCCATCGCTCGTGCATTTGTCCTTGAACTCCTGGCTCTCGCCGGTGTTGATGATGGGTCGTCCCGCGCAGAGGTAGTCGGCAATTTTGGAGACGATCGACTGGGGCGCTCCCTTGATGAGCGAGTTGACGAGTATATCGCTCGCGACGAGGTACGCGGCCATGATCTGGTAGTCCACATAGCCGGTGAACACGACGGGGGCGTCGATTTCGTCGGCAAGCCTCTCGAGGTCCGGACGGTTGGGACCATCGCCCATGATGTAGAGGCTGAGCCTCTTGCCGAGCTCCTCAGCGACGATGGGTGCCGCGAGCTGGCAGGCGCGCACGAGCGTCGCCACGTCGTAGCTGCGCGCCAGCGACCCGGCATAGGCGATCCAGAGCTCGTCGTCATCCTTGGCGATGGAGGGGGCGTAGCGCTTCACGCCCTCGTCGAAATAGGCGATGTCACCGCCGACGTACACGGTGAGGTGCGGAATGTCCTGCAGGCAGCGATGGGCGTACTCGTGGGAGGTCCCGACGGCCGCCGATGCGCATGCGTAGGCAATGGCCGCGTCGCGTTCGAAGTCGCTCAGGGCGAAGTCACTCAGCACGGGCACGTCCGCGACCATCTTCATGGCCTCAGGCCACAGGTCGTTGATGTCGACGACGAAGGGAATGTTGCGCTCATGGGCGAAGGTGCCGGCATCGGCCGCGATGTTGTTGGGCGGAATCTGGCACCAGACGAGGTCGTAGTCCGTGCCGTACTGCTCGAGGTAGCGGCGCAGGTTCTTGCTGAAGACGCTTTGGCTGTATATGCGCTTGGGATTGATGTTGGAGCCGTAGCCGGGCTCCTCGATGAAGATGACCTCGTAGGACAGCTCGTGATACTTGGGGTCGGCGATGTCGCGACGCTTCTTCTCCCAGTGCTGGAAGGTCGAGGTCAGCAAGTCGACTTCGTAGCCTTCCCTGGCAAGAAGCTCGGCGATGTAGGAGGTGCGGTTGAGGCCGGCGGTTTCGTCGGCAAGCTTCACGGCCTGCGTGACGACGGCGATCTTTGCGTTGCTCACTCGTGTCTCCTCGGGGTCTACAGGTATTCCTTGGTGCAGCGAACGGCGTAGTCGAGGCCATTGGCGCGTGCGCGGTAGACGAACTCGCTCGCGAGGCTCAGGCCGAAACGCAGGCGCGAGTTCTTCACCTTCACGCCCCGACGCTCGGCGAAGCGCTCCTTGATTGCAGGATTGAGCTTGACCTCGCTTGCCACGAGGGCGGGGTCCATGCGATCGAACATGGCATTTGCCGCCTCGATGACCTCGGGGTCGTCGCCGTTGGATTCGTATTGGCCGTTGAAGTAGGTGAAGCCCTTGCTGATATGGCTCTTCAGCACGCCCTCGTCGGTGATGTCCAGAAGCTCGATGATATCGGCCATCGACTGCCAGCGGTCGAAGGGCAGCGTCTTGTTCTTGCGTTCGAAGGCGGCCGCTTCCTGGCGCGTCTCCTCGCGGTACACGTAGAAGGGCTCGTCAACGTAGACGATGCGCCCGCGCAGCAGCGTGTCGTAGAAGAACTCGTTGTCCGCCCAGCCCGCGCCGGGATACTCGTGGAACCTGATGCCGTTGTCCTCGAGAAAGCCCTTGCGGTAGATGGCCGACCAGATGGAGGGGTGATGGCGCAGGATGTGAACGACGCCGGGATCGGTGATCGTGAACACCTCGGTCCTGGGGTGAATGCGGTAGCGGTAGCTGCATTGCAAGTGCTCCTTGGGGGCGTCGCCGCGCAGCGTACCGTGCTCGCGTACCTCGCGAATATAGGGGCCCTTCACGATATCGCACGCGTGGTTTTCCGCCGCGTCCATGAGCCTGGCGGCCATGCCGGGCAAAATGTAGTCGTCGGGCTCGAGGATGCCGATCCACGTGCCGCGGGCGACGGCGATGCCGTCGTTCATGGCCGCGCCGTATCCGGCGTTCTCACGGTGCGAGACGATCGTGACGCGGGGGTCACGGGCGAAGCGCTCGATGATTTCGCGGCTGTCATCGGTCGATGCGTCATCCACGCAGACGATCTCGACGCCACCATCGCAGCTTTGCGCGAAGAGCGAGCCGAGTGCCCACTCTAGGGTGTAGGCGGCGTTGTAGATGGGCACCACGAACGATAGGCTCGCGTCGAAGTCCTGGTAGTACACGTCGCAGGTGCGGCCGTTAAGCTCGCGCACCTCATGGATATGCTTGTCGGATGAAGCCACGGCACCTCTCCTATGCTCGCCGCTCGTTGGTAGGCCTATTCTATTCCAGCCTGTCCTTTTGTTGAAACTGGATACAATATATATCCATGAATACCTATCTGAGAGAGCTCACCGTTCAATTCGCCAAGTTCGGCGTCGTCGGCGTCATCGCCTTTTTCATCGACTACGGCCTGTTCCTACTCATGGATTACGTCTTCGGGGTGAACTACCTCGTCGCCTCGGCCATCTCGTTCACCATCGCGACCGTCTTCAACTTCGTGGCGAGCATGCGCTACGTCTTTGCGGGCAAGGAGGGGCAGACCCGTGCGCAGCAATTCGTAATCTTCTTCGTGCTCAGTCTCGTGGGCCTGGGGCTCAACCAGCTCATACTCTGGGCGTGCGTCGACCTGCTCGCGCTTCTCGCTTGGATCGGCAAGCTCGTCGCCACGGTGCTCGTCATGCTCTTCAACTTCGTCACGCGCAAGGTATTCCTCGAGGATCGAAGTCCGCACCGCGGATAATCTACGCTATGCTTGTGCGCGAACATTCTCACGAAAGGGATTGATCATGTCTCATTACGACTATCTGATTGTCGGCGCCGGCCTCACGGGCGCGGTGTTCGCCCACGAGGCGAAGAAGGCCGGTAAGAGCTGCTTGGTCATCGACAAGCGCGATCACATCGCCGGAAACGTGTACACGCGTAAGGTCAACGGCATCAACGTGCACGAGTACGGCGCGCACATCTTCCATACCTCGGACAAGCGTATCTGGGACTACGTCAACCAGTTCGCCGAGTTCAACAACTACGTCAACGCTCCCGTCGCCAATTACCACGGTGAGCTTTACAACCTGCCCTTCAACATGAACACCTTCTCGAAGATGTGGGGCGTGACCACGCCGGCCGAGGCGCGCGCCAAGATCGACGAGCAGGTCGCCGCCGAGTCCATCACCGATCCCTCCAACCTCGAGGAGCAGGCCCTCTCGCTCGTGGGCCGCGACATCTTCGAGAAGCTCGTGAAGGAATACACCGAGAAGCAATGGGGGCGTGACTGCAAGGACCTGCCCGCCTTCATCATCAAGCGCCTGCCCGTGCGCCTCGTGTTCGACAACAACTACTTCAACGACCGTTATCAGGGCATTCCCATCGGCGGTTACACCGCCATGGTCGAGCGTATGCTCGAGGGCACCGACGTGCGCCTGGGCTGCGACTACAAGGACCTCATCGCGGCCGAGCCCGACATCGCCGACCGCGTCATCTACTGCGGCCCCATAGACGAGTTCTACGATTACGAGCTCGGCACGCTCGAGTACCGCAGCCTGCGCTTCGAAAGCGAACTGCTCGAGGGCGAGGAGAACTGGCAGGGCAACGCCGTAGTCAACTACACGAGTCATGACGAGCCCTTCACGCGCATCATCGAGCACAAGCACTTCGAGTTCATGAAGGATGCCGATGGCAACGTCTTGCCCGACACCGTGATCACGCGCGAGTACCCGGCTGACTGGAAGCCGGGCGACGAGCCGTACTACCCGATGAACGACGAGAAGAACAACGCCCTGTACGAGCAGTACGCGCAGCTCGCCCGCAAGGAGGACCGCGTGGTCTTCGCGGGGCGCCTGGGCGCCTACAAGTACTACGACATGGCGCCCTGCATCGCCGCCGCGCTCGACTTGTGCGAGGCCGAGCTCGGCTAGCGCCCATGACGACGCAGGAAGACGATATCCGCTTCATGCGCCTTGCCCTCGAGCAGGCGCGCGAAGCCGAGGCGCTTGGCGAGGTTCCCATCGGGGCCGTCGTCACATGCGAAGGCGAGCTCGTCGCCCAGGCGCACAACAGGCGCGAAATCGACCACGATCCGGCGGGGCACGCGGAGTTCCTCGCCCTCAAACAGGCGGCGCACGAGCTTGGTCGCTGGCGGCTTTCCGGCTGCACGGTGTACGTGACGCTCGAACCCTGTCTCATGTGCGGTGGCCTCATGCAGCAGTCGCGCATCGACCGCTGCGTGTATGGTGCGCATGATTCAAAGGGAGGCGCTCTGGGGACTTTGTATCAAATACATGACGATACTCGTCTGAACCATCGCTTCGCGGTAGTATCAGGCGTCCTCGAAAACGAATGTGCCGCGCTGCTCAGCGATTTCTTCGCGCGGCTGAGGGAGAAGAAGTGAACCCAAAGGTCAGCGTCATACTGTCCTTCTACAATGCGCAGGCCACGCTCGAGCGCTCCATTCGCGGCATTCTCGAACAGACCTATGGCAACATCGAGGTCATTCTCATCGACGACGGCAGCACCGACTGCGGTGCGGCCATTGCCGAGGAGCACGTCGCCGTCGACTCGCGCATCCACCTCATCTGCAAGCCCAACACCGGCGTCTCCGATTCGCGCAACATCGGCCTTGACGTGGCCACGGGCGATTGGGTGTACTTTGTCGATGCCGATGACTGGATCGAGCCCGATGCGATCGAGGCGTTCATGCAGGCCGCGACGAGCCCTTCGTGCGACCTGGTCGTGTGCGACTTCTACCGCGTGCAGGGCAATGCCATGTCGTATAAGCATGGCCCGGCGGTCGGTCTCGTCTCGCGCGAGAAGTACGCCACCTTCATGGCGCACCGTCCGTCTAACTTCTACTACACCTCGCTGTGGAACAAGGTCTTCAAGCGCAGCATTATCGAGGAGCATGCCATGCGCTTTGACACGCGCATGCAATTTGGCGAGGACCACGTCTTCATCCTCGACTACGTGCGCCTCGTCGACCGGGTCTCCCTGCTCGACCGTGCCCTTTACTACTACGTGGACAATGCCGGCAGCCTCGTGCATCAGGGGCTCAACCCGGTGGGCATCGTCAAGATGAAGTGGAACACCTATTTGCCCTACCTGCGGCTTTACCGTGACCTTGCGCTCTTCGAACGCTTCTACCAACGCCCGTCGCTCTACAAGTTCATTTTCATGCCGGCCACGGACGCCTTTGCCAAGAAGGACGCCGAGCCCATTGACCCCACGACGATTCCGCCCGGCATAACGCTCGACTAGGAGGCCCGAATGCCACGTGAGTCCAAGGCAAGGAAGCGCGAACGCGCCATCGAGTTCTGCGCGCGCATGGACGAGCTGTATCCCCAGCCCACGCCGGCGCTCAACTTCGTCAACCCCTTCCAATGCGTGATTGCGGTCGCGCTCTCGGCCCAGACGACCGATGCCAACGTCAATAAGGTCACGCCCGAGCTCTTCGAGCGCTGGCCGACGCCGGCGGCGATGGCGCAGGCCGACGTCGACGAGCTCGAGAAGGTCATCTGGACCATCGGGTTTCACCACAACAAGGCACGCAACTGCGTCAACTGCGCCCGCATGATCATGGCGGATTTCGATGGCGAGGTCCCGCAGAGCATGGACGACCTGCAAAAGCTTCCCGGCGTGGGTCGCAAGACCGCTAACATCGTCATGAACGAATGCTTCGGCGAGGTCGAGGGGATAGCCGTCGACACGCACGTGTTCCGCATCGCGCATCAGCTCAAGTTCTCGAACAAGAAGACGCCCGGCGAGGTCGAGAAGGACCTTCTCGCGCTTCTGCCAAGGGAGCTCTGGGAGGATGTAAACAGCCAGTGGATACGCTTCGGCAGGGAGTATTGCATCGCACGAAGACCACGCTGCGAGGAGTGTCCCTGCGTCGACCTGTGTCCTACACGTCCCGGTCTGAAATAACGGGAAAAACCGCTGGTACCGTGCAAAAATCATGCTTTTGGTATGGCCTCGTACCATAGTCATTATTATTCTCTAACTAGGATACAGATTCTCTGGAATCGTTCAGGCTTTTTATACGATTGCTGGTATTATTTTGGGACGTTAGGTCACCCGCGTTTCCGATGCCCCAGACACCATCGAGAACAAAAGCGCCCTAACGCACATTACCCAATCACATTCGTGAAGGGAGGGTTGACTAGAGGCATTACCCTCTGAAATCCAACCCAAGGTTCGCTTGAGCCTTTTAGGCTCTCCGTGTTCTTGGTGACAAGTAGTTGCCTTGTCGTTGTTGGTTATGCGGAGTGAATGTGAAGTGGGATTCTTCGCAAATCACATCACATATATGTATCGAGAGTTTAAATCTGGCTTTAGGTACATAAGAGGGCTTCAAGTTTTCCCAAAAGGTAATTGAGGAAAAGGAGTAACACTATGGCTGGAACTTACAGCAAAGAGTGGCGAGTTACACGCGAGGATGGCACAGTAGCTACCCGCAGCAACACCTGGTCTCCCCCGGGATCCCATCCCGTTGGATATGGCGTTAAGGTTATCACCGACGGTGGTCGCCTCATCCGCATCGAGGGTGACGACGACAACCCCATTACGCAGGGTCGCGTCAACGCCATGAACCTTGCTCTTCGTGAGTACACCTACAGCCCCGACCGCGTCATCTATCCCCTGAAGCGTGCCTACGAGGACCGCGGCAAGATGAAGTGGGAGCGCACCACGTGGGACGAGGCTCTCGACACGATCTGCGAGAAGGTTCGTTACTATCAGACCACGTACGGCCCCGAGTCCATCGTCTGCTTCGGTGGCACCGGCCGT
>CATLBX010000064.1 GCA_949879855.1 uncultured Coriobacteriia bacterium
CGACCCGCAACCATACACCCGCAAGTGAAATAAGCGCTCCAATCTTCATCGCGGTCGATACACGTATCTTGTCGCCGAGCACGCCAAAGGGGATTGCAAAGAGAGCACCAGTGAGAAATGACGCTGATGCGAGAACACCAACCTCGCTCGGATTAATGCCAAAATCGTCAACAAGACGAGCACCGATGCCGCCTGTGACGCCGACAGCGCACTCCAAGGCCACATGACAAAAGAAAATACCAGCTAGAGCCACCCATTTCATCAATCCTGGGATGCCCGATATTTCCTTTTCACGCAAATCATTCCCAGCTAGTTCGCTAAGATTGCTTTCAGAGGACATGATAACCCCCATTCCCGCAACAAACTATTACACGTGAATAGGCAAATCTCACCTCAGGTCGTTTCTTCATGCCACGGTCACTAGGAAGCCGCGCCTCCTGATGGCAGAGAAGCAATTGCAGAGCAGGCAACCGAAATGGTTGTCAACTCTGATAACCGTCATCCTTGACAAGTTACCTCGCGCTGGGATTAACTCGTTGCGGCGGGAATTGCCAATACACTTACAGCGAAAGTCATTTTCAGCGCACACAGGCAGAATGCATAGTGACTATCTTTTCATAAAACCCATGCATTAAATGCATATCCGCCGATAGTCGCCTAATTCGGAAACATCCATAGAGGACCTAAGCATTCCCATTCCTTTCTTCATGCGGCAAAACTCGATTGGAGACATGACGCAGCGGGCACATAGAACACGAAGAGGGGGCGGATGCCCTGCGGCACTCGCCCCCTCTTTCGCGCCGGAGATGCTTCCGGCTCTATAAGTATCGAAGCTTCTACTTCTCCTCGTTGCCCACGAACGCGCCACGGACGGAGCAGGCCAGGGCACCGTCACGGTAGTTGTCCTCGGCAAAGGTGCTCTGGATCTTGCCGTCGGCGGCGACGGTCGCGCAGATCTCCTCGAGGGTCATGTTCGAATAGTCACGGAAGGTGTGATTGCAAGCCATTACGTACTCCTTTTCTGGCATCCAACAAAAGCAGGCACACCTTAGCAACAACGGCGAGGCGCATGCATCGGCATCGGGCGCGGTGATTTGGAGATCCAGCACCCAGATATCCCATTTTCCCCGCTCCGCGCACCATCTTCGCCTAGGTTGCGCCAATCGGCCACCCCATGCAAATCGTGCACGCTCGCAAGCGGCGCGACTGCCGACGCGTCGGTCACTCGCCGCCGTCGACGAGCGAGAGGTCCGGATACCACGTGCACATGTTGTCGTGGCACCACTCGAAGACCTCCCTGCACGCGTCGCACGTGGCATCATCGAAGCCCTCGCGATAGAAGGCGCTCACGCTGAAGTCCGTGTCGATGCCGAGCAGCGGCAGCACCGCGAGCCGGTCGCGGAAGATCTCGTTGTTGCGCGTCGAGGAAAACGCGAGCACACCCTCGGTCTCGACCTTGAGGGTGAGCATGTCGGCATCACTGTATGACGAGCGCGACACGTGCATGGTCTCCTCGTCCGTGAGATCACGTATGAACTCCGCAGTGCGACCGTAGACGAAGCTGTCGGGCAAAAGGAGCGTCTGGTCATAGAGGTCATCGAGGACGATTCCGTCGACCTTGGCGGCAAGGGGGTGGTCCTTCGCGCAGACCACGGTGAAGTGGTCATGGTAGATGGGGGTGAAACGATAGTTTCGCGAGAGCTTCGCGTCGACGTTCACCGCCAGGGCGATGTCCACGGCCTGGTCGGCTATGGCCTGCACGAGTTCCCGGTGGTCCATGCATGCGAGCGAGAGCTTGATGTCCGGATGAAAGGCCTCCATGGCCCGCACGAAATGGGCGAGTACGGGTCGTGCCGCATTGCGCAGGTAGCCGATGCGCACGAGGACGTAGTCGCCGTCCCCGGCCTGTTTCGTGCGCTCCATCGCCATCGCCCAGGTGCGCGAGAGCATCTGCGCCTCGCGGTGGAAGACCTCGCCGGCCTTCGTGAGGCGCACCGCATGGCTGTCGCGCTCGAGGAGGCGCACGCCAATCGCCGCCTCGAGGGCGGAGATGTGGCGGCTGATGACGGACCTGCTCACGTAGAAGTGCTCGGCCGTCTGCTTGAAGCTCAGCGTCTCGGCAATGTAGAGAAACTCGTCGATGTACTTGATGTCCACGTAAACTCCCCTGTGCGACAGCAAGCAAGCGCACCGCCGGAGACGATGCGCTTCGCAATGCCCGTGTGCGATGAATCGTGCCTACAGGTTGATGCTGATGTTGGCTTCCTTGAGCTGCCGTTTGCTCACCTCGCCGGGAGCACCCGTCATCGGGTCGGCGCCCGAGCTCGTCTTGGGGAAGGCGATGACGTCGCGGATCGACGCATAGCCGCCGATGAGCATCACAAGACGGTCGAGGCCGAGCGCGATGCCACCATGGGGCGGCGCACCAAAGCCGAGCGCCGTGATGAGGAAGCCGAACTGCTCGTCGATCTGGGCGTCGTCCATGCCAATTTGACGCAGGATGCGGCGCTGCAACTCGGGAGTGTGGATGCGGATCGTGCCACCGCCCATCTCGAAGCCGTCCATGACGATGTCGTAGGAGTAGCTACCGCAGGAAAGCGGGTCGCTCTCGATCCTGTCGAGGTCCTCATCGCGCACGCGCGTGAACGGATGGTGCTCGGCGGCGTAGCGCTTCTCGTCCTCGTCGTAGCGGAACATCGGGAAGTTCACGACCCAGCACAGGTCGTGGGTACCCGGCTCGACGAGGCCCATGGCATGGGCCATGTGCAGACGCATGTTGCCAAGCACCTCGTTGACGACGGCCGTGCTGTCGGCGCCGAACATGACGAGATCACCCGGCTCGACGTCGAGTGCCGTCTTGATTGCCTCAATCTCCTCTTCGGTGAAGAACTTGGTGATGGGGCTGTTGACCTTGCCCTCGCTGCGGAACTGGATCCAGGCCATGCCCTTTGCGCCCCACTCGAGCGCCAGGTCGCCCAGCTTGTCGATCTGCGCGCGCGGCCAATCGCCCGCGCCCTTGGCGTTGATGGCCTTGACCACGCCGCCATTGGCGAGCGCACCGGAGAAGACCTTGAAGCCGCAGTCCTTGACGATGTCGGAGATGTCGACGAGCTCCATGCCGAAGCGACGGTCGGGACGGTCGGTGCCGTAGCGGGCCATGGCCTCGGCATACTGCACGCGGTCGAGCGGGAAGCTCACGTCGTTGATGCCGACGGCCTTGAACACCTCGGCGAGCACGTCTTCCATCATGGTCATGACATCGTCTTCGGTGACGTAGGACATCTCGATGTCGACCTGGGTGAACTCGGGCTGGCGGTCGGCACGCAGGTCCTCGTCGCGGAAGCAGCGCGCGACCTGGTAGTAGCGCTCGATGCCGCCAATCTGCGTGAGCTGCTTGAAGAGCTGCGGCGACTGGGGAAGCGCGTAGAAGTGACCGGGATTGGTGCGCGACGGCACGATGAAGTCGCGGGCGCCCTCGGGCGTGGACTTGCCCAGAATCGGGGTCTCGACCTCGATGAAGAGGCGCTCGTGCAGGGCGTTGCGGATGGCCCAGGTGACGGTGTCGCGCAGACGCAGGGCCTCGGCCACGGGGGTGCGGCGCATGTCGAGATAGCGCCACTTCATGCGCGTGAGCTCGTCGGTGTCGATGTCGTCATCCAGCGGGAAGGGCGGCGTGGCGGATTCGTTGAGGATCGTGCATTCGTTCACGACCACGTCGATCTCGCCCGTGGGCAGATCGGGGTTGGCGGTGTCCTCGGGACGCTCGCGCACGAAACCGGTGATCTCGATGGACCACTCGGGACGCATCCTCTCGCCCAGCTCGAAGCAGTCCTTGGCGGTGTCGGGATCGAAGACGACCTGCGTGATGCCCGTGCGATCGCGCAAGTCGACGAAGATGAGGCCGCCGTGGTCACGCCTGCGGGCGACCCAGCCGGTGAGCGTCACCGTCTGGCCGATGTTCTCGCGGCGCAGCTCGCCACAGGTATGCGTGTGCATGGAATACTCGTTTGCAAAATCCTCAGGCACTGTATGCCCTCCTTCATCATGCGATCCGCCATAGACAGTGGAGGACCGCGTCTTTCCTGCTTTCACAAGCTAGCTATTATGAAACAAGCGACAAGCCCGTGCGAGGGGCATTTCGCCAAGCGTACCTAGAGCAAGCGCGCCATATCCTCAACGAGGGTGTCAAGGGCCACGGGTGTCTCGTCGTGCGTGCGCATGTTGCGCGCCACGAGCGTGCCCGAGGCAAGCTCGTCGGGGCCGACGACCAGGACGTATGCGGCGTCGGCCTTGCCGGCAACCTTGAACTGCGACTTGAGCGAACGGCCCTGCATGTCCATCTGCGCGGCGATGCCCCCATCGCGCAGGCCCTGGACGATGCCGAAGGCCTGCTCGGCAAGGGCGGCATCCGCAAGCGCGACGTAGACGAAGGGTCGCTTCTCGGGCGCAAGCTCGATGCCAAGCTCCTCGAGCACGAGCGCGATGCGCTCGAAGCCCACGGCAAAGCCGAGGCCCGGCAGGTCCTTGCCCGAAATCTCGCCCATGAGCTTGTCGTAGTGACCACCGCCACCGATGGCGGTCTGCGTTCCCAGGCCGGCCGTGACCTGCACCTCGAAAACGGTGCCCGTGTAGTAGTCGAAACCGCGCACGAGACGGGGGTCTTCCACGTACGAGATGCCGGCGGCACTCAAGCACGACTTGACCTGCTCGAAGCGGGCCAAGCAGCTCTCGCACAGGTGGTCCGAAAAGCGCGGAGCGCCGTCCATGACGCGCTTGCACGCCTCGTTCTTGCAGTCAAAGGAGCGTAGCGGGTTGGTGTCGATGCGGCGCTTGCACTCGTCGCAAAGCTCGTCGAGATGCTCCGTCTCGTAGTCGCGCACCGCCTGCGTGTAGGCAGGACGGCACGCCTCATCGCCCATGGAGTTGATAAGCAGGGTCATCTGCTCGGCGGGAATGCCGAGTGCGGCGAAGAAGCGCATGCACATGATGATCATCTCGGCATCGGCCATGGGCTCGGTGGCGCCAAGACACTCGACGCCGACCTGTCTGAACTCGCGATAGCGACCCTTCTGCGGGCGCTCGGCGCGAAACATGGGGCCCGCGTACCAGAGCTTTGCGGGAGCGGCACCCTGAGGTACGAGCGTGTGCTCGGCGATGGCACGCACGACGCCGGCCGTGCCCTCGGGGCGCAGCGAGAGGATCTGGTCACTCTTCAGCTCGCCGCCCTCGCGCATGGCCTGCATGGCGCCCATCGAGCGCACCGAGAAGAGCTCCTTGCTCGCGACGTCGCTCGTCTCGCCCACGCTACGGGTGAAGAGCTCGGTGCTTTCGAAGACCGGTGTCTGGATAGGCTCGTAGCCGTAGGCGGAGAAGGTCTCGTCTGCACGCGCGACGAACTCGAGCCAGGCGCTCGCGCGGCTGGGGAGCAAATCCTGGGTGCCCTTTGATGCCTTGTATCGCATTACTCTGCGTCCTTTTCCTTCGAATGCTTCTCGGACTCGATAGTCTCGTCATTCACGATGATCGCGTCGACATCGATGGGTTGCGGCTCGTCCGGAGTCCAGGCATCCTCGACGGTCGCGCTCATGGCCGTGAGCTCGTCCTCGTAGGCACGCCTGTGCGCAACGGTCTCCTCGATGCGGCCGATGAGCTCGGCATGGGATTCGCGAAACGCCGCGTCATCGCCGAGCTGCTCGTAGACGTCGTGGCCGAGCTGCTGCATGAGCTTGCCCTCCTCGAGCGAGAGGTCGGCGATCTTCATCTTGATCTTGGCCTTGGAAGCGGCGTCACCCGCCGTCGACGCGAGCCCCGACACGAAACCGGCACCCTTGTCGAGCAGTTCCCTGGCGGTTTCCTGAAACGAACTCATGCACGACTCCTTTCGCATGTGGTGGGCATTTATGCAAAAGAGGCCCAATAGGGCCTCTCGAGGTAACGCATATATGCATGCAAGCTAGGCGCGGGTGACCTTGCCGGCCTTCAGGCAGCTCGTGCAGACGTTGGCCTTGCGGACGTGGCCCTTGGCGTCCTTGATGGTGACCTTCTGAATGTTGGGGCGAAAGACCCTGTTGGTCACACGGTGGGAGTGGCTGACATTGCGGCCTGCTGCCGGATGCTTTCCGCAGACTTCGCATACCTTCGACATCTTCGTTCTCCTTGCTTGCAAACGGCTTGCGCCGGATTTCCATACGGATTAAGCGTGTCACCACGCGAATTCAGAACTATAGCACAAATACGAGAATGTTAAACGATGATTTTTGATAGAGGCCGTCGACGCACAGGCATCTATCTACCCTCGCAAATTAAATTGCTATGACCGCGGATGGGCGTCCTTGTAGACGTCCTTCATATGCTGCAACGAGAGATGCGTGTAGACTTGGGTCGTCGAAAGGCTCGCGTGACCGAGCATTTCCTGGACGCTGCGCAGGTCCGCCCCTCCCTCAACAAGATCGGTGGCGAAGGCATGGCGCATGTCATGGGGATGCAGGCTCGGGTCGAGGCCGGCCTGGGCGGCGCGCTGCTTGAAGACCCGGCGCAGGCTATCGGCCGACATCGCGTTGCCGCGCGTCGAGATGAAGAGCGCATCACTGCGGGCATCGCCCAGAAGAACGGGGCGCCCTTGCCGCAGATAGCGGTCCACGGCATCGAGGGCGACGTCGTACAGGGGCACGATGCGCTCCTTGGAGCCCTTGCCGAAGAGGCGGATGCTCGCGTCGGGAAAGTCGACATCGGCAAGCTCGAGGCGGGCAAGCTCGGCAATACGGGCGCCGCTTGCATAAAGCAGTTCGAGAAAGGCCTGGTCGCGCATGCCGGTGGCATCGTCTTCGCAGACGGCGAGCAGGCGGGCGATATCCGAATCACTCGTCTTGCGCGGCAGGTCGCGGCCCAACTTGGGCGATGAGGTGGCAGCCGCCGGGTTGAGCTGGGTTACGCCCTGGACGTTGAGGTACTTGAAGAAGGTGCGTATGGCCGATAGGCGCCGCGACGTCGTCTTGGGCGTGTAGCCTGCGGCGTTGAGCTCGACGAGGTAGCGACGAAAGCGACGATACTCCACCTGGAGCGGATCAAGGCCGCTGCGTGCGGCCCAGTCAAGGTAGCTGCGTATGTCGATGCAATACGCGCGCACCGTGTTGACGGAGAGCCCCCGTTCGACTCCGAGATGCCGGGCGAACGCACAGGCCCAGCGCACGGCTTCCGGGTCGAAGCGCTCGTCGGCGAGGCATTCCTCGGGAACGAAGGGACGCGTCATGAGACCAGCGCCTCCCCGAAGAGGTCGGCACGTTCGGCCACGAACGCGTCGATGGCCCCATGGGCGCGGGCGGCATAGGCGGCCTTGCGCTCGCGCTTGTTGCGTATCTTGGGTTCGATGGGATCGATGATGCCGTAGTTCACGTGCATGGGCTGGTAGTCGACGGTGCCGGGATCGGTCGCGTAGGCGAGCAGACAGCCGAAGAGCGATTCGCGCGGTAACGCGGGTTCATCCAATCCGGCAAGCTCGGCGTAGACGGCCAAGGCCACGAAGAGCCCCGAGGCGACGGCTTCGAGATAGCCTTCGGTACCCGTGAGCTGCCCGGCCAAGTGCACCTCGGGCCGCGAGGGCATAGCGAGCGTCTTCGTGAGCACGCGGGGTGTGTCGACGAAGGTGTTGCGATGCATGACGCCATAGCGGGAGAACTCGGCGTTCTCGAGGCCGGGAATCATCCTGAAAACGCGCTCCTGCTCGCCAAAGCGCAAGTTGGTCTGGAAGCCGACGAGGTTATAGGCGCTCGCCGCGGCGTTCTCGGCGCGCAGCTGCACGGCGGCCCAGGGGCGCTTGCCCGTACGCGGATCGGTGAGCCCAACCGGCTTGAGGGCACCATGGGAGAGCGCGTCGCGTCCGGTGCGAGCGACTTCCTCGACCGGCTGGCATGCAGCAAAGAGCTCGCGACGCTCGAAGTCCTTCTCGATGACGCGCCGCGCCGCGACGAGTTCGTCGACGAACGCCTCGTACTCCTCCTTGTTGAAGGGAGCGTTGAGGTAATCGGCCGTGCCGCCCTTGTCGTAGCGTGACTGCGCGAAGACGACGGAGCGGTCGATGGAATCTGCCTCGACGATGGGGGCCGCCGCGTCGTAGAACGCCAGGCCCTGGGAGCCGAGCTCGTCGGCAAGCTGGGCTGCGAGCGCATCGGCGGTGAGGGGACCCGTGGCGATGATAGCGGGGCCTTCGGGGATGCTCGTGCACTCCTCGCGCACGAGCTCGATGTTGGGCGACGCGTCGATGAGACGCTGCACCGCAGCGGAAAACTCGCTGCGGTCGACCGCGAGTGCCCCGCCGGCGGCTACACGTGTGTCAAAGGCACAGGCAAGGAGCTGGGAGCCAAGGGCTTCGAGCTCGTACTTGAGCGAACCCGCGGCGGTCTCGGGGTCGGTGCTCTTGAGCGAGTTCGAGCAGACGAGCTCGGCCACATCGCCCGTCTTGTGCACGGGTGTGGGGTGCTCGGGACGCATCTCGACGAGGCGCACGGGCACACCGCGTGCCGCGAGCTGCAGCGCCGCCTCGCAACCGGCAAGCCCCGCCCCGATAACTGTGACTGTTGGAAAGCGCATATTAACCATGGGCACAGAATAACCTAGTATGTGGGATTTCTCGCGTTAAAGCTCTACTTCTCGAGTTTGGGATAGCTAATGCCTAGGACATCCGTGAGGTTCTTGAGCGCCTGCTCCTCAGGAATGCCCGCCTCGGCCTGTTGGTTCAGGTACCTCTGCATTTCCTCTTTGGCCATTTCCTGGTCCTCCATGATGCATCTCCTTTGACTGGCCGTAAGCGACTCTCATGGCTTGAAATCATGAAAGCTAGGCATTCTCTTGCGAAGATGTTTCCATATGCTCGGCCCTGTACCGACTAAGGAGTTGAGCGAGCTTAGGGATATCTGCA
>CATLBX010000065.1 GCA_949879855.1 uncultured Coriobacteriia bacterium
TTTCATGAAGATGAGGTTGTTGTTAATTCAATTGCATCTCATCATGGTGACTGTGAAGCTAAGAGTTTTATTGCTAATATTGTGGCAATTGCAGATACCCTTAGTGCTTCTCGACCAGGAGCAAGACGAGGAGAGACGCGAATAGCATCCGCGTGACATGCATTGCACATGCGAAGGGGTCCGGGTCGTCCGGGCCCCTTTCTAGTATCCAGCAAAATGCCGCAAGGCAAACTTGACGGCGCGCTCGGCGCCATAGGGCGTGGCGTCTGCGAGTCTGATGCCGCAGCGCATGAAGCGCGTGTCGAAGAACAGGCCACGCAGCTTGTACTGGCGCCGTATCTCGGCGACGACGGGCCGCATGAGGGCGCGATAGCTCGCCTTGTTGACAAGCGCGCGTGCGAGCATGCGGGCGGAATGCAGCGCGTGATAGATGCCCTCGCCGGAGGGCGGAGCGATGAGGCTTGCCGCATCGCCGATGAAGTAGACACCATTGTGCTCAAGGAGCACATCGCTTCCCGTGGGGATGAAAGCGCCGCGGCAGCGTTCGTACTCGACATCCATGTGCTTCGCAAAACTCCGAAGATGCTGGTCAAGATCGGGTTCGCCTATATAGGCACAGCATCCAATTTTAGCCTCGTCACCACAGGGGGCATACCAGCTATAACCGATGAAGCCATCTTCGTAGTCCATCGTGAGCGGTGCGCCCGTATTGGCAACCGTCGTCTCGAGCGAGAGTATGGCGTCGGGCGCGTTGCCCGTGAGATACCTGCGCACGAAGGAAAGCGCGCCATCGGCCGCGACGAGCGTGCCAAAGGAAATCTCGCGCTCTTCTCCATCGAGCGTTCCCGCAACGCACTTGGCGTCAAGGTCAATTGAGCGCACGTGAAAACGATCGAGGAGCTCTCCCCCATTTGCACGATACGCATCGAGGACGAAGCGGTCGAGTTCGCGGCGCTCGACGCTGCTCATCTGGATGTCGTGCAAGTCGACGGTGATGCCTGCCGCGATACAGCGCATGACGCCGAACCGGGACTTGAAGAGGTTATGAGGTATCGTGTCGAAGATGTCGTGTAGCTCGCGCAGCGCACGGGGCGTGACAAGGCCAGCACAGAGCTTGGACTTGGCCTTGATGTCGAGGCGTTCGACGAGCAAGACGTCGCAGTCCGCTTGCTTCAGCAGATATGCACAGGCAGATCCCGCAAGACCGGCTCCGATGATGAGGTAATCCGCATGGTCCATGCTAGACTCCCTCGTAATCGAAGGCGGGAATGAAGGACTCGCTCGCGGCGCCACCTTCCTGCATAAAACTGTTCACAATGCCCAATTCAAGTGCATAGTCAATGAGCTCGTCATATTCCCCATCATTCACGCCACGGGCAATCTCGGGATAGTCCCGCGCGATGTCTGGAGCAGGCGTGAACTGGTTCATGATGCTCACGATGATGTCATCGACGTAGGGCTTGGCGGCAAGAGATTCCATGACGCGTTTGGAATCGTCGAGACAGCCGGGAAGCAGCAGATGGCGCACGATGACGCCGCGTGTCAGGCGCTCCTCTCCCCTTCCGGCCTCGTCATAGGCAAGCGGGCCTACGAGTTCGAACATCGCATCGAGCGCCTTTGCAGCTGTCTCGGGGTAGTCGGGAGCGGCGGAATAGCGACGTGCAAGCTCGGGCGAGGCGTACTTGAAGTCGGTGAGGAACACGTCGACGTAGCCGGCGAGGCTCGTGATGGCCTCGACCGTCTCGTAGCCGCTCGTGTTGTAGACGATGGGCAACGCAAGCGGCGTGCTCGAGAACTCATAGGAACGGGCAAGGTCGAGGGCGGCCTTGATCTGCGGCACGAAATGCGTAGGCGTCACGAGGTTGATGTTGAGCGCCCCGCGCTCCTGCTGCTCGAGGAAGATGCACGCAAGCCTCTCGATGGAGATCTCGCGGCCAATCTCGCCACGTGCGATGTCCTTGTTCTGGCAGTAGACGCAGCGCAGCGGACAGCCGCTGAAGAACACCGTGCCGCTGCCGGCCTCGCCGCTGATGGGTGGTTCCTCCCAGAAGTGCAGCGCGGCACGGGCAAGGCGCACCGCATCGCCCTCACCGCACACGCCACGCTCCCGCGCCCTGTCAACGGCACAGCAACGCGGGCATAGCGTGCAGGCGGACGCGTCCACCGCTGGATTAGCCCTCGAGCTTTTCGGTCACGATTGCCGAAATGACCTTGGGGTTGCCCTGGCCACCGAGTTGCTTCATGACCTGTCCCATGAAGAAGCCCTGCAGGCCCGTCTTGCCGCCGCGGTATGCCTCGACTTTGTCGGGGTTGGCCGCCATGAGATCGCCGACGATGGCCTCGATGGCCCCCGTGTCGGTCGTCTGCTCCATGCCGTGCGACTTCACGTACTCCTCGGGGTCGATGCCCTCGCCGATGAGCGCGGCGAGCACTTCCTTGCCCTGCTTGGAGCTGATCGTGTCGTCTGCCAGCAGCTTTGCGAGCTTCGCAAGCGCCGCCGGGGCAATCTGGGACGCCGAGATACTCGTCGCGTTCTCGTTTGCCCAGGCACTCACGTCGTTGATGATGAGGTTCGCGATCTTCTTGGCGATGGCCGCATCGGTATCCTGGGCGGCTTCCTCGAAGAATTCGGCCACCTCGACATCGCCGGCAAGCTCGCCGGCATCGTAGGCGGGCAGCCCGTAACTCTCCATGAAGCGCGCCTTCTTGGCGTCGGGCAGCTCGGGAAGCTTGACGCGCACGTTCTCGATGAACTCGTCGGTCAGGTCGAAGGGCGCGAGGTCCGGGTCCGGAAACATGCGGTAGTCATCAGCGGTCTCCTTGACGCGCATGACGATGGTGCGCTTGGCACCGGGCTCCCAGTGACGCGTCTCCTGGCGGATGACGCCGCCGCTCTCGAGCACCTCGGCCTGGCGGCAAATCTCGTAGGCGAGACCGTCGTGGAGGTTCTTGAAGGAGTTGATGTTCTTGAGCTCGGTCTTCGTACCCAGCTCCGTCGAGCCGCGGCGGCGCAACGACACGTTGCCGTCGGCACGTAGCGAACCCTCCTCCATGGAACAATCCGAGATGCCAAGGGTGAGGTAGATCTGGCGCAGCTTCTGCATGAAGGCACGCGCCTCCTCGGGCGTGCGCAGGTCAGGCTCGGTGACGAGCTCGATGAGGGGCGTGCCCGCGCGATTGTAGTCGACGAGCGAGCGCTCGGCGCCATCGATACGTCCCTCGGAACCGCCCAGATGCGTCATCTTGCCCGCATCCTCCTCCATGTGGATGCGCGTGATGCCGATGCGGGTCGTGTAGCCGCCGTCTTCGCCCTTGGGGATGTCGACGCGCTCGGCCGCTCCCTTGGCGGAGAGCTCCAGGTCGAGATGGCCGCGCATGCAAAACGCGAGCGGACCCTGCGTCGTCTGGAAGTTCTTGGCCATGTCCGGATAGAAGTAGCCCTTGCGGTAGAACATCGTGTGCTTCTCGATGTCGCAGTTGGTCGCGAGACCGGCGAGCACGATGGACTCGATGGCCGCCTTGTTGGGCACGGGCAGCGCACCGGGCATGCCAAGACATACCGGGCAGGTGTGCGTGTTGGGATCGGCACCAAACTCGATGGGGCACGAACAGAACATCTTGGTCTTGAGCGTAGTGAGCTCGGCATGGACCTCAAGGCCGATGACGGCCTCCCAATCCTCGAGGACTTCGGTCAGTTCCTTCACGAGCGGCCCCCTTTCTCGAGCGGTGCGACGCGTGGGATGTCGACGAGCGTCTCGAGTGCCGCACCCACGCGCAGGATGTTCTCGTCCTTGAACTGCGGGCCGACGATCTGCAGGCCGATGGGCAGGCCAGAGTCCTCTCCAAGCGCAACGGGCAGGTTCATGCCACCGTTGCCCGCGATGTTGATGGAAATGGTGTAGATATCGGAGAGGTACATCGATGCCGGATCGCTTACCTCGCCGAACTTGAACGCGGTACGCGGGCTCGTGGGCAGCACGATGGCGTCGACCTTCTCGAATGCCTTCGTGTAGTCGGCCGTGATGAGCGTGCGCACCTTCTGAGCGGGGATGTAGTATTCGTCGTAGACGCCGCTGGCAAGCAGCCAGGCGCCGAGCATGATGCGGCGCTTTGCCTCGGGCCCGAAGCCCTGGGCACGGCTGTCCTCGTAGCGCTGCTCGAGATTCTTGCCGTGGGCATGGTGTCCGTAGCGCACCGAATCGAAGCGCGAGAGGTTCGAGAATGCCTCGCAGGGGCCAAGCACGTAGTACGCGCTAATGGCCGCAGCCGCATTGGGCAACTCGACCTCGACGATTTCGGCGCCAAGCCCCTCGAGCTTCGCGACGCTTTGCTCGAAGGCGTGCTTGACCTCGCTGGTGAGGCCGTCGAGTTCGAGCAGGGAGGGCACGATACCGATGCGCATGCCGTTGATGCCCGCATCGAGGTTCGCGGTGTAGTCGATGTCACGGGGCTGGCTCGTGCAGTCGAGAGGGTCGCGCCCGGAAATCGCGTTAAGCGCGAAGGCCGCATCCTCGACGTTGCGGGCGAAGGGCCCGACCTGGTCAAGGGAACTGCCGAAGGCAACGACGCCGTAGCGGCTCACGACGCCGTAGCTGGGCTTGAGGGCGACCGTGCCGGTGAAGCTTCCCGGCTGGCGGATGGAGCCGCCCGTGTCGCTTCCAAGCGACAGCGTCGCCATGCCGGCGGCGACGGCTGCCGCCGAGCCACCGGAGGAACCACCGGGCACGCGGTCGAGGTCCCAGGGATTGCGGGTTACGCCGAAGAACGAGGTTTCGGTCGAGGAGCCGAAGGCGAACTCGTCCATGTTCGTCTTGCCCAGGCAGATGCCGCCGGCATCGAGGGCCTTGGCAACGCAAGTTGCCGTAAACGGGCTCACGTAGGTCTCGAGCATGCGCGACGCGCAGGTCGTGTGCGTGCCCTCGAGGTTCATGTTGTCCTTGAAAGCGATGGGGACACCAGCCAGAATGCCAAGGGGTTCGCCTGCGGCGATGGCCGCATCGACGGCATCGGCTTGGGCGTAGGCAAGTTCGGGCGTAAGTTCGAGGAAGGCATGCACCTGGGAATCGAGCCTGTCGATGACGTCGAATGCCGATGTCGCAAGTTCTCGTGCGCTGAAGTTGCCGGCGCGCAGGCCCTCGTGAATCTGGCGGACGCCAAGTTGGGAATACTCGTTCATCAGCGGTCCCCTCCCTCTCCGAGAATCGAGGGAATCTCGAAGCAGCCCGCGCTCGTCGAATCGCTGTTGGATAGGGCGACCTCGCGCTCGAAGGACTCTCCCACCTCGTCCTCGCGCATGACGTTGGAGAGGCTGCCGATGGGATGGAAGGTGGGCTCGACGCCCTCGAGCTCGTATTCCGTGATGGGTCGCAGGGTCTCGATGATATTGTTGAGGTCGACCGTCATGGTTGACAGTTCCTCGTCCGTGAGCCCGATGCGCGCATATTCGGCGATATCGCGGACGTCCTTTTCGGTCAGGGTCACCTTAGTCCTCCTCGATGCGAATCATGGTTCCGATCTTGACCACGCAGGACAGGGCCGCGACTTCCTTGAGGGCATCCTCGAAGTGGGCCTCCTTGGCCGTATGGGTCATGAAGATGAGTTCGGCGGTGCCGTCTCCGTGAGTCGTGGGTTGCACCATGCTGCGAATCGAGACCTCGTACTGGCTGAAGATCTCGCTGATCGCGGCCAGCACGCCCGGCTCGTCCTTCACGAGAAGGCGCAGGTAGAACTTGGTCTCCAGCTTGCCGATGCCGCGCAAGGGCAGGTTATCGGTGCAGGTGCATCCGACGATGGGCTTGATGTCGTTGGCGACGCGACGGGCGACCTCGATGGTGTCGCCCATGACAGCGGATGCCGCGGGGCCGGCACCGGCCCCTTCGCCGAAGAACATGCAATCGCCCACGGCGTCACCCGTGACGTAAATGGCGTTGTAGACCCCATTTACGGTGGCAAGCTGGTGACCCACGGGAATCATGGCCGGATGGACGCGCACGTCAATCTCGTCGTCGATCTTGTGAGCGATGGCGAGCAGCTTGATGGTGTAGCCCATGTCGGCCGCATGCTTGAAGTCGGCGGGCTCTATGGAGCGGATGCCCTGCGTGAAGACATCGTCGAGGGTCACGCGGGAATTGAAGGCGATGGAGGCAAGGATGGCGATCTTGGCGGCGGCATCGTAGCCGTCAACGTCGGCCGTCGGGTCGGCTTCGGCATAGCCGAGCTCCTGGGCGCGCTTGAGAACGGTCTCGTAGTCCAGGCCCTGCTGCATTTCGGTGAGCATGTAGTTGGTGGTTCCGTTGACGATACCGAGAACGGCATTGATCTCGTTGCTGATGAGCGCATGCTTGAGGGGTTGGATGATGGGGATGCCGCCGCCTACCGAAGCCTCGAAGGCGACCTCGACACCATGGTCATCCGCGACGTGGAAGATCTCCTCGCCACGAGTCGCCATGAGGGCCTTGTTCGCGGTGATGACGTTCTTGCCTGCCGCGAGCGCATCGAGCACGACATCGGCCGCCAATCCCGTGCCACCGATGAGCTCGACGACAATGTCGATGTCCGGGTCGGAGATGATGTCGGTATAGGAATCGACGATGACGTCATCGGAAATTCCCAAGTCACGCAGTTTGGAAAGCGTGCGGGTCGTAGCCTTCGCCAAGACGAGGTCGACACCGGCGTGGTTCATGAAATCATCATGATGCTCCTGGAGTATGCGCACGAAACCGCCACCGACGGTCCCGCAGCCCACCAATCCGATCTTTACTTGCTTCATGTGCATCTCCTTTTGGGAACGTATGAGTCTATGCGCATATGTCGCGTGCGAGCAGGTCTTCATAGGTCTCGCGACGTACGACCTCGCGTGCGACGCCATCGCGCACGAAGACGATGCCGGGACGCACCTGCTTGTTGTAGTTGCTTGCCATTTCGTTGCAGTACGCGCCCGTGCCCAGCACGCAGATGTGGTCACCCGCCTCACAGGCCTGCAGCGGCGAGTTCTTGACGACGACATCGCCCGACTCGCAATGTTTGCCGACGATATCGCAGATGACGTCACGGGGCTTGTCGGCGCGTTCGATGACGAACGCTTCGTACTTGGACCCGTAGAGAGCCGTGCGGATGTTATCGGTCATGCCACCGTCGACGGCGATGTAGGTGCAAATGCCCGGAACCGTCTTGACCGAGCCGACGGTGTAGAGGGTGATACCGGCGTTCGCGACGATGGAACGGCCCGGCTCCACGAAGATGTGCGGATACGGATAGTCGTATTCGCTGCAGTTGGCATGGATGGCGCCCGTCGCGATCTGGGCAAACTGCGCGATGGTCGAGGGACGGTCGTAGATGGTGTAGGGAATGCCCAAGCCGCCGCCCATGTCGAAGATCCGTGCGATGAAGCCATGGGCCTGACGCATGTCGTTCATGAAGCAGAACATCGTGTTGATGGCCTCGACATAGGAGGTGAGCTCGAAAATCTGGGAGCCGATGTGGCAATGGAACCCTGCGACCTCGATGCCGGGTAGCGTCAGGGCGTAGACGAGTGCTTCCTCGGCCGCGCCATTGCGGATGTTGAAGCCAAACTTCGAATCTTCGTTGGCCGTCTGGATGTAGGCGTGCGTATCGGCTTCGATGCCGGGACAGACGCGGATGATGATTTTCTGAGTGACTCCCCTTTTGCTCGCGTAGCTCGAGATGCGCTCGATTTCCTCATGGGTGTCGACCACGAAACACGCGACACCGGCGTCAATGCACTCCTCGATCTCGCGCTGGGTCTTGTTGTTACCCTGGGCGAAGATGCGATTGGCGGGAAAACCGGCTGCCAGCGCGATGGCGAGCTCTCCCCCGCTTGCCACGTCGATGTAGCAATCCTCATCGGCGACGATCTTGTCCATGGCGACGCAGCAGAAGGCCTTGGCAGCATAGACGATGTCGCTTTGCGGGTAGCAGGTGCGAAACTCGTCGCGATAGCTCGCGAGCTGGTTGCGGATGTGCCCCTCGTCGTAGACGTAGAGCGCGGTGCCGAACTCGTCGGCGATATCGTGCAGGTCTATGCCATCGAGTGTCACCTTGCCCGCGTTGACCTCCATGTTCATGGGCGCGACCTTGAGAAGGTCTGCCGCCTTCATGTAATCGGGCAGGACATGCTCGCGTATGGGTGCAATGGACATGGTGGGTTTCTCCTTCGTTACCTGCTCGTGGGTGCGGACACGCCCAGAAGGGCGAGGGCGTTTCGCAGGACGCGTCGCGTCGCGTCGCAGACGTAGAGGCGCGCCGTCGTGAGCTTCTCGTCATCGCCGATGACATGACATTGCGTGTAGAACTGGTGGAACTCGCTCGCGAGGCTCGTCGCGTAGTGCGTGAGCCTGAAGGGCGCGAGGTCGCGTGCGCAGCCTGCGACGAGCTCGCCGAACTCGTCGATGCGGCGCGCAAGGGCGAGCTCCGCCTCGTGCGTGAGCGGCGAGAGGTCGGCATCTTGCGGGATAAGCGATGCGGCGATCGAATCGGGATCGGCGTTTGCGTCCTCGACGTTTGCGGCCTTGCGCAGGATCGAGCATATGCGCGCATGCGCATATTGGACGTAGTAGACCGGATTGGTCGAGTCCTGCTTCTTGGCCTGTTCGATATCGAAGTCGATTGCCTGGTCGGTCGAACGCGCGAGCATGGAAAAACGCGTGGCATCCGCCCCCACCTCGTCAAGGACCTCCTCGAAGCTCACCATCTCGCCCGTGCGCTTGGACATGCGAACGGGTTCGCCATCACGGAATAGGTTGACCATCTGTCCGATGACGACCTCGGGCTGACCGGGGTGGTCAAAGACATGGCCGACCGATTGGATACGCTTGATGTAGCCGTGATGGTCGGCGCCGAGTAT
>CATLBX010000066.1 GCA_949879855.1 uncultured Coriobacteriia bacterium
GCCCTCTGGCCGCTGTGGACGGCTCCGGTCGGCAACATGATCGTGCAGGCCATCGGCCCCATGCCCTCGTTCATGGTCGTGGGTGCGTTCAGCATCGTCATGTTCCTCATCTTCTCGTGGCTTTGCTACATCCTGCCGCCTGCGGATTATCAGCCCGAAGGGTGGAATCCTCCCGTGGACGAGGAGGCCAAGAACCGCAGGAGCTACACCACTCCCGAGATGATGAAGACCCCGCTGTTCTGGATCATGGTCGTCACTTTCGCACTCACTGCGTGCACGGGCGTGTTCATGTTGGGCACCGCATCCCTCGTCGGCCAGACCCAAGCGGGTATGGACGCCGCGACGGGCGCCTTGATGGTCAGCATCTTCGCCGTGGCCAATGCGGCGGGACGTTTCGGCTTCGGCACGTTATCCGATAAGATCGGCCGCTTCCAGACGCTGTTCATCGTCATCGGCATCACCGCCGTGATCCACCTGTTCCTCTACGGCAACACCGATACCACGATGCCCTTCATCATCGAGTCCATCGTCCTGGGCATGTGCTTCGGTGGCATCATGGCCATCATGCCCTCGCTCACCGGCGATGCCTTCGGCCCGGCCAACATGGGCCAGAACTACGGCTTCATGTACTGGGGCTATGCGCTCGCCGCCGTCATCGGTCCCATGCTTTCCGCCAACACCCTTGCCACGACCGGTAGTTACAGCACGGCATTTCCCATCCTGGGTGTGCTCTGCATCATCGCCATCATCCTGCTCGCCATCGGCATGCCCATCTACAACAAGATGAAGGCTCGCGACGCGGCCATGATGGAGGCAAAGAACGCCGGGGAGTAGGACGCCCGATCGAAGGCGATTGCGCTCCGTGGCTCGTGGGACCAAGGCGTGCGCAGCGTACGCGGTCCACAAGCTTGCCCGAAAGGGGCGTGACCGGAATTCCCGTCTACTCGGCGAGGGAACGGGTCACGCCCCTGTTGCAAGGACGACACATCCGAGAGAAAGGACGCAGCTATGATTTCGAGGATCAACTTGCTCAAATGCAAGGAGGGAATTACCGAAGAGCAGTTTCGTGCGGTGATGATGGGCGAGGTCAGCAATGTCATTTCCACCATGCCCCTGCTGCGCAAATGCGAGATCAACTTGGTGACCGACAAGCAGCAGCGTTCCCATGCCGCGCGCGGTAGCATCGACATTGATGGTTTCATCGAGCTGATCTTCGATAGCTACGGCGACATGCTCGAAGGTTATGCCCATTCGGGCGATGTCCTGGCCGCGGCCCTCGATCCCATCGTCGACGAGCCCATACCCGCGCTCATCACGGTGAGGAAGTTCGATAAGCTCGTTCCCGCGTACCTCAAGGACCGCGACATCATCAAACGCGTCTCCTTCTGCGATCGCGCCGAAGGAGTCGATGCCATGACCTTCCATTTCGAGTGGTGGTACATCCACTCCATCTTGGTCGAGCTCATGGGCGGCTGTTGCGGCTACAACCAGAACCTCGTCATCGACAGGTGCGTTGGCGACGAGGAGGTCCACTACGACAAGCTCCCGGTCGAGGGTATGGTCGAGTTCTGGTTCGAGGACATGGATGCCTTTGACGAATGCTACACCAGCGTGGGCTACAAGAAGCGCGCGAGCGTGCACGCGGCCGAGTTCATCGGCACGGTCACGACCTATTTCGTCGAGCCCGTCGAAGTCGAGCTGAAAAACTAGCACATCCACGTCGGCTGCATCACGCGATTCGCCCGGTGCAGTCGCTTCCCGAACGGAGGCAATCATGAAATCGAAGCGTGCGGAGTTCTTCGAGGACGCCGTCGTCTCTGGCCCCGGCCAGCGCGAATTCGAGGAGAAGGTATACGCCGAGCAAAAGGCCAAGCGCTGGCCGCGTGTCGCCAAGGGGACCGGCAAGTTCGAGGACCAGGTGGTCATCGTCACCGGTGCCGCCGGCGGTCAGGGCGAGATGGAGGCGAAGATGTTCGCCCAGCAAGGCGCCAAGGTGTACATGACCGACATCAAGGAAGATGGCCTTGCGCGTGTGGAGGCGGCCATCAAGGACGACGGGGGAGAGGCCGTGGCGTTTCCCATGGACGTCGTCGACGAGGTTGCCTGGCAAAAGCTCGTCAAGAAGATTGACGACGAATGCGGGCGCCTGGACGTGCTCGTCAACAACGCCGGCATCTGCGTGAACGGGTCCATCCTGACGTGTTCGCGCGAGGACCTGAACCGCATGATGGATGTCGATTGCTGGGGCGTCTATAACGGCATGCACTACTGCGCGCAGGCAATCATAGACAGCGGTGGCGGCGCCATCGTCAACATATGCTCGTACCAGGGCAACCACTTCGGGCCGGGTAACCTGATTGGCTATGCCATGGCGAAGGCCGCCGCCCTGGGCGCGACCCGTGCCGCCGCCACCGACCTGGGGCCCTTGGGCGTGCGCGTCAACGCCGTGAATCCGGGCCTCGTGCTTTCGGACATGACACTGGCGCGCGGACAGAACAGGAAGGGGCTTTCCGAGGCATCGTCGCTGAAGCGTTATGCGCTTCCCGAGGAAATCGCGACCGTCGCGCTCTTCCTCGCCTCCGACGATGCGAGCTTCATCAACGGCGAGTACATCGCCGTGGATGGAGGAGCCACGACGTATCTGCACCTGGCCACGGCCGACAAACAGTAGCGAACGAGAAGGGAAACCCATGGAAAAGCAGAGATTCATAGACAAGATCGCGCTCGTGACCGGTGGTGCCAACGGCCTGGGGCGTGGCATGGTCGAACAGCTCGTGAAGGAAGGTGCCCAGGTTGCCGTCTTCGACATCGAGGACGATACCATGGAAGAGGCGTTCGGCGATAACGAGAGCGTGTACTGCCTTCATTGCGACGTGCGCGATTACGGTCAGGTCCAGGAAAGCGTCGCGGAGGTCATCGATAGGTTCGGACGCATCGACGTCCTCATGAACAACGCGGGCATCACCCATCGCGAGGCGTTTCTGGATTGCAGCCAGGAAGGTTGGCTCGACGTCATGGACACGAACCTGAACGGCGTGTTCTACGTCGGCCAGGCCGTCGCCCGCACCATGGTTGACCTTGGCGTGAAAGGGCACATCGTCAACACGAGCTCTAATAGCGCCCGCAAGACCATCGGCGGCATCACCCCCTATGGCCCCTCCAAGGCGGCGGTGAGCATGCTCACCCAGGTCATGGCCCTGGAGCTTGCCAAGTACGATATCCACGTCAACGCCGTGGCACCGGGTACCTCCAAGACCCGCATCACGGAGGGTACGAGGTTCGATCCCGAGCGCAACGCAGCTTTCCTAGCCAAGATGCCCTTCGGTCGTTACGGCGAAATCGAGGAGATGGTCAGCGTCGCGTTGTTCCTCGCCTCGGATGACGCCTCGTTCATCACCGGAGAGACCATCTACGAAGAGGGCGGCTTCAGCCTTCTGTAAGGAGTGGGTTGCCATGACGACCATGGAAGAGCTCGAGCGACGCATTGAAAAGCTTGAGGACATGCGCGCCATCGAGCGCCTGCAAGCGCAGTATTGGGATTTTCTCGACGCCAAGGACTGGGATGGCCTTGCGGGCATCCTCGTCGACGACTTCGTGTTCATCAACAACACGACCGGCGGGCGCTACGAGGGACGTGACGGCATGCTCGCCACGATGCAAGGCAAATTCACCGAAAACGTCACCTCGAGCCATCAAGGCCACCATCACTGGATCGAGGTCAACGATGACGGCACGGCCATTTCGCATTGGTCCTTGGAAGACGACCTTTACGACGCCCAGAACGGCGGGGAGTTCTTCGGTCGCGCCCACTATGACAACAGGTACGTGAAGATCGACGGGCGTTGGTACTTCACCGAGATGTCACTCACCTACCTGCGCGGCGAGGCGGAGATCAAGAAGCGCTACGAAGACACCGCCAACGCCTACAAGGTGTTCATGATGTAGGGGGAAGGACAGGCGCAATGATTTCCTGCATTAATCTCTTTCGCAAAGACCCGACTGTTTCAGACGGCGACTTCGAGCGTTTCCTCCATGACGATTATGCGCCCCTTTGCCTTCGAATCCCGGGGCTCGAGTCCTTCGAGGTCGATCGGGTCACCCTCAAGGAACAAGGAGACGCCTCGTCCGAGGCCATTCTCGCCGATGCCTTCACCATTGAACGCTATGTCGACCTCGACGCCTACGAGCTGGCCACGCAATCGAATGCATACAAGGCCGTGCTACGCGAGCGCGTGAACGCGGTGGTCTACAACGAGACCTATGTATGTCTGGAAAACGTTTCCATTCCCCTGCGCGTCGAGGATGGGTGTCATAAGAAGATGACGTTGCTGGGCCGTACGGTACCGGACGTGTCATTCGAGGACTTCACGCGCGAGTGGTTCGTCGTCCATTCCGGGTGCATGGCGAAGATGCCCACCGACATATTCTTCGGCTACAACCAGCATCTCATCATCGACCGCATGGTCAACAGCCAGCACGTCAACCACGACCGCCTTCCCTTTGACGGCATCCTCGAGCTGTTCTTCAGCGAGGCATCCGAGGTCTCCAATGCCTTCAAGACCATTCCCGAAGGTCAGGCCACCGTAGCCCATCGCAAGGAGTTCATGAGCAGCGTCGATCCGTTTCTGGTGGACTTTTCCGTGTTGAAATAAGGGGGACGTCGGGCAGGCCGCCTCGCCTCGATGGTCGCTTCCCGACGGCCCGCTTCGCGGTCCTTACAGCGCGCTCCCTTAGACCTCAGCTCGACGGTTTGCTCGGGCGCTAGGTTACTTGATGGTGCGCTCCCTTGGACCTTCGCTTCACGGCTCGTCTGCGTGTGCTATTTCATTTACACGAAGTTGCCTACGAGCTGGATGGCGAGAAACCACAGCGGGGGAACCAGCAGGGCGGGCAGGAGGTTCATCACGGGGATCTCCTTGACCTTGAGGATGCCGAGGCCCGAAGCCAGGATGAGAAAGCCACCCACGATGGTGATCTCTGCCATGAGGTCTGCGGTGAGGAACGGCTGGAGCTGCGCTGCCAGAAGGAATATCGCCCCCTGCCAGCAGAACAGCACGATGGCCGCGAGTGCGATGCCGATGCCGAAGGACGAGGCCAGTACCATGGACGTCACGAGGTCGAGGGTGGCGTTGGTGAGCAGGAAGGTCTCGTCGCCGTAAAGCGCGCTGTTGATGGGTCCGATGATCGAGAGGGCGCCGAAGCAGAAGAGCATGATGGCTGTGGAGAGCCCCTGCGAGAGGTTGGTGCCGGATTTCGAGCGCTTGGAGACGAAGCGGTCAAAACGGCCGTTGAGGTCGAGTGCCGTGCCGATGACGCCACCCAGGGCCAGGCTCGCGATGAAGAGCACGGGGTAGACGCTTGCGCCCATGCCCTTGACGATGGAGTTGACGCCAAGCCCCACCGCTGCCAGGCCCATGGCCAAGAACAGCACGTCCTGGTACTTCTCGCCCAGGCCGCGCTTGGCAACTGCCCCCACGGAGCTTCCCAACACGATGGCCACCGTGTTCGCAATGGTCCCGATCATCGCGTGCCCTCTTCCTCGTCACGGGGAAACGCCCGCTCGTAGAGCTCGCGTCCCCTGGCGGGAAGGCTCGCGGGCGCATCTGCCGCGAAGTCCTCGTTGCCGCAGGAAAGCGCCTCGTCGTAGTACCAGCACTTGTACTCGAGCATTGCGAGTGTCTGCTGCATCTCGTCGATTTGCTCGAGGGTCTTCGAGCGCTGTTCCTCCATGAGCTCCTTGCGCTGGGCGTAGCTCGCGCTGCCTTTGGTCGTGAGGTCCATGAACTTCCTGATGTCGCGTATCTCGAGACCGGAGCTCTTCAGGCACTCGATGACGCGCAGCGAGCGCACGTGGCCGTCGTCGAAAATGCGCTTGCCGCCCTGGCGGCCGAGACCGGGAAGCAGACCCTCTTTGTCGTAGAAGCGCAGGGTCGAGGGCGAAAGCCCCGTCATCTTCGATACCTCGCCGATGGAATAGTCCATGAGTCCTCCTCGATAGTCTGGCCGAAAGAATATCTTGACTTAAAGCCAAGTTCAAGTGGGAAGTGCCGACCGTCTTCACGCATGGAGGATGAAAGGCGTTCAATAGAATATAGAAATTAGTTTTGACACATTTTGGCGCCGCTTTTGCTACAATGCGTCAAAACACTATTTGTATGTCTATTGAATCAGGTTGTCATGGACTTTTCCTCATATCCACTCAGCAATCGCTACTACGGTGGGACCGAGCGCAAGATCGGTATTCTCATCGATGACGCACCGCACATGGTCAAGCTTCAGAAGGCAACCGCATTCGGGCACCGGAGTAATCACCTCTCCGAGCATATTGGGTCGCGTATCTTCTCTCGGCTCGGTATATCGACGCAAGAGACCATGCTTGGGACGTATGAGGGGCGTCCTGTTGTCGTATGCAAGGATTTCATTGGCGAGGGCGAGCAGTTCGTTCCCTTCAATGACGTGGGAGAAAGCACGCTCGACCAGGACAGGGAGAGATATCAGTACGAGTACGAAGACATCATGGCCATGCTCCGGGACAATTCGAAGCTCACGGACGTCAAGGAAACCATCTCCGTCTTCTGGGAGATATACATCGCAGATGCTTTGCTTGGGAATTTTGACCGACATGGCGCCAACTGGGGTTTCATCAAGCGAGATAACATGTATCGTCTCGCTCCGGTGTTCGATAACGGCTCCTGTCTCTTCCCCAATTTACTCGACGGGCAACTTCAGGCTATCGTTGATTCTCCTTCCGAGACAGACGCGCGTGTCTATACGTTTCCAACTTCCCAGATTCGTCTCAAGGGGCGAAAGAGCTCCTACTTCGATGTCATAGATAGTCTTGCCTTTCCCGAATGCAACAAGGCACTTGCGGCCGTGCTGAGCCGTACTTCTCTTGAGGACGTTCTTGGCGTTCTCGATGAGGTGCATGGGCTTGCGGACGAGCGTCGGGTTTTCTATCGCCACATGCTCGAGAACAGATTTTGCAAGATTTTGCTGGCTCCTTACGAACGGTTGATGGGAGGTGCGCGATGAGGGAAATCACGACCACGGGCCTTATCTGCCTCGATGATTCGCTGGGGCTCAGCTATCGCATCGCAAAGATTACCTACGCCGAGCGAGAGGACGAGTCGTTCACGTATTCGTTCGAGCCGTGCTATGGCGTCATCGACCTTCTCGACTCGAGCCTGTACCAGGGAATACCCGGGCTTGACATGAGCATGCGCAAGCCGCGATACGTGCGAAATAATGTCACGCCCGTCTTCATCGAGGAGCGCACGCCGGCACCAGGCCGAGAGGACCTGGTGGAGCTGCTAGATGCCGAGGGCATGGAGTATTTGAATAGGCTCGAGTGGCTCATCCGTACAAATCTGCGCTATGGAGGGGACAATCTCTACGTAAGACGATGGCGTCCCGACGATGATGTCACTGAGGTGGATGTCGGGGACTTGCGAGCGCTCGGCAGACGTTCGGGAGAACGGGCTCGCAAGCTCCTCGAGCTCCTGTGCATGGGACATGATGTGCGGGCCGATGGCTTCACCATCAATGATGTGAACCGTGCGGATATGTACCATCTGCTCATCTCTCTCTATGGCAACGACAAGCACTTCGCTGATACACGAAGGCAAGAGGGCGTCGATCGTGCCAAGCGCGAGAGAAAGTACGGAGGAAGAAAGCCCATTTCCATTGATCCGCGGAAGCTCGATTCGATTGGGTATGCCTTCCTCGGAGGAGAGATAAGCGCTTCGGAGGCTGCCTCCCAGCTTGGCATCAGCGTATCGACGCTGCGCAGGCGCATGAAGAAACTGTTTCCCGAAGCTGGCGCATCCTCGTCGCGGGAACAGGTGGAATAGCCCTCTTGACATGAAGACTGCTTCAGGGGGTAGAGTGAGCATCGTTAAATCAGAGGAAAGGATCCTTCATGGAAAAGGCCAAGGTCTACTTCACACGCGATATAAGCCCCGAAGCCGTCGTGCGCATGTACGAGATGCTGGGAGTCAAGCTGCCCGGCAAGGTAGCCGTCAAGGTTCATTCCGGCGAGGAGGGCAACCAGAACTTCCTGCATCCCGAGTTCATGCGGCCCATGGTCGAGGAAGTCGACGGCACGATCGTCGAGTGCAATACCGCCTACGACGGCGCGCGCGATACCACCGAGAAGCACGAGAAGCTCCTGGCGGCCCATGGATGGACCGAGTACTTCGACGTGGACATCATGGACGCCGAGGGCCCCGACCTCGTGTTCCCCATCGAGAACGGCCGCGTGCTGACGGAAAACCGCGTTGGCGGCCATCTCGCCAACTACTCGAGCATGCTCGTGCTCTCGCATTTCAAGGGGCATCCCATGGGCGGCTATGGCGGAGCTCTCAAGCAGCTCTCCATCGGCTGCGCATCCAACGAGGGCAAGGTGAACATCCATACCGGCGGCGCCACGTTCAAGCAGGGCGAGTTCTGGGACAAGCATGCCGAGCAAGATGACTTCCTGGAGGCCATGGCCGAGGCGGCAGAGACGGTGGTCAACCACTTCGGCAGCAACCTCGCCTATATCAACATTGCCGTGAACCTCTCGGTGGATTGCGATTGCTGCGCCGTGGCCGAGGACCCGTGCATGAAGGACATCGGCATCTTCGCATCGCTCGACCCGGTTGCCATCGACCAGGCCTGCATCGATGCGGTGAAGTCATCCGACGATCCCGGCCGCGATCACTTCCTGGAGCGCGTCGACTCCAAGCACGGCACCAAGACCATCGACGATGCCACACGTCTGGGCTACGGCACCAAGGACTACGAGCTCATCGAGGTGGGCGCGGGTCCGGATGTCGACGGCGGTAACTTCAGCGTGAAAGACTAGCTT
>CATLBX010000067.1 GCA_949879855.1 uncultured Coriobacteriia bacterium
TGGCAGGAGGGCCATGCCGTCAAGGTCAGGGACGGTGCCGACGGGGCGTTACTCGCCTTGGGTCGCATGGTCGATGTCGCGTGCGAGGTTGCCGAGGTAGCCGCGCGTCAGGGAGTCGAGCTTTCCATCTGGGACATGCGTTGGGCCAAGCCCATTGATGCCGACGCGTTGCGTGATGCCGCCCATACGGGCCATATCTTCACGCTCGAGGATGGCGTCATCACGGGAGGATTCGGTTCGGGCGTGCTCGAGCTGCTTTCCGATATGGGTGAGAGTTGTCCGGTCAGGCGCTTCGGCATCCCCGACACCTTCGTGACCCAAGGTCCGGTCGACAAGCTCTTTGAAGTGCTCGGACTCGATGCGGAAAGCATCAGCGCCGAGGTGCTCGCAGCGTATCAATCCTAGAGGTTACCCATGCGACTTGACGAGCTTCTCGTAGAGCGCGGGCTCGCGCGTGATCTGCATGATGCTCAGGCGTATGTCATGGCTGGCGAGGTCGTGGTGGGTGAGCATCGCGCCACGAGTGCCGGCATGAGCGTGAAGCCCGATGTTGCCTTGCGTCTTAAAGACGATAAGCGGCGTGGTGGCTTCGTGTCGCGCGGTGGTCTCAAACTCCAACAGGCCCTCGATACCTTCGGCCTTGAGGTCGGGGGCCTTGCATGTGCTGACTTAGGCGCTTCGAGTGGCGGTTTTACCGACTGCCTGCTCCAGCGAGGTGCTGCGCGTGTGAGCGCAGTCGATGTGGGCGTGGGACAATTCGACTGGCGTTTGCGCAACGACCCACGTGTGAGCCTTTTCGAGCGTACGAACATCCGCAACGTGAGTGCTGCCGACATAGACGGTCCTTTCGATCTGGTTGTTGCCGACCTTTCGTTCATCAGCCTTGCGTCTGTCATGAGCGATGTCGCCGCGTTCCTGAAGCCCCAGGGCTGCTTCGTCTCGCTTATCAAACCGCAATTCGAGGCATCCAAGGAAGACGTTGGAGAAGGGGGCGTCGTACACGATCCCCAGGCACACGCTCGCTGCATCGAGGCGGTTTTCGAGAGCGCGCGTGCCTGCGGATTCGAGGTCTGCGGTCTCACGTATTCACCTGTCACGGGCCCTGCGGGTAATATCGAGTTTCTCTTTTGGGCGAAATCCCGGCCATGCGATTCCCCGCGAGAGGGTAGTATGTGCTTCGATGAAATCGAGCGTGTCGTCGCAGAGGCGCATGCCAAGCTGAAAGGTGAATCGTGAAGGTTCTGATCGTGCCAAGCAACGTGGACGAGGTTGGTACCGCGGCCCACTATCTCGCTTCGCGCCTTGTCATATCCGGCATCGATGCCCTCGTCCAGGACTCCAAGGCGCCTGATCAGCTGTCTGTCCCCGTCGACGAGCTCGCGCTTGTCGTTTGCATGGGTGGCGACGGCACCTTCCTGCGTGCCGCACGTCTTGTCGATTTTGCTCCCGTGCCCATGCTTGCTCTCACTTACGGCACCCTCTCGTTTCTTTCCGGCAATCCGGCACGCGATGATGTCGAGCTTGTCACGAACGCCCTGGCTGGTGACATGGTCTTCGAGCATCGTTCGACAGCCGACATCACGATAGAGCAGGCTGACGGCCAGGTCATCAACGCGACCGCTCTCAATGAGATTGCCTATACACGCGGTCGTAGCGGGCGCGTGGTCGAGTATCGCTACGGCATCAACGGAATCACCATTGCGCAGCTCAAGGCCGATGGTCTGGTGGTTGCCACGCCCACAGGTTCGACGGGCTACGCGCTCTCGGCTGGTGGCCCCATCGTGTCTCCGGCCTATACGGGTCTTGTCGTCGTGCCGGTTGCGCCCCATGCGCTCAACACCCGTGCCATTGTGCTCGCACCTTCGGATGTGCTCGAGGTCATCATGGATACGACGCGTTCGCGCGATGCGTCGGTGTTCGTAGATGGGGTCATGATCGATGTCGACCAGCCCTCCTCGATAGAGGTGCGCCGCGGAGAGCGTGACTTGCTCTTGGCACGCGGTGGCGACGCCTTCTTCCGCAATGTCTCGCGCGTCTTCTTCGGTGGTCCGCATCCGGACATGCCCGAGCGACAATAGGGAGGGGCGCATGCTCGACGAGCTCCATGTATCCAATATCGCCCTCATCGAGGACGCGACCATAGCCTTCGCACCGGGTCTGACCGTCCTCACGGGCGAGACGGGTGCGGGTAAGACGGCGCTTCTCGCGGCCCTCAAGCTCATATGTGGTGTGCGTGCCGACAATTCGGTGGTGCGAGACGGGGCCGAGGAGGCGCTTGCCGAAGCACGCATCGTCGATGAAGACGAGCATCTCGTTCGTCGGCGTCTGAGTGTCGCCGGGCGTAGCCGCTGTACGATTGACGGAGCGATGGCCACTGTCGGCGAGCTTGCCGCACTCACATCTTCGATCGAGGTGCACGGGCAACATGAGCAGGTGCTTCTCCTGGAGCCGGCTCGTCAGCTCGCTTATCTCGATGCGTGGGCGCAAGATGACGAGCTCCGTGCTCGCTACGCCGAGGCTCGCACGGCCTACCAGCAGGCGCGGGCCACTCTTGCCGAGCTCGAAGCGGCTCAAGGCAAAAACGAGCAGGAGCTCGAGTTCATGCGCTTCACCTGCGAGCAGATCGAGAAGGTCAACCCGCAGGCAGGCGAGCTCGAGGAGCTCGAGGAGCAATTGCCGCGTCTGCAGCATGCAGACCAGCTCGCTCAGGCTTTGCAAGGTGCCTGTGCCGCGCTGCATGATGACGATGGCGCTCTCGACCTCATTGCCCGGGCGACTTCGGAGCTCATGCGACAACAGGGGATCGATGAGGATCTCGACGAGCTCATCGGTCGGCTTGACGTCCAGATGCAGGAGCTCGAGGACCTCACGCGTGACCTGAGCGCGTATGCGCAGGGCATCGACACGGATCCGAGCAGGCTCGAGGAGACGCTTGATCGTCTCGATAAGCTCAATGGCCTTATGAAACGCTTTGGCCCTGGCATGGACCAGGTTTTCGCCACCTGGGAGGCGGCGAGACGCTCGCTTGAACAAGCCCAGGACTCGCCCGAACGTATGGAGCAGGCGCGCGCATGCCTCGCTCAAGCACCAGACGCATACCGTCAGGCTGCAGTGGCGCTCAGCGCTGCGCGGCACGAGGCAGCGCAGAACTTCTGCGAGCAGCTTGCAAAGACCGTAAGCGAGCTTGCGATGGAGGGGGCGAGCTTCGAGTTCTCGTTCGACGAGCTGCCCTTCGAGCGGTGGGGTGAAGCTGGTAGCGAGCAGGTCGAGCTTCTCTACCAACCCGCCCCGGCGTCTAAACCCCGTCCGTTGCGTCGCATCGCATCTGGTGGCGAGCTCTCGCGCATCCTGCTCGCCCTCGAGTGCATCCACTACGATTCGTGCGAATCCGACGCCTCGCGTTCCACGATCGTCTTCGACGAGGTCGACTCCGGTATCGGAGGCGTCACGGGCAATGCCGTGGCACGCAGGCTCGCGGCGCTTTCGAAAGACGCGCAGGTCATTGTCGTCACGCATTTGGCGCAGGTTGCCGCGCTGGCCGACGAGCACTATGTGGTGAGCAAGCAGAATGGCGCTGACGGGATGCCGCATACGAGCGTCGAGCCCGTCGTGGGCGAGGCGCGCGTGACGGAGATTGCTCGCATGCTCTCGGGAGACGATGACGAGCGTGCGCTCGACCATGCACGCTCCCTGCTCGAAGGGACGCGCTGATGACGGCCTCCACGCTTTCTCGGGCGCTACGCGATGGACAAGCCGTGATCGTCGCGACCGATACTGTCTACGGCCTTGCCGCACGTCCCGGCTCTGCGGGCTATGCCCATATCTTCGAACTCAAGGATCGCCCCATGAGCCAGGTGCTGCCCTGGCTTGTCTCGGGTGCAGATGCCCTCGATATGCTTGCCATCGACGTACCCGCCTACGCGTGTCGCCTCGCGCAGATGTTTTGGCCCGGTGCCCTTACGCTCGTGCTGCGCGCTTCCGATGCCGCATGCGAGTTGGGCGGTGTCGCGGCGGACGGGACGATCGCCCTGCGTTGCCCCGATGATGCCGGGCTGCTCGCGCTCCTCGCAGAGCTCGATGCCCCGCTCGCCTGCACGAGCGCGAATGTCCATGGCGAACCCGCGCCCTCGCGCCTGGCGGATGTCCCCGCATCCATGCGCGAGTTGCCTGGTGGCGACTCTCTACTCGAGGTGTGTTGCGTTGGCCGCGCGTCAACGATTGTGGATTGCACGGGCCCTTATCCGAAGATACAGCGTGAAGGGCCGATACCCGAGCAAGTCCTACTCGATGTAGCTGCCTTCGGTGCTACACTTACAAGCCACGAGTAAAACGGCATCACTAGTGGAGACGTACCGCATTTTCGAGCATCTGGAGCAGATGAGCGATTTTCGCGAAGCGGTCTTGCGAGGACTGTCTGAGCACGCGGTCTTTGCGTGCGAGTTCCGCAGCAGCTTCGCGACAATCGCTCATCGGGTGCGAGAGCAAGCTCGAAAATGCGGTACCTCTCTTGACTGATTTGCACATAGCGACGAGAGGGCATGACAATGGCACAACTGCGTATCGCCTTGGCATCGGACCATGGCGGCTTCGAGCAGAAGGAAGCGCTTAAGCCGTGGCTCGAGGATCTTGGCTTCACGGTTGATGACTTCGGCTGCGATAGCGAGGAAAGCGTCGACTATCCCGATTACGCCAAACGTGCCGCCCGTGCCGTGGCACAGGGCGATGATGATTACGGCGTGCTCGTCTGCGGTACGGGCATCGGCATGATGATTGCCGCCAACAAAGTGCATGGCATTCGTGCCGCCAATCTTACGTCCACCGAGTTCGCCAAGCTTTCGCGCGAGCATAACAACGCGAACATCGCGACGCTTTCGGGACGTTTCACGTCCCTCGAGGACAACAAGGCAATTCTTGAAGCCTTCCTTGGCGCCGATTTTTCGGGCGATAGGCATGCCCGTCGAGTCGAGAAGATCATGACCATCGAAACCGAAGAGTAGGAGAACTTCGCCCATGAACAACGAGCTACTTGCCCAGGCAGACCCCGAGATTTCCGCCGCCATCAATGACGAGCTGACGCGCCAGCGCAACACGCTCGAGCTGATCGCATCCGAGAACATCCCCTCGCTGCCGGTCATCGAAACGATGGGCACGATCCTTACCAACAAGTATGCCGAAGGCTATCCCGGCAAGCGCTATTACGGTGGTTGTGCCAATGTTGATACCATCGAGACTATCGCGCGCAACCGCGCTTGCGAGGTGTTCGATGCGGCATACGCCAACGTCCAGCCGCATTCGGGCGTCTGCGCCAACTCGGCAGCCTATTTTGCGCTGCTTGACCCGGGTGCCACCATTCTGGGCATGTCGCTTCCGGCGGGCGGTCATCTTTCGCATGGCGCCAAGTTCTCGCTCTCGGGTCGCTTCTATGACGCCCACTCCTACGGCTTGAATCCCGAGACCGAACGCATCGACATGGACGAGGTTCGCGCCATTGCCCAGGAGGTCAAGCCTGATCTTATCGTTGCCGGCGCGTCGGCTTATCCGCGCATCATCGACTTCGAGGCATTTGCCGACATCGCCCATGAGGTGGGTGCCTATCTTATGGTCGACATGGCGCATATCGCGGGTCTCGTTGCCGGCGGTGCGCATCCCTCGCCGGTGCCTCATGCCGACATCGTTACCTCGACCTCGCACAAGACCTTGCGCGGTCCGCGCGGTGGCTTCATGGTCACGAACAACGAGGAGATTTACGAGAAGTACAACAAGGCCGTGTTCCCCGGTTGGCAGGGCGGTCCGCTCATGCACGTCATCGCCGCCAAGGCCGTTGCCTTTGGCGAGGCTACCCGTCCGGAATTCTCCGACTACGCGCATGCCGTCGTCGAGAACGCCGCCGCCCTGGGCGAGGGCCTCGTCGAAGGTGGTCTGCGTCTCGTTTCGGGTGGCACCGATAATCACCTCTGCCTTGTCGACCTCACGCCTGCCGGCATCACCGGCAAGGAGGCCGAGGAGCTGCTCGAGCCGCTCGGCATCACGACCAACAAGAACGCCATTCCCAATGATCCGCTGCCGAGCAGCATCACGAGCGGCGTGCGCGTAGGCAGCGCGACGATTACCTCGCGCGGCTTTGATGCCAACGAAGCTCGTGCCATCGGCGGTTTCATCGCCCAGGCTATCTTCAACCGGGATAATCAAACCGTTCTCGACAAGGTAGCGGGCGAGGTGCACGACATGCTCGAGAAGCACCCCCTGTATCCTGAGATTGCTTAGTAAATAGATAGTAGGAGGAAGACGCATGGCTGATACGCGCCCGAGCTGGGACGAGTATTTCATGGACATCACGAAGCGGGTCGCCACACGCTCGACCTGCCTGCGTCGCGCTGTCGGCGCCATCCTCGTGCACGACAAGCGCATCATCGCCAGCGGCTACAACGGCGGACCGACGGGGCTTGCGCATTGCCTTGACATTGGCTGTCTGCGCGAGAGACTCGGGATTCCCTCTGGTCAGCAGCATGAGCTGTGCCGCGGTATCCATGCCGAGCAAAATGCCATCATCCAAGCCGCGCGTTACGGTGTCTCCATCGAAGGTGCCACGCTCTACTGCACGACGCAACCCTGCACGCAATGCACCAAGATGCTCATTAACGCGGGCATCACGGAGATTGTCTACGCGGAAGGCTATCCCGATGACCTCGCGTGCGAGCTCCTGGACGAGTCGGGGATCGTCGTCCGAAGGTTCGAAGCATAGGTAAAAACGCCCCTCAAAGGGCATTTCACCGTTCACGGAATAACGCGCGAAAAAAAACTCGTTGAGCAAGAATGCGAAAGCCTTTTGCTACAATCTCAAATTGGTGTGCTTGATGCCGAGTCGCCAGTTAATCAGGGAGGAATGTGTTCGATGCCCATACTTTTCGGAGCCCTCACGGGTCTTCTGGGTTTCGTCCCGTTGTTCCTCGCTTTTAGGCTGGCACGCAAGCACGTCTCGACGAACACGTTGACTTTCGGGCTCTTTGGCCTGGGAGGTGTCTTCGTCTCGCTGATCATCTTGGTGGTGGGACTCATCATCTGCGCGATGGTGGCGCGAGACGGGATGATCGGCTTTGCAGTTGCAGAGGCCGTCGTGTTCCTCGGTGCAACGATTGTCTTCGTCTTGAAGAAGAACGCAGTTTTCAAGCGCGAGGCCGATAAGGACAGGACCCGAGTGAAGGGGGAGTAAGGTGGGAGACGCTCTAGGCGCATTCGTAGAGGAGGCCCAAGGCCTGTCTGCGCATTTTGAGCCCCAGACCGTATTCAGCATTGGTGGCTGGCATGTCACGCAGTATGACATCTGGTTGTTCATCGCCCTTGCTGTCGCGTTGCTGGTGATTCTCATTGCAGCACGCAAGCTGCAGCTCATTCCGACCAACAAGTTCTACAACATGGTTGAGTACGGCTATGAGTTCGTGAATCGTAACGTCGCCGAAGACGTTATCGGACACGGTTTCAAGAAGCACGTTCCGTTCCTGGCAACGCTGTTCTTCTTCATTCTCATTTGCAACATGCTCGGTCTCATCCCGGGCTTCAAGACGTCCACGGGCTCCATTTCCTGCACCTGGGCGCTCGCGACCATCTCGTTCGTCTACTTTAACTTCTACGGCTTCAAGACCCTCGGCGCCGGTGGCTACTTCAAGTCGCTGTGCCCGAGCGGCGTGCCCGGTCCCATGGTTCCGGTCATCTGGTTCTTGGAGTTCTTCTCGATGGTCATCCGCGTTCTCACGCTGGCCGTTCGTCTTTACGGCAACATGCTGGCTGGCCACATGGTCCTCGCCGTCTTCGGCATCGCGACCACGTGCTTTTTGCAGGTTGCCCTGTTCAGTGGTTCCATCGATCTCATCGGGGCCTTGCCGTCGGTGGCATGGTTCTTGCTTCTCGTCGTGATGTACGCGCTCGAGTGTCTGGTCGCGTTCATCCAGGCCTTCGTGTTCGCCATATTGTCGGCTTCGTACATCAACATGGCGACCCATCCTCACTAGGATGGACCTGGTGCCCGAGCGCACCCGCCCGCCACAGCGCATGTGGTCTTGTATTGGTGTCACAGCCGGTTACCTTTGCCGGCTGAGCATATTTGTCAGATGCCCCGTATAGAGGATCGGGGTAGGAAAAAGGAGGAAGTTGTGGAAATCACTCTTGTTCTCGCAGCACTGAAGGTCGTCGGCTACGGCCTCGCCGCCATCGGCCCTGGCATTGGTATCGGCATTGCCACCTACGGTCTTTGCGTCTCCGCTGCTCGCCAGCCTGAGATGAAGGGTCAGCTCATGGGCTACTTCTTCATCGGTGCTGCAATGTCCGAGGCATTGGCACTGCTCGGCTTGGTCCTGTTCTTCATCGGTTAATCATCTTGTACGTGAGAGATTCTGATATCAAGAATAGGAGGCAAGCGAAGTTGAAGTGCAAGAATAAGGCAGCAAAGCTCAGCTGCGCCGCATTGTTCGCGGCGGTTTTTGCCCTGACTTGCCCTGCATATGCATTCGCTTCTGAGGGAGGCATCGACGCGATCCTTCCCAAGATGAACGAATTCATCCCCATGCTCGTCGCCTTCATTATCCTTTGGATCATCCTTGCGAAGTTCGGATGGCCCTTGTTCGACGGCATGCTCGTGAAGCGCGAGACGACCATCCGCGAGGCTCTCGAGAAGTCCGAGCAGGCACGCATCGAGTCCGAGCGCGTGCTCGCCGAGTATCAGGACAAGCTCATCGAGGCTCGTCAGGAGGCGGCCACCATCATCTCTGAGGCCAAGCAGCAGGCTGAG
>CATLBX010000068.1 GCA_949879855.1 uncultured Coriobacteriia bacterium
AGATGGTGTAGTTGCTGCCGTGGTTGACCTTGCCGTTGGCAGGCCAGCTGCCGGGGTTGGCCGTCACGCCGGACGGCTTGTTGTAGTTATAGGTGACGGTGTACTCGTTGGGCTTCCACACGGCATCGAGGGTGTAGTTGCCCCCGTCGGCCGGCGTGCCGTTTCCATCTATATTAGTGAGGGCAGCGCCAACGGCGTAATCGGCCGTGGTCGCACCGGAGGTCTTGGCCCAACCCAAGAAGGTATGGCCCACCTTGTCCGTCCAGCCCGTGGGCTTGGCACCGGCGGTGGCGGCGAGGTTATCGTAGGTGACCTTCTGGGCAGTGCCCGTAGCGCCGTTAGGCTGATAGGTGACATCGAAGGAAACCTTGACTTCCTGGGTCTTGCAAACGAGCTCATAATGCTGGCCCGGATTAATAAAATTCAAATCATAGTCGTGAGTAGAGGTGCCGTACCCAGTAAGCTGATTTACGAACTGCGACAAAGTTAGCCCGGCCGTAAGCGGCGTCGCGCAGTCGGGATCGAGAGAATTAGGATACATTCTGCTCGTCATGTATATCTTATAAGGATCCTCAAAAACTGCGGTAGGATAGTCCGCTTTAGTGGGGTACTTCAGCTCATCGTTCCAACCAGTCGGACCGCCAATACCAGCGACTTTAATTCCGTCTGTATCGTAGTACTGGACATCAAATTTGCTATCGCCCCACTTAGTATAGATATGCGCGTTCGTGACAGTCGCACTCATTGCAGAAGCAAGCGTGGAAGCAAAGTAATTCGTCTCGGACCAATTGACGTTGGTAGCCATGAGCTTGCCATTCAACATACGGATGAAAGTATGCTGCGTAGGTGAATATCCATACCTCTTCATACCCTTGAAAATCGCATTGAGCTCTGCCAGAGAAGCAGTCTTTGTAGCAGAACTCGTGGTATCGAAGGTGAACGTATAGGAAGTGCCCGCACGGAACATCAGCTTGCCGTTGGCGTCGAAGATCGGGTCGAAGGAGTTGCCAATGGCCTTGACGCCGAACTTTTTGTTCGCATCGGCCACCAGCTGCTCGACGGTGGTGTAGCCAGCCGAGGTAATCGTCGAGGAGGTAGGCAACGTGCTGAAGCCAACGTCAAAGTGAATGGTCACGGTATTGGTGGACTGCGGCGTCAGATAGCGCACCGGTCCATATACCTCCTTGCCAGACTCATCGGCATTGGCAGGCAGATGACGTACAGGTCCGTATACTTCTTGGATATCACCTCCCTCGACAACAGAGGAGCTATCCCCAGCTGCATTAGCTTCATCGCTAGTCGTCGGCTGAGTGATAGACACATCCTCGGCTTCATCCGGGCTAGGCGCAGATGCATTAGCTTCGTCGCTAGTCGTCGTCTGCGTGCTATCCGGACCTTCAGCCTTGTTGTCGTTCAGGGAGGGCTTCGCAACATTGGCATCAACATCGTGATCCGCATTCTCACCTGCGGATTCGTCGGCGGTGTCCTGGGCGCTATCTGCGCTATCAGGATTGCTATCAGCATCGGCCGAATTTACCGCCCCCAGAATAGACGAAGACCCCGCGACCGTTTCGGTGGCGGAGTCTTCGGTGGAGGCGCTATCAGCCTTTGCTGGGCTTCCGGGACCCTTGGTCCCATCGGCCCCGGGTTCATCACCCGGACTAGCTTTGCCAGACGATGTTGATGCCAAGGTCACTATTTCGACCTGACCGGCATCAATGCCATCTGAAATAGCATTTTGCGTTTCTAGCTTCACAGCGGTGTCTCCGTTGGACGTAGCGACCGCTTGCGTACTAGCAGTACACATGCTATCATTATTACTATCAGTTGATGCAAAAGCGTTCATTGGCTGCAGGAGGAAGCAGACAAAGGCAACAAGCACAGCAAACAGGGCCGCTAATAAGAGCGACCGCTTAGTCTGCGTGTGCGCAGCGTGGGATACGGCTGTGGTCAGCCCGCTTCCCTCTATGTCGAAGTGCTTATGCACTCGCTGCTGCCTTTCCTTCTTGCTTCCAACTCATGAGCCGTCGCACAGTCTTCCCGGGCTTTGCGGCTGGGGCTCCCAGATGGCCTCGCGGCGTCCCTGGATGCCCAGCCAACCCTTAACGGGTGACTTTGGCGACTCTCACGACAGGGCGCAGTACGCCCAATGCCGCTTTTGAATCATTGCGTACTCTACTCCCGGCTTCCGCGCCTGTAAACCCCCCGGTCGAAAAAGCGCGGGATTTTTCGCAATTTTCACCGCGCACTACCTCTGACCTGCGCAAACAAGGCGCGGAAAAACGCGGATGAGACAAATGCACAGGGTATTTGTCTCATTTTGGCGCGGAAGCTCCCGCGCCAAAAGCGCGGGAACCGCCATCGAAGTTCTCTGACCAGCAGCTTCTGGGCGCGGAACAAAGCGCGGAACCCCTCTTGATGGCCCTGACCTGCCACGAAGGGACGGTCCAAACGTGACGATCTTCCGCGCCCATAGCCTGACCGGCAGGTTCGTGAAGCGCGGAAACGCGGGGCTGCGCGCCCGGACAGACCCATTCCCCTCGCGATGCGTCAAGATTTCCGCGCTTGTTTCCGCGCCGGTAAAATGAACGGTCATTTTTCCGCGGTGAATGGCGCGGAACCCCCGCTCTGGTTCATATGGCGTTCACAGAACAAAGCGCGGAAAGGTCGCGGGGCCCCTGCCTGGGAGGGGCGGGGCCTCTCCACTCCGCGCCCTGGCGGGCGCTCCGGTCGAGATGACATGGGGGGGTACGCCCTGACGAGCTCTCTGGTCGAGATGACAATGAGGGGCGCACGACATAAGGGCCCTTCTGAGGCGTTTTCATCCCTATATATAGATAAGGACACTTCCCCACCCCTCCGAGGGCCTTAGAAGCCGTCTGAGGGCCTCGTTTTGCTCTCCCCTGTCATTTCGAGCGCAGGCGCGCAGCGCCGCAGTCGAGAAATCTCGGTCTGCAATGCCGTGACCTGCGAAATGAGACAAACTCGTCAGTCACATTTGTCTCATTTACGCGACGGAAGGGCGAGATCTCTCCACTCGCTTGCTCGGTCGAGATGGCAATGGAGGGGGTCCCAGACGCCATTTTCGGAGCCGATATACGCGTTTTGAGACCTTCGGAGCGAATCGCTATTCGATTTTGAGCATTTGCTATGAGAGTTCGATCGAATTCTAGCGTGTTCAATTTATTGAATATCACTATGTTAGTTGAACCGTCGAATTTGCTTTCTCTCGCTAACTATTCAGATAGCGTAATTAAATGCATTACACATATAAGTGGATATACCTATTAATTCTTTAAAATGGATAATTGCTGCAATTATCCATTGACAAGATTAATCACAATAAATGATTAATCTCAAACTCATATTAATTCGTAGTTTGATTAATCTCTCGTTCATATTAATCAATAATTTCGATTAATCATTTTCGAATGCTAAAGACTCTCATATACAAGAGAAGAGCATTTACGTGAAACTTTCTATGATTCTCTTAGGAAACTATTCACGCAGCTTAATAAGAGATGCATTCACGTAATTGAATGCATCCATGAGTCATCGCATATTTAATCTGATTATTAGATAAAATGGTTTGCGGAGAGATTTCTCGACTCCGCTCACTGTGTTCGCTTCGCTCGAAATGACAGAGTGGGGGCGCACTAATATATAGGAGAGTTGCGGATTTGCGCACCCCGTTCTGCAGCCAATCGCTCCCCTATCCACATGTTGATGACGCCCTGACGCGTGGTGGCAAAGTGCCGCGCCGTCGCGTCGAGCTCGTCAATCATCCATTCGGGCATGCTGATGTTAATCTTGCGCGCCTTGTCATCCCAGTTAGGGTGCGTAATCGATGCCTCGTCAATGAAGGGGGTTACATCGCCTCCGTTATCAACATACTCGTCAAACTCCTCGGCTGTCATTACGCCCTTTGACTGATTAGATTGCCTGATTGGGCTTTCGGCAATACAGGTAGCCGCACCCCTGCCACCGATGAAGTGCTCATCCACACTCTCAACGATTGTTCTTTGCTTTGTCATAAGCCGAAATCTCCCTTCGCATTGCCCGACGAACCGTGATAATTCGCGTATTGTCCCCTCTTGTTGTGCAAACTGCGAGCCAGCGGCTTCCAGCATATTGCGCAATGACGCCCCAGCGGGACTCTCCTCCGTATTCAAGAGGAAATTGAATCATGTCCGGGTCTTCCCAGAGTCGTTGCGCCTCTTCGAAGCCTATGCCGTGTTTCTCCTCGTTCTTCGCGCTCTTGGCTGGATCGTACTCGAACTCCATATGAGCTACCTTTCATATGTCCAATATACACCCATAAGGTATTCACGAGCAATATAATCGACACAGAAGGTGTCCGAGTCGCGGCTTGCCCGTTCATGGGACGCACTCTACCAGGCGCATCTAACAGAATCGCCGAATGATTGCCTTGGATTATCCGGATAAACCCGGTGCGATATACGACATGGGTCCGAACGAGTTCGGAGCGAAGGGCGAGATTTCGATTACACGGCCTTGTCACTGGAAGAATTACATAACTCTCACTGGAGGAATTACATAACTCTCACTTTCATTTCGAGCGGAGGCGCTTGTCCGCCCTCTCCCCTAGCGCAGCTGCACGGCGCCCGTGCCCACGAGCTCGCCCACGCGTGCGATCATCTCCTGGGAGGCGCAGTTGACGCTCACCGGCAGCTCGGCGCGGAACTTGCGGCCGTCGGCCTGCTCGATGAACAGCGTGACCGGCTGCGCACCGGGATAGTTGTCGAATATGGCCGAGAGCTGGCGCATCGTCTCGTTGGAGAACATCTCGGAGCGCACGTGAATCGACATGGCGGCCGGACCGCGCGCGGCCCCTTGCCCACCGCCGCCGTCGGCCACGAGCTGGTCGACCTCGTAGACGATGACCTGGGCGCCGCGGTCGCTGCGCTCGAGCTTGCCGCGCACGTGAATGACCGGGATCTCTCCCGTCTCGAGCTCGAGCTGCACCACCTCGCGGTACTTCTCCCACGTGGTGGACCAGAAGACGCAGTCGACGCCCGCCTCCATGTCCTCGAGGCGCACGATGGCCATGTTCGACCCCTTCTGGGTGGTCTTGACCTGCACGTCTGCCACCATGCCGGCAAAGTCGGAGGTGCGGCCGTCGCGGAAGGTGTCCTCGTCGTCGAGGGAGCCCAGACCCGCGTGGGCATGGTTGGCCATGACGTTGGCGTAGGGGGAGAGCGGGTGGTCGCTGACGAAGATGCCGATGGACTCCTTCTCGTAGCGCAGCTTGACGTTGCGCTCCCACTCGACACCGTCGGGCGCGGGAATCTCGTCCTCGACCTCGGCCGCGTCGGCCTCGGTGGCCTCGGCGAACAGGTCGAACATCGTGACCTGGCCGGCCTCGCGGTCGCGCTGGCGACGGGCGGCTTGCTCGAGCAGCGAGCCCTCGTTCACGAAGCCCCAGAGCTGGCGACGGGTGTAGCCGGTGGAGTCGAAGGCGCCGCCCTTGACGAGCGCCTCGACCACGCGCTTGTTGCAGGCGTCGCCCGGCACGCGAAACGCGAAGTCGTGCAGCGACGTGAACGGGCCGTTCTTCTCGCGCTCCTCGATGATGAGCTCGACGACCTTCTCGCCCACGCCCTTGAGGCCCGCCAGACCGAAGCGCACGCCCTCGGCCGTGGCCGTGAAGTCGCCACGGGACTGGTTGATGTCCGGCGGCAGGACGGCGATGCCATCCTGCTTGCAGGCGTTGACGTAGTGCACGATCTTGTCGGTCTTGCCCGTGTAGCTGGAGAGCACGGCGGCCATGTACTCGTTGGGGTAGTGCGCCTTGAGCCACGCCGTCTGCATGGTGAGGATGCCGTAGGCGGCCGAGTGCGACTTGTTGAACGCGTACTCGGCGAACTTGAGGACATCGTCCCAGATGGTCTGCGCGATCTTGCGGTCGTAGCCGTTGCGCTCGGCGCCGTTGAGCCAGTGGTCCTCCATGGTCTCGACCGTGCCGTCGGCCCACTTCTGCTCGACCTCGCGCATGAGGGCGATCTTCTTCTTGGCCACGGCCTTGCGCACCTTGTCGCTCTCTCACGTTGTGAAGCCTCTCATGACGACCGAGATGCGCATGACCTGCTCCTGGTACACCATGGTGCCGTAGGTGCTCTCGAGTACGGGCTTGAGCCGCTCGTCGTAGTAGGCGATGGGCTTGCGGCCCAGCTTGCGGTCGACGAAGTCGTCGACCATGCCCGCACCCAGGGGGCCGGGACGGTACAGGGCGATGACGGCGACGATGTCGTCGTAGCAGTCCGGGCGCATCTTCTTGAGCAGCACGCGCATGCCGGGGGACTCGACCTGGAACACGCCGGCCGTGCCACCGCGGGCGAACAGCTCGTACATGGCCGGGTCCTTCATGTCGATGGCATCCAGGTCTATGCGCTGCCCGTGGTTGGCCTCGATGTTGGCCAGGGCCTTGGAGATGACCGTGAGCGTGCGCAGGCCCAGGAAGTCCATCTTGAGCAGGCCCATGTTGGCGGTCATGACGCCGTCGTACTGCGTGATGATCATGCCGCCCTTGGTGTCGAGCTTGGTGGGGACGTAGTCGTAGACCGGGTCGCGGCAGATGATGACGGCGCTGGCGTGCACGCCCTCGCCGCGGGTGATGCCCTCGAGGCGCTTGGCGGCGTCGATGATCTTGGCCGTGTCCGGGTCGCTTTCGTACTGCTTGCGCAGGTCGGGGTTTTCGGCCAGGGCGCGCTCGAGCGTCATCTTGGGGTCGTTGGGAATCATCTTGGAGATGGCGGCGCTCATGTAGACCGGGTACTCGAGCACGCGCGCGGCGTCGTTGACGGCCTGCTTGGCCTTCATCTTGCCGTAGGTGATGACGTGGGCGATGCGCTCCGGGCCGTAGATGTCGCGGCAGTGCTGGATGACGTCCAGCCTGCGCTCGTCGTCGAAGTCCATGTCGATATCGGGCATCTCGGTGCGCTCGGGCGAGAGGAAGCGCTCGAAGATGAGGTCGTTGGCCAGCGGGTCGAAGGTGGTGATATCGAGCGCGTAGCTGATGATGGAACCGGCGGCGCTTCCGCGGCCCGGCCCCACGCCGATGCCGTTTTCCTTGGCCCAACGGGCGAACTCCTGCACGATGAGGAAGTAGGCGGCGAAGCCCTTGGAGCAGATGATTTCGTATTCATGCTCGAAGCGGTCGATGACCTCCTGGGGCAGCGGGTCGCCGTAGCGGCGCTTGAGGCCCTCCATGGACATGTCGCGCAGCAGCGATTCGTTGGTCTCGCCCTCCTTGAGGAAGGGGTAGCGCGGCAGGATGATGTTGCCGAACTCGAGGGTGACGTTGCACTTGTCGGCGATTTCGAGCGTGGTGGCCAGGCACTCGGGATGCTCCTTGAGGGCCTCGGCCATCTCCTCGGGGCTCTTGAGGTAGAACTGGTCGTTCGAGAACCTCATGCGGTTCTCGTCGCTCACGTACTTGCCCATGCCGATGCAGAGCATGAGGTCCTGGGTGTAGGAGTCCTCGCGGCGCAGGTAGTGCAGGTCGTTGGTGCCGACGACCTTGAGGCCCATCTCGCCGGCGAGCTTGCACAGTGCGTCGTTGAGGCGCGGCTGGCTGATGCCGCTGTCGGTCACGACCTCCGGGCCCTGGTTCTGCAGCTCGATGTAGAAGTCGTCCTTGCCGAAGATGTCGATGAAGGTCTGCGCCCACTCCTTGGCGATTTCGTACTCGCCACGGTCGATGGACTTGGGGATGACGCCGGCGATGCAGGCGCTCGTGGCGAGGATGCCGTCATGGTACTGGCGCAGCGCCTCGAGCGTGACGCGCGGCTTGTAGTAGAAGCCCTCGGTCGCGGCATCTGACACGATGCGCATGAGGTTGCGGTAGCCGCGGTTGTCCTTGGCCAGCAGGATCATGTGGTAGAGCTCGGGGCGCTTGTCGCGCGAGAGCGTGGAGTCGGGTGTGAAGTAGATCTCGCAGCCGATGATGGGCTTGATGCCGGCCTTGATGGCCGCCTGGTAGAACTCGGCGCAGCCGTACATGTAGCCGTGGTCGGTGATGGCGACGGCCGGCATGCCGAGCTCCTTGGCGCGCGTGCACAGGTCGTTGACGCGCGTGGCACCGTCGAGCAGGGAATACTCCGTATGCACGTGCAGATGCACGAAGGTGCCCGCCTCGCGGCAGGAGGTGGGGATGGGGCCGTTGCCCTCGCTCGCGGCCTTGATCTGGTCGAATGCCGGGATGTCCTCTTGGGCCATGGGCTACTCCTCGGCGGGCGACGAGGGGACGGCCCCCGCGTCGCGCTCGTCGCGTCCGGAATCGCCGATGATGGCCAGGGCGCGGCCGTAGCCGCCGCTACCGTAGTTGAGGCACTTGGACACGCGGCTGATGGTGGTGGCCGACGCGCCGGTGACGTCTTGCACGTAGACGTAGCTCTGGCCGTCTGCCAGCAGGCGCGCGACCTCGAGGCGCTGCGACATCTCGGCGATCTCGCGCACGGTGCACAGGTCGAGCAGGAAGTCGTAGACCTCGTCGGTGCTGTCCATGGTGGCGAGCACGGTAAGGAGGTTGTCGACGAGCTGGGTTCGGAGTTTGTCTGGCACGGGCGCTCCCAAGGTCGATGCCGGGTGGTTTCGGTGTAGGCGGATATCCGACCACGCCCCTGGGACGCGAATGTGTCATTTCGCCCGGAGGCACCAGCGCAATGAGACAAGTGCACAGGGTATTTGTCTCATCGCGATG
>CATLBX010000069.1 GCA_949879855.1 uncultured Coriobacteriia bacterium
ACAATGCCGTCACGAAGAAATACGGCGATGTGGGCTCTGCCGATGGCGAGCCGCTGCTCTTCTTCTGCAACGATGCCAAGGAGATCGTCTGCTCGCGCCCCGTCTCGCCTCGTGACATATTCCAGATGAAGGACGTCACGCGGGGACCTTCCATGCATAACGAGCAGTTCGAGGGTCTCACCTGGGCAAGCGTCGCGCTCTTCGATCCCATCCGTGTCTGGTTGCTCGGTGCCTCCGACGTCGCCGTCGAGCTCGCGAAGCTCGTCACGCATGTGGGTTTCGACGTCGTGGTCGTCGACAATGACGCCGCCTACCTCAACGAGAGCCGCTTTCCCGGTGTCGAGCGCATCCTGCTCTCAACGGATGACTTCTCCGCGCTCGACGAGTACGCCGCAAACCCAGCTGATTACGTCTGCGTGCTCACGCGCGGCCACATGTACGACCCGGAGTGCTGCGTCTGGGCCGAGCGTTGCAACGCGCATTACGTGGGCATGATGGGCTGCGCCGGCAAGAACTCCACGGTCTACGAAATCGTCAAGGCGGCAGGCCTCACCGACGAGCAATGGGAGCACGTCAAGCGCCCCATCGGCCTCAAGTTCGGCGCCAAGACGCCGGCCGAGCTCGCCATCGCCATCGTCGCCGAGCTCATCGACGTGCGCTACATTGAGCGCTACGACGAGGAGGCACGCGAACGCCATGAACGAGGTCTGGGGCGCGAGTAGCCACAAGGAGACGTCCCATTGCAATCTTGCGGGCTGGCTTTCGCACCCGCCCGGTCATCGGCGAAACGCCGCGAAAGAACTCGCGTGCACAGATCGCACGCTCAGACACCTTTCGCTAAAATCGCGTTGCGCCGATGCCCAGTCTGCTCAAGATGCCCACAATCTTGCAATGGGACGTCTCCCTGCAGACGGCGCGCTGAGGTATTTTCCATTACAATGGTGCGGTTTTGTGCTGATCGCATGCGTATGGAGACGCGTTGACACAGCTCTACTCGTTACAATTCGTGAGCTTTTTGCTGCTCATGCTCATCGTGTACTTCATGGTGGGCAAGACGCGGTATCGCTCATCGCAATGGGTCGTGCTGCTCGTCGGCAGCCTCGGCTTCTACCTGTTCTCCGGTTGGGAAAACCTCATCTTCATCGGCGTGACGGCGCTTTCGGTCTGGCTCGTGGGCCTGCGCTTCGAGAAGCTCGACCAACTCGAGAAAGAACTCAAGAAGGATGCCGCCGACCGGGCGGAGAAGAAGGAGGTCAAGCGACGCATCAAGCAGCGCAAGTGGACCTTCCTGCTGCTTGTCATGGTGCTCAACTTCGGCATCCTGAGCTACATCAAGTACTGGAACGTCATCCTCGGCTTCTTCGGCGCCGGTGACGGCTTTCTTGCGTCACAATTGCTCCTGCCGCTCGGCATCTCCTTCTACACCTTCCAGTCCATTGGCTACATCATCGATTGCTACTTCGGCAAGTACGCTCCCGAACGCAACTTCGCGCGCTTCCTGCTCTTCGTTTCGTACTTTCCCCAGCTTATCCAGGGTCCCATCAACCGCTACGATGCGCTGGCGCAGCAGCTCTACGAACCCCATCGTCTCGATGTCCATAACGTGCGTCGGGCGATTCTGCTCATCGGGTACGGCGTCTTCAAGAAGTACGCCATTGCCGACGTGCTCGTCTCGAGCGTTGGCAGTGCCCTCGACTCGATTGACGCCTCCACGCCGGGAAGCGTCATCGTCTACGGCATCTTCCTCTACGCCATCTACCAGTATGCCGACTTCTCGGGCGGCATCGACATGGTGCGCGGCGTCTCCCAGCTCTTCGGCATCAAGATGGCGCAGAACTTCCGCCAGCCCTACTTCTCCATCTCCATCGCCGATTTCTGGCATCGTTGGCACATCACGCTCGGCGCATGGATGCGCGACTACGTCTTCTACCCGATGGCATTACGTCCCTCCTTGAAGTCGCTCACGACCTGGGCGACGGCCCATCTGGGCAAGCACGTCGGCCGCACGATCGCCGGTTGCCTCGCCAACATCGTCGTCTTCTTTCTCGTGGGCCTCTGGCATGGTGCCGAGCTGCACTACATCTTCTGGGGTCTGTACAATGGCCTGCTCATCGCATCGGCCGACCTCGCACGCCCACTGTTCACTTGGCTCATCGACAAACTGAGGATCAACGTCGCGTCTGCTCCCTACCATGTGTTCAGAATCGTCCGCACCTTCATCCTCGTGTGCATCGGCTATTACTTCGATCGTCTCATGAACGCAAGTGACTTGCCCACGGCGTTCTACAACACGCTCTTCAACTTCCAGCCCCAGAACTTCGTTCCCTATCTGCAGCTGCACCCGACGGCCAACTTCACGCTCTGCTTGCTGCTCGCCGGCGTGTCCTGCCTCATCCTCTTTGCCATCAGCGTCATGGCCGAGCGTGGCATCGACGTGAAGGGACGCATACTGGCGGCTCCGCTCGTCGTGCGCTTCGTCATCTACGCGGTCTTCGTCGTGCTCGTTCTCTTCTCGTTCACGCTCGTGCAGTCGTCCGGGGGTTTCATGTATGCGAACTTCTAGACTCAAAAAGCTCGCCTCCGCGCTCGTCATCGCCGTTCTCATGATCGGCGTGCTCGGCGTGGCGAACTTCGCCCTCGAGCTCAAGGGAACGAAGAGCAACATCGTCTGGACCAACTTCGAGCAGTCCGAGGACCTCGACATGGTCTACATCGGCACCTCGGTCGCCGCCTCCTCGTTCAACCCCAACCTCATCGACGCGGAATACGGTTCGAACTCGGCAAACATGGCCTCGCCGCTTCAGAAGATCGAGGAGACCTACCTGGGCATCCAGAGCGCCTACGAGCGTTTTTGCGTCAAGCGTGTCGTGATGACGCTCGACTTCACGACGTTGCAGCTCAGCGAGACGCCCAATCTCGGCTCGGCCTACCTCACGCAGCGGGGGCGTGTCGTGGGCCCGACGCAGTACCTTGCCTCGACCGCCTGGCTCATCGCCGACAAGGGTGCCGCGGGCGTTCCGGGGTCGATCAACATGGCCTTCCCGTGGATATCGAATCATCCAACCTGGAAGGACGGCATAGGCGGCATCAAGCGCAACGTCGAGACGAAGCTCGACGGATCGACGGTGGCCCAGGCCGTCGAGGCCATGGAACCGGGTTGGACGTATTTCGGGAAGGGGTATGGCAACAAGTACGCGCAGCTTGATTACGACAGCAAGGACGTCGCGCTCTTCGGCGAGCTCGAGAAGATCGAGACGCTTTCCTTCGAGGAGGCCGCCATCGAGGGCGTACGCGAGATTTGCGCCTACTGCGCCGAACGCGACATCGAGCTCATCGTCGTCAACGTGCCCATTCCCGTCTTCAACATCCATGGCTACGGCCAGTTCTACGTCGACTCGCAGCAGGCGGTCGCCACGCTCTTGGGTGACATGGGCGTGGCCTATTACGACTTTGCCTACGCAAAGCCCGAGCTCCTGCAGCTCGAGCCTGCTGACTTCTATGACAACCAGCACCTCAACGCGGTAGGTGCGGACAAGTTCAGCACGGCGTTCGTGACCTTCATGGGCATGCTCGACGCCGGGCAGAACACGGACGGGCTCTTCTATACGCCCGAGGAATACCTCGCGACCATCGACTACGTCTCTGCCGTGAAGGCAAGCGCCACATCGGCCGAAGACGGTATCCACATCACGGGCAACGCCTTTGCCGGCTCAGGCGTCGAGGTCGAGTACCAGATGTTCGCCAGGCCCGTCGCCTCCGATCAATGGCAGCTCGTCCGCGATTACGCCCCCTCGAATGAGGCCATATGGAATCCGGACGCGCGGGGAACCTATGACATACGCGTAAACGTCCGCGCGAGGGGAAGCGATGTCGACTATGACCATTTCAACACGGCCGAAGTCATATACTGATTTTCGCACGTGCTATATTGAATGCCCATAGCGGTTCTGGGCTCATCACAGGGAAAGGTATGCAACATGGGTGGATTCTGTGGCGTGGCGTCAAAGCGCGATTGCGTCTTGGATGTGTTCTTCGCGGTCGACTATCATTCGCACCTCGGTACGCGAAGGGCCGGCATGATCTTTCATGACGACGAGGGCTTCCAACGCCAGATCCACTCCATCGAGAATACGCCGTTTCGCACGCGTTTCGAGACCGACCTTCCCAAGTTTCACGGCAATTGCGGCATAGGCTGCATCAGCGACACCGACCCCCAGCCGCTGCTCGTTCGCTCGCACCTCGGCGTCTTCGCCATCACCACCATCGGTTGCATCAACAACGCCGACGAACTCGTCGACGAGTACTTTTCCAAGGGCGATCGCCAGTTCATGGCCATGAGCTCCGGCAAGGTCAACTCGACCGAGCTCGTCGCCGCACTCATCAACCAGCGCGAGGACTTCGTCGCGGGCATCAAGTTCGCCCAGGAGGTCGTGGACGGCTCGCTCACGCTGCTCATCATGACCGACGACGAGCACATCATCGCCGCCCGTGACAAGATGGGCCGTTTGCCCATCCTCATTGGCAAGAACGCCGATGGCTATTGTGCTTCCTTCGAGTCCTTTGCCTACGAGAAGCTCGGATACGTCACCGACTACGAACTCGGGCCGGCAGAAATCGTCGACATCACCTGCGAAGGCTACAAGACGCTTTCAGAGCCGGGCGACGAGATGAAGATCTGCGCCTTCCTCTGGATCTACTACGGCTATCCCAACTCCAAGTACGAGGGGGAGAACGTGGAGGTCGTGCGCAATCGCAACGGCGCCATCATGGCCCGCGACGAGGAGGCGCGCGGCATACTTCCCGCCGTCGACTCCGTCGGGGGCGTGCCCGATTCGGGCGTGGCCCACGGCATCGGCTACTCCAACGAGTCGGGTCTGCCTTATGCCCGTCCCTTCATCAAGTACACGCCGACCTGGCCCCGTTCCTTCATGCCCCAGGACCAGTCCATCCGCAACCGCGTCGCCAAGATGAAGCTCGTGCCCGTGCCCGAGCTCATCGAGGGCAAGAAGCTTCTCTTCGTCGACGATTCCATCGTGCGTGGCACCCAGCTGCGCGAGACGGTGAGCTTCCTCTATGATGCCGGCGCGGCCGAGGTTCACATGCGCAGCGCCTGCCCGCCCATCATGTACGGCTGCAAGTACCTCACGTTCTCGCGCAACAAAGACGACATGGACCTGCTCGCGCGACGCGTCATCCAGCAGCTCGAAGGTGACGAGGGACACGAGCATATCGACGAGTACGCCGATGCCACGACCGAGCGCGGTGCCTGCATGCTCAAGACCATCTGCGAGGAGATGGGCTTCGATTCGCTGAGCTACCAGTCACTGCCGGGCATGCTCGAGGCCATCGGTATCGACCCGACCAAGGTCTGCACCTATTGTTGGGACGGGAGGGAATAAGAGCGCGCTTCGTTAAGATTCGTCCTCATCCCAGAAGGCCGCGTCTTTCTCTTCCTCGAGACGCAGCTGGCGCTCGCGTTCGGCCGCCTCTTCCTCGATGCGGTGCAAGATGCGCATCGTATCTTCGTCATAGCGCTCGTTTTCAAACAGGTAGTCGTAGAGAGCCTGGGCATTGTAGGCATAGCCGTAGAACTTGGCCTTCTTGCCCGCCAAATCGAAGAGGAAGTAGGCATTGCGACCCGGATGAAACGAGACGCTGACCTCGTCCCGGGTGCAGTTCTGCCGCTTGGCCCGCCAGTTCGTGTAGGTGACACCATCTTCCGAGACGGTGATTTTCTTGTTGAGAAAGCAACACATGTAGTACAGGCCGAAGAGCATGCCCACAATGCCGCATGCAGCGGCTATCATCGTACCGGGGCTACCCGCATTCTCGCTCATCATGCCATAGAGCAGAATCGCGTCGCCGCCAAAGAGGAAGAGCAGGCCGAAAACCGCGTTCATGCGCACGCGTTCGGTGCATGTGACGGAATTTTGCGTCGTCATCTAGAGGGCCTCTCGTATCGCCGCGAGCAACTCGTCGTAGGTCTCGAGGGCGGGTACCTCGGGATAGGCGGCCTTGAGCTCGTCGGTGGTCCTGAACAGGAACCCCGCCTTGGCATCCTCGATCATGCAGATGTCGTTGTGGCTATCACCGGCGCAAATCGTGTCGAAGCCCATCTCGTTGATGAGGCGGGTGACCTGGACCTTCTTCTCCGCCTTGCGCATGCGCCATCCCGTAATGCGTCCTTCTTCGTCGACGAGCAGCTCGTTGCAGAGGATGGTGGGCCAGCCGAGCTTCTTCATGAGAGGAGCGGCGAACTGGGAGAAGGTGTCGCTCACGATCATGACCTGCGTGAGCGAACGGAGCTCGTCGAGAAAGGCGCGGGCGCCCTCGAAGGGCTCGAGGGTCGCTATGGTCTCCTGGATTTGCGAGAGCTTGAGGCCGTGTTCGTCGAGGATATCGAGGCGATACTGCATGAGCTTGTCGTAATCGGGCTCCTCGCGGGTGGTGCGTGTCAGTTCGGGGATTTTGCACGCTTCGGCGAATTCGATCCATATTTCGGGGACGAGCACTCCCTCGAGGTCCAGGCAAACAACGTTCATGTCAGTGATCTCCTCTCGTGATCAGTCTATCCACGGTAATAGGCGCAGTTATTGGGCGTTTCGTCTACTTCGACCTTCGAGACCGGAAAGCCCATCTCGGTGAGCTTGCCGTAGAAGTAGCACGCGAAGTTCTCGCTCGTGGTGCGCCAGGGGACCACGAACAGCCTGAAGGTCTCGGATTCCAGCGCCTCGATGGTGGCCGGGGCAAGCGATCCCTCCTCGACGATGAACATGTGGTCGAGCTCGTCGGTGAGCGAGCGCAGGGCGCGCTTGAAGTCGGCGAAGTCGACGACCATGTCGAGCTCCTGTCCCGACGTCTGCAGCTCGTCGACCTCGATCCAGGCGATGACGCGCCAGCGATGGCCATGAAGGTTCTCGCACTTGCCGTCGTAATTGGTGAGGAAGTGGGCGGCGTCGAAGGAGCTTTCAGTCTTGAGTCCGTACATGCGTGTTCTCCGTCCTGCGGTTACCTGACGATGACTTCCTGGTTCTTGAGCACGACGCGCGAGTGAGGCGGCACGGATTCGGTGACGAAGCTATTGCCGGCGATGATCGAGCCCTCGCCGATGACGGTGTCGCCGCCGAGGACGCTCGCGCCGGAGTAGATCGTGACGTTGTCCTCGATCGTGGGATGGCGCTTTGTGCCCTTGAGCTTCTGGCCCGCGCGCAGGGAGAGCGCGCCGAGGGTGACGCCCTGGTAGATCTTGACGTGGTCGCCGATGACGGTGGTCTCTCCGATGACGACGCCGGTGGCGTGGTCGATGAAGAAGTACTCACCGATCTGCGCGCCGGCGTTAATGTCGACGCCCGCGATGCTGTGGGCATGCTCGCTCATGATGCGGGGGATGAGGGGCACGTCGGCACGATAGAGCTCGTGGGCGATGCGATGGACGAAGATGGCGTAGAAGCCGGGATAGGAGAAGATGATCTCCTCCTTGGACTGGGCGGCCGGGTCTCCGTCGAAGGCCGCCTGCACGTCCTTGAGCAGGAGGCGCTGTATCTCGGGAAGCCGGTAGAAGAAGTCGGAGCAGATCTTGCTCGTCTGCTCGCGGACCTCGTCCTTGGAAAGGGCCTCGTCGCGGAAGAGAAGTGCCTCGCGTACCTGCTTGCGCAGGGAATGCTCGACACGGGTGAGCGTTTCGCCGATGAAGTACTTGGGACCCGTCTCGCAGGGGACCTCCCAGCCAAAGTAGCGGGGGAACATGATGCGGCGTATGTCATCGAGGATCTCGATGATGCGGTGCTTGTTGGGGAAGTGCCAGTCCTGCTTGGTGAAGAAGATCTCCTCGGCTTCGTAATAGTTCTTCTCGAAGTCTTCGACGATGTCGTCAAGTTTGCGGTTAAAAATGGCTCTGCTCCTTGCTCGTGGAGAATGTCTCCTGCACACGATACCAATAAACATGCGCGCATATTCACCACGTTTCGATTTTGTCAGCTTTTCAGGGGTTTCGTGTCGCGATACGGGCAAGCCGAGCCAAAACGGATGCTATAGTTACTCGGTTCACTTCATGACGGCGAAGGGCGGGCATGCTCGAGGAACGAGACATCATCAGACACTGCGAATCGCGCATGTTGCGCCGCGCCCGCAACATCGCCCGCACCGATGATGCGATCTTCGACAGGCGGTGCAAGTACGATACGGGCGAAAAGCCCATCACGCGCCTGCGCGCCCGGGTCAAGAGCACGGCAGACTGGCGCACCAACTACGAAGTCGAACTCGCCTTTGACGAGGACCAGGGAAAGGTCATCGATTACGCCTGCACCTGTGCCGCGTCCCTGTCCAATCCCGGCATGTGCAAGCACGTGGCGGCCGTGTCGCTCGTCTTCCTCGAGGCTCCCGCGAGTTTCGCCGGGCATATGTCGGTGCGCTCCACGCAGTCATCCGCCGGCGTCAAGCGGGCGCTTGCCGAGACATCCAAGAACCTCCACGTCGAGGATGCGCTCACGGCAGAGGCCTCCCTGCAGGGCCTCGTCGATTTGGAACCATGTCTCGTCTGCGTCAAGGAAGGCTGGGGCTTGCGCCTCTCCGTC
>CATLBX010000070.1 GCA_949879855.1 uncultured Coriobacteriia bacterium
CGATGATATCGGCCTTGCGAGCACCGCTCGGGAGCTTGATGTCATGCTCCTTGGCGTAATCCTTGAGCTCGGCAACCGTCATCTTGCTGAAATCGACGCTCGGCTTGGCGGCCTTCTTGGCCTCTGCCTTGGCCGGCTTGGCAGCCTTCTCGGCCTTGGCGGGCTTCTCCGCTGCGGGCTTGGCGGCCTTGGCGGGCTTCTCGGCCTTGGCCGGCTTCTCGGCGGCAGCCTTCTTGGGCGCCGGAGCGGCGGCCTTGGTGCCGTTCACGTCGACGATGCAAAGGCGGGTGAGCTGCTGGCGATGACCGCGCGTGCGCTTGTAGCCCTTGCGCTTCTTGAACTTGAAGACGATCTGCTTGTCGCCCTTGTGCTGGTCGATGATCTCGGCCGTGACGTTGGTCTTGGCAAGAGCACCCGCATCCGTGATAACGTTGGAACCGTCGTTGAGGAAGAGCACGTCGAGGGAGACCTTGTCGCCTGCCTCGCCTTCGATCTTCTCAACGTCGAGCACGTCGCCCGGCTTCACGGTGTACTGCTTGCCACCGGTTTTAACAATCGCGTACATGTGCGTGCCTTTCATTACTCATTGACATGCCCGTTTCGTGAGGGAAAGGGAAAAGAACCGTCACGAGGGGGCAAACGCTAACAGTCTACTAGCAGAATCGCAACGTGACAAGGAAAATTTTAAGAAGGGAAGCCGACGGCGCTTCGGAGGCTGGCTCTCGCACCCGACCCACAGTTCGCGCGATGCTGCTGCGGAACTCGCGTGCACAGAACGCACGCTCAGACAGTCATCGCAAGACCGCATCGCGCTCACAGTGGGTCTGCTCGAGATGCCTCCGAAGCGCCGTCGGCCTCCCTCGATGTGCCTTATTTTCCCAGCTCCATAAACGCGAGACCCGTAATCAGCGCATTAGCGTTTGCCTCCTCGCGAGCGGCAAAAAATGTAAAGGCAAGGGAAAAATTTACGCTTCGCGCAGCTCCATGCGGGTGAGGCTCATGAGCGCGATATCAGCGTTTGCTCCCTCGAGAGCGGCAGAGATGAACTTGTCGGGGCGTAGGGCACCGTCGCTTCCCTGGAAGGTCGTGAACTCGACGGTTACGGCGTCATCGTTGGCTGTGATGTGCGGGCCGTCGATGAGACGCCCCTCGAACTCGACGCGCTTGACCTTGGTCGCCCGTCCCTTCGTTTTGACGACCTCGATGAAGCCCGTTTCCACCAGCTGGGAAAACGCCCGCTCGATTTCCCCGACCGGCGCATCGCCGGCATCGAGCACGGCACGCCACACGCTCACCGGGTACGTGACGTCAATGGAATCGGCATCATGGGCGCAATAGGCGCATGCAATGGGCATGAGGTTTTCGGGAGCCGACCCCTGCAAGACCTCGAGGGCTTCGGCAGGATCGACGTACTCGTTCAGGCGCACGTCAAAGTACTCGCCCCGCGAACCGGCTCCCACCGGAAGCGCCGGTCCGAAGGCAATCTTCATGTGCGGATTGAACCCCTCGGTTATCGCAAAGGGCAGCCTGGCCCTACGGACGATTCGCTCCATCGAGCGCACGGTCTCGAGATGCGACAGGTAGGCGAGCCTTCCCGTGATCTGATACTTGACCCTCAGGCGAAATCCCTCGCTCATGCACACTCACCCCGCAAGACGCGCATACCCTCGATGACGTTCGTCATGCCGAAGAGCGGACACACACCGCATTGCGAGCAGCTCGTGAAGCTGCAGTCGGGCGTCTTCTCTCCCATGCGGGCGCGGGCGCGCTCCGCTCGCAGGAACTCCTCGCTCACGCCTGCCGAGATATGGCTCCACGGCAGTGGCGCACCCTCTTCGTATTCGCAGGTGGCCCGCTGCATGATGGGAATGCCGCACACGTCACCGGCTTGCTCCCAGGCGGCAAAGGTGAATTGCTCGGTCCAGGCGTCGAAGCGCGCGCCGCGACGCCATGCCTCCTCGACGAGCTCGGCGCATTCGCGGCCGCCGCGGGCCAGCACGGCCTCGACGTAACTCGTGTCCGAATCATGCCAATGCAGGTTGATGCCCTTCTTGGGAAAGCTCGCGCGCAACACCTCGATGCGATGGCTGATCTCGGAAAGCGAGATCTGGCGATCCCACTGAAACGGCGTCATAGCCTTGGGAATGAAGAGCGCGACCGAGACGTTGAGGCGGATGTTGCGCGGCTCGCCTTCGGGAACGGCATCCTTGGCGGCAGCGTACACGCGGCGGCACAAGGCCCCGATGCCGGCAACGTCCTCGTCGGTCTCGCCGGGCAATCCAATCATGAAGTAGAGTTTGAAGCCACGCCAACCCGCCTCGACGGCACCGGTCACGGCACGGAGCAGGTCATCTTCGCTCACGCCCTTGTTGATGCAATCGCGCAGGCGCTGGGTGCCCGCCTCGGGTGCGAGCGTCAGGCTACCCTTCTTCTCGCCCGCCGCAAGCCGCGCGAGCTCGACGCCCAGGGCATCGACACGCTGGCTTGGCAGGCTCACGCTCTTGCCCGTGCCCGAGAAGCTGCGATTCAGCCGCCTGAGCATCTGCTCGATGGTCGAGTGATCCGTCGACGAAAGGGAGGTGAGCGACACCTCGTCGTAGCCCGTGGCGGCAAGGCCATCCATCACCGCCGCGATGACGGTGTCGGCGTTGCGCTCGCGCACGGGACGGTAGATCATGCCCGCCTGGCAGAAGCGGCACCCGCGGTTGCAACCACGCAGAATCTCGATGGCCAGACGGTCGTGCACGAGCTCGCAGTACGGCACGATCTGACGCGGTAGCGCGGGCAGCGCGTCGAAGTCGCGAATGATGCGCTTCTCGATACGCGCGGGCACATCCATATCGCACGGCGTCACCGTCGTGTAGCCACGGGCGCCAGACGCCAGATGCTCATCGCGAATCTCCTGCTCCGTCACTTCGTAGAGGCTCGGCACGTAGACGCCCTCGATGCGCGCAAGCTCACGCAGGATTTGCACGCGCGACGCGCCTTGTGCCTTGAGCTCGCGATGCCTGAGCGCAGCCTCCACGTCAAGCTCCTCGCCCTCTCCCACGAAGATGACATCGAAGAAGGGGGCGAAGGGCTCGGGATTGTACGCGCACGGGCCACCGGCGCACACGAGCGGATCGTCGTCGCCACGCTGGTCGGCGTGAAGGGGAATGCCCGCAAGATCGAGGAACTCGAGGACGTTCGTGGCACAGAGCTCGTGGGGCAAGGTGATGCCCACGAAATCGAATTCGCGTACGGGTGTGTAGGTTTCGAGCGACGCAAGTGGCAGGTCGTTCTCGCGCATGAGGGCGATCATGTCGACCCAGGGCAAATAGGCGCGCTCGCAGTAGATGCGCTCGTTGGCGTTCAGGCAGTCATAGAGAATGGCGATGGCCTGGTTTGCCTGGCCGATCTCGTAGGTATCCGGATACACGAGCACCGCACGGTAGTCAGCACCCTCCTTCTCGGCGGGAGTGACGCTGCCCCACTCCTGGCCAAGGTAGCGCGAGGGCTTCTCGACCTGGTCGAGAAGGAGCGCGTAGCGCTGCCATAGATTGGATTTCCGCACGCGACCTCCTACCAGACCAAGCTCGACACCGTAGACGAATCAGTTCGCACGATATCTAGCCGCGCGCAGTCGCGCCGCTTACGACGGTGCCGACAAGGTCGGCGCCCTTGTCGACGACCGGGGCCGCCTTCTTCGCGGCCTTGGCGGCCACCTTGGAAAGGCCGTGCAGCTTGCCGTTTTCCTCGTAGTACTCGATGGCGGCGATGGCCATCGCCATGGTTCCCGACGCGGCGACGGCGGGCTTGATGGCCCAGCCCAGCATGGGGACCCGTGCGACGAGCTGCCGCGCTACCGCACGGCAACCAAGGCCGCCGGCCATGACGGCCACGACCTCGCCGATACGCTCCTTGTTCATGTCCTTGCCGTACACGGCGGCAATCTGGAGCACCATCTTTGCCTGGTTGAGCGCGATGAGGGGCATGTCGGCACCCGGCACGAAGAAGACGAGCCCGATGGCACCGTTCTGGATGGTGGTCTGCTTGGCAAGCTCGACGGCCAACGGATGGCGCAGAAACGGGAAGGCCCGTGCGAGGGACAGGCGCTTGTCGGGGACGTTCTGGACGATCCAGGTCCCGAGTTGCTCGAGCGGGCGCGGTGCCTTGTCGTCGAGCTCGACGTCCACGAGGTTCTCGAGCTCGATGCCCCTGCCCACGCCCGGCGTCCGGGCGGTGCCGGTCACCGTCGACGCGGAGTTCGCCGCCAGTGTCATGTCGGCATAGGCCTGCGCGGATGCACGGTCGTTGGCGAAGTAGGTCCTTCCGCGCTCGATGACGACGACCGCGGGAACCCCCCGTTCCTCGGCGGCATGGGCCACGTCACCCAGCAGCAGGGAATCGCCGCCGACGATGACGACCAGGTCGGTGCCCTTGGGAATCACGGGCACTTTCTTGTCGAGCACGACATCCGTGACATGGGCGTTGGACGATACGTCAACGAAGGCGTCGATCACCTTGTCGACGAGAGTGTTGCTCGCCGTGGGATCGAAGACGAGCTCGACGCGCGAGGGCAGGTCACGCTGCTGCCCGATGCTCGTGATCGCGCTCAGCACCTTGCTTACGTCAATTGGCATGCTCGGCATAGCGTATCCGAACCTTTCTCTTCCTAGCCCAGGGCGTCATTGCGCCGTGCCCAGACCGACAACAGCAAGCCCACGCATATGAAGTTCGTGAACATGAACGAGGATCCATAGCTCATGAACGGCAACGGAATGCCCGTGATGGGCATGAGCCCCAAGTCCATGCCTATGTTCTCCACGATCTGGAACAACCACATCGCCATGATACCAGCCGCGATGAGTGACCCGAATAGGTCCGACGATGAGAGCCCTATGCCAAGCGCCGTCAAAAGCAGCGCGAGGTAGAGCACGAGCAATATGAACGCCCCCATGAACCCGAATTGTTCGGCATAGACGCAAAAGATGAAGTCGGTCGCCGACTCGGGCAAAAAGCCACCCGAGGATTGCGTCGCGTTGCCCCAACCCTTGCCCACGAGCTCGCCGCTTCCGACGGCGATCTTGGCCTGGTTGAGGTTGTACGCATCATCCGCGTATTCGGGGTTGTCCGGATCGATGAAGACGAGCAGACGGCTCATCTGGTATTGCCTGATGAGCTGCACGTCACCGCCGGTCCAATCGTTCACGACGCCGTTGAGTCCCAAAAGGGCCGCAACGCCCACCACGGCCGTGACGACCGAGATGATGAGCCAACGCCGGGCAACGCCGCCGATGAGCAGGATGCAGAAGCCGACGATGAGGATGACGAGCGCCGTTCCCAGGTCCTCGCGCATGAGCAAGACGAAGGGGATGAGCAAGATGCCGAGCAGCTTCAGGAAGTCGGCTCCGCGCACGATGGACCCCTGGTACTGGGCGGTCGCCGCTCCGATTGCGAGAATGGTCACCGGCTTGGCGAGCTCGGAGGGCTGGAAGGTGAGCGAGCCGATCTTGATCCACGAAGTCGCGCCGTTGACCTCATGGCCGAGACCGGGAACCATCGGCAGCAATATGAGGATCACGTCGAGCACGATGAGGGGAATGACCAGGTTGGCCAGCCGTCGGTAATCGAAGAGCCAGACGCCCACCATGACGATGACGCCGATTCCCACGCCCATGACCTGGCGCATGATCGAGTATTCCGTCTCGGTCCTCGTGACCGCGTACAGCGTGATGATGCCGCAGAGCAGGATGAGCGCGACGAGCACGAGCAGGATGATGTTGGCGGGTATGAAAAACGAGCGCTTCTCGCCCGAACCCGGCAGCTTGGCAGACGAGGCGGTACGCGCGTGGACCTTGGGCGACTTTCCGAACGAGAGCTGTGGCATGACCGTATCAGCGCTCCTCGGTCGCGGAACCGGAGACGTGCTCCGCGGACAGGCCAAAGGCGGCGGCAAGCACCGAGCGCACGGCGGGCGCGGCGCACAGGGCACCGGAACCGCCCTCCTCGATACAGCAGACGCATACGTACTCGGGGGCTTCGGTCGGGCCGTAGCCGACGTACCAGCCGTAGTCGTCCTTGCCCGCGACCTCGCCCGTACCCGTCTTTCCCGACGTGGTGATGCCCATGTCCTCGAAAACGCCGGAAACCGATCCGTCCTCGACAACGCCGCGGAATCCGCTGCGCATGATGTCGATGTTCTTCTGGTCGAACTCGGGCTGGATGATGCTCCCCTGGTAGCGGGCGCCGTCAACCGCCGTCATGGTCCCGTCGGTGGACACGACCGAGTGCAGCAGCACGGGCTTGGGAACGCGACCGGTGGCAAGGCCCGCGTAACCGCAGCAAATCTGCAGTGGCGTCACGAGCAGGTCGCCCTGGCCGATGATGAGGTTCGAGAGATCACCCGGCAGCCACGCCTGGCTCTCGGGGGCATCGCGGTTGAACTTCTTCTTCCACTCGGGCGTGGGAACGCGACCTTCGGACTCGCCGGAAAGCTCGATGCCGGTCTTGGAGCCGAACCCCCAACTCTTGAGATAATCCTGCAGCGCCGTCTCGTTCTCGTTGTACTGGTAGAAGTTCTTGGCGATCTCGTAGAAGACGACGTCGCAACTCTCGACGATGCCCTTGTGAAAGCCAATGGAGCCATGGCCCTCCGTCTTCCAGCATTTCTGGGGCCACTCCTCGCCAAATCCCGTCCAGGTGCCCTCGCACTCCCAGACCGAGCTATCGGTGACGAACCCGTACTCGAGGCCCGCAAGGCCCGTGAAGCCCTTGAAGGTCGAGGCAGCCGGATACAATCCGGCGATGCAGCGGTTCGAAAGCGGGTAGGCGGAATCCTCGCTCGTCATCTCCTCCCAGACATCCGACGATATACCGCCGATGAACTGGCTCGGATTGTACGAGGGAGCCGAGGCCATGGCTATGACCTCGCCGGTATTACAGTTCATGCACACGATGGCACCCGACCGGGCACTGTCGTTGCCCGACATGGCCGCGTCCGCGAACGCGCGGCGCAGCGCCTCCTCGGCGACCTTCTGCACGTTGGCGTCGATGGTGATGCGGATGTCATTGCCCTGCACGGGCTCGACCGAATCGACGGCGTTCACGACCTCGCCGGCCGCGTTGACCTCGACGCGCTTGATGCCGCGATCGCCCTGCAGATACGACTCGAAGGCCTGCTCGACGCCGTCCTTGCCGACGATGTCACCCGACTCGTAGGTAAGACCGTTGACCTCGCGCTTGAGTTCCTCCTGGGAAATCGTGCCCGTGTAGCCGAGCACGTGGGCCGCCAGGTCGTCATGGGGATAGGTCCGCACGGTGCGGCTCTCGATGCGCACGCCGGGAAACGCGTTGGGGTGCTCGGAGATGTACGCGACGGCGCGATCGTCAACGTCGAGCGCGATGACGCGGTCGGCCTGCGCGCCCTGCGTCTGGGAGGCGGCCAGCGAGGAGATGGTCTCGCGGGGAATGCCCAGCACGTCGGAGAGGCGTTGCAGCACGAGCTTGTCGTTTTGCACGTCGGCGCTCGCGAGGACGGCGAAGGTGGAACGGTTGCCGACGAGCTCGACGCCGTTGCGGTCGAAGATGCGCCCGCGTGGCGCGATCGTCGTGTACTCGTTGATGCGATTGCCCTCGGCCTTCGCGGTGTACTCGGCACCGGAGATGACCTGCATCGACCAGAGCTTGACGATGAGGGCGCCGATGCAGGCGCCGATGACGGCCACGAAGCCGAAGAAGCGCCGGCGCGTCGGACCCTGGCTATCGCCGCCGGCGGCCCCATGGGCCTCGGTGCTCATGGCGAGTTCGGAGGCGTTGCGCGTGTCGATGGGGATGCGCGTGGGCCTGCGCCGCCCCGAACGGATGACGACGACGATGATGGCGATGGCCACGACTATGAGGAGAACGCTGATTGCCGCAGAGATTGCTGCCGTCATGCACTCATCTCCCTACTTGAGTCGCGACTTCATGGAAGACATGGCGCGCTTGCTGCCGCCGCCTCGCTCGCCCAGATGCGTGGGCATGCCCGCGTTGTCGTCGGCGGTGACCAAGCCGATGGTGACGAGCGCGATCACGGCGAACACGGCCGTGTACAGGGCCGAGGGAAGCGAGTAGCTGAGCATCGTGGACATGACGCCACCGCCCTCGGAGGACGTGAGGATGGCCGCGATGCCGTAGCCGATCTCGAGTATGAGCGAGGAGAAGACGGCGACGGCGATGGTCACGATGGGCGTGAGCAGGTCCATGCTCTCGCCCGCGACGCCCACGATGAAGGCGATGAGCGTGAGCACGAGGGCCATGCACCCGATGGTGCCGCTGCCCATGAGGTCGTAGAGCAGTCCCAGCGAAAAGCCCGCAATGCTACCCGCACCGGTTCCCGAACGCATGCTGATGAGCAGCACGGGGATGAGCAGGAAATTGGGAGAGCAGCCCATGATGGCTATGGCGGGAGAGATACCCGCTTGCAGCAGAATGCAGAGAATGATGGTGACGAGATAGACGACTTGCTTACTCACCCGCACC
>CATLBX010000071.1 GCA_949879855.1 uncultured Coriobacteriia bacterium
GGTTCGAGACGCTGGGCTTGACCACCACCAGGATGAGCAGCGAGCCGATGAAGACCGCGAGCGTCGTGTAGAACGGGGCCATGGCGGAACCGAAGTTCTCCGAGGGAAACACGGCGATGCGCTCGATGCCCACCGGAGCGGAAAGCGCCTGGGCCATGCTCTGCGCATTTGCGCCGAGTATGGCCTGCAGCGCCGCGGAGTCGCCCATCACGAGGGCCTCGGAGATGCTCGTGGCGAGCTCGTGCAGCGAAGCTGCCGATGAGCGCAGGTCATCTTGCACCGACCCGATCTGCGAGACGGCATCGCCCAGGATGCCGCGAGCCGAATCGGCGGCTGCCGAGATGCCGCCCTGGGCGTTTCTCATGCCGTCAAGCGCGCTGGATGCATCGGAGCCCAGCCCATGGGCATCGGAGACAAGGCGGTCGAGGTCGGGCTTGAGATTCGCATCGTAGTCATCGCGCACGGCCTGTATCTTGGCCTGCGCATCGGCGACCATCTGGTCGATGCGCTGCTGGGCATCGGACCCGATGAGCTGGCCGAGCTCGGAGTTCGCGACCTGCCCACGCAGCTCGTCGAAACTCGCCTGGGCATCGTTCAAGGCGCCTTCCAGCTTGCCCTTGGCTTCTTCGACCTTGTCGGCAACCGACGCGAGCTCGGCGGTGTTGGCACTCGCCGTGTCCATCATGGAGCCCACCTCGTCACTTGCCTGGCGCATAAGCTCGGTTCCCGAGTCGAGCAGGCCCTGCGCGGATTGCAGCGTGCCCGCGTACATGCCCACCACGTCGGCCACGCGGTCGATGTCCTCCGACATCGCGTCCACATGCTCTGCCAGGGCGGCGACCTGCCCGTGCAGGTCCATGTCGTCGGCATAGCGCGAGACGGACTCGGCCACCGAGAGCATGACCTCGGAAATCGACTGGGCAAACACCGTGTTCACCTTCTCCGATACCGTGTCCGCACCGGTCATCGTTATCTTGGGCGAGATGGCGTTCTTCTTCTCGTTGGAGTAGTAGGTGATCTGGGCGCGCTGCGAATCGTCCATGTAGAAGCGCAGCATGTCACGGCTGAACTCCTCGGGAATGACGACGGCGGCGTAGTACTTGCCGCTCTTCGCACCGTCAATCGCCTCGTCCTCGCTCACGATGCGCCAGCCGATCTGGTCATTGCCGCGCAGCGCCGAGACGAGCATGTCGCCCACGTTCACGCGTATGGGCATGAGGTCGCTTTCGTAGCCCTCGTCCTCGTTGGCCACCGCCACGGTGAGATGCCCCGTGTTCTCGAACACGTCCCAGCACGCGATGAGGTTGTACCAGGCGAAAATGGACGGCATCACGACGAGTCCTATGGTGATGATGCAACTCACCACGTTGGCGAAGAGATGTCGCAGGTCGCTCTTGAACAGCGTCCAGACGTTATGCATCGCGATCACCACCTTGCGCCGAGTACCTGCCGCTCTGCACAGGCGGGGTGGGTGCGTCATCGTCCGCATCCGCGCCTTCGCCTTCTTCCTCGTCATCCGACAAGGTCGTCAGGCCATGCACGTTGTCGGCCTGCTCGGTGCCGTTTCGCGACAGGTAGAGGTCACGCAGCTGCTCGTCGCTCATCTTGTCGAGACGCAGCTGGCGCGCGAAACTCGAACGCAGACTCTCGACCACGATGAGGAAGCAGAAGACGAGCGCGATCCACCCCAAAAACAGCGTGAGCAGCACGACCTTGCCCGTCATGCCAAGGGAGAACACGACGAGCACGATGACGGGAACGGCGATGCCGGCGATGATGGCACCGCGTATGAGCCGCGGATACACCTGCTGGAAGCGCGCGTAACGCCGCATGAGGGCCTTGCGGTACTCGTCACGGTCGGCGAGCGCACGCAGCACCTGCGAGAAGCGGAAGCGTCGTACGGGGACCTCGACGCTCTCGCCGTTGAAAATGCCGCTTTGCTTGATCTCGCGCGCGACCATGCGGTTGACGTTGGAGAGCCACGGGCGTGCGAGTATGCCGATGGCCATGAAGACGATGAGGAAGGCGAGCAGAATGCAGATGTCACGAAGGTAGTGCAGCCCGTAGAAGCCGCAGATGGCCTCGCGCATCGCGCTGATGCCATAGGTGAACGGGAACAACGGATAGATGGCCTGGAAGAACGGCGAGGTCATCTCGATGGGATACAGGCCCGTCGCCGCCGGAATCTGCATGAAGACGAGGATGATGCAAATGCCCTTGCCCAGATGCTGCAGGGTCACCGAAAGCGCATAGATGATGCTGAGATAGGATAGCGACGCGACGATGGACGCGAAGAAGAGGGCCGGCAAGTTGACGACGTGCATGCCGATGAAGGGCAGGCCCGCGCAGCAGATGACCGCCTGCAGGACGACCAGGATGGCGTAGAGCAGGAAGCGTCCCAGGTAGCGCTGCGTGAGCGTGAGCTTGCGTATGCCGCTCGCGTCGACCTCCTGGCGCAGGACCACCATGAGCATGAAAGCGCCGATCCAGAAGGTGAGGTTCATGAACAACGGCGCCATGGCCGTGCCGTAGGTGTCGACCGGATAGAGCTGCACGGTCTCCAGGCGCGTGGGCGCGCTGATGAACTCCGAAACCTTCTGCGCGTCCAGGCCGTCCTCGCCGATGAAGTTCGAGAGCGCCTCGGATCCCGCCAGCATCATGGCGTCGGTATGCACGCGGTCGACCTCGTCGACGAGCCCCTCGAGCAGGGCACGCGTCTGGTCGAGCGAAGCGGCCACCGAATCGAGCGTGGCGACCATCTCGTCGATGACCGTCTGCGCCTGGGCGATGATGAGCTTCTGGCCCGCGATCGAGCCCGCGGCCTTCGAGGTCGCACCCGCAAGCGCCCCCAGCCTCTCGCCGAGCACCGGGGCGATGTCATCGGCCAGTATGCGGGCGTAGAGGTCAGCCTGGGCGTTCGCGTCGTCGGCGGACGCGCGCAGGCGGTCGAGCAGTTCCCTCGCCTCGTCGCTTTGCACCGGCAGATCGCCGATGACGCGCGCCGCCTCGGCATAGGCGTCCGCGGCGTCCTTCATCGCGTCGGTCACGAGCGGGACGGTATTGGCCACGAAGCCCATGTAATCGCCCTGCAGCGTGGAGGCGACGTCGGACAGGGAGTCCATCGCGCCCGATGCGTTGTCTATGGCATCCCGTGCGGTGGCGAGCGAGGACTTGGCGGCCTCGGCACGGTCCTTGGCCTGACGCGCCTGGTCCGCGAGGGCCGCGATGGAGGATGCGGCGCCCTCGAGCCGGTCCTTGGCCTCCTCGACCTTCGCGGAGGCGAGCGACTTGGCGTTGTCCATGCGTTCGTCGGATTGGGCCAGCGCCGCGTTGAGGGCCTCGGTGGCCTTGAGGCTCACCGTCTCGACGAAGGTCGCGTTCACCGTGGCATCGAGGGTGTTGGCCCCGGTATCGGTGATCTTCGGGGCGATGGGGCCTATCTTCTCGTTTACGTAGTAATCGATATCGGGCTTCTCGAAGTGTCCGGTCGTGAGCGTGAGCAGCTTTGCCGAGAAATCCTTCGGAATGACGAAGGCGGCGTAGCTCTGGCCCGACTTGACCTGGTCCATGGCCTCGTCGTAGCTGACGAACTGCCAGTCGAGCTGGTCGTTGCCGTGAAGCTCGTCGACGATCATGGCACCCACGTCGATATGGCCCGTGAGCTCGCTTTCGGCCCCCTCGTCCTCGTTCACGACGCAGACGTGCAGATGACCCGTGCTCTCGTAGGGATCCCAGAAGCCGAGGACGTTGTACCAGGTGTAGAGCGAGGGCAGCACGAGCAGGGCGATGATGACCACCATCGCGGGAGGCACCTTCAAGAGACGCAGGATATCGCGCTTGAGTACACGGAAGACGTTCTTCATGGCCTACGCGCTCAGCACTCACCTCGTTTCGTCTGCATTTGTGCCGATAGCGTATGGAAATGATACTACAAGAGACCCGAGTTCGTCAGACGAGCGGATGCCTCATTTCGGGGCATCCGTCAACAAGCGAGACAGATGCCCGTCTGGCGAACCGTACCGTGCTAGAGCTCCTCGCGCCTACGACGGAGCACGAGGGCACCGGCCAGGGCGCAAGCTGCGAGCGCACCGGCCACAAGCAGGGCCGTCGTCGCATCATCAGCCGTCTTGGGCACGTAGGAGGCCGGAATCAGCTCGAGGGGCTGCTGCGGTACCTGCGGTGCCGTGGGCTCATCGGGAGCGCCCGGCTCATCGGGATCGCCCGGCGTACTCGGGTTGTCCGGGTCATCGGGTTCGTCCGGATTGCCCGGCTCGTCGGGCTTGCCGGGTTCGTCGGGGTTATCGGGGTTGTCCGGCTCGTCGGGCCCGACCATCGTGTTGACGAAGGAGACCTCGGCGGTCTGGCCATCCACGATGACGCTCGTGGGACCTCCCTGCACGGCGCTCGGACCGACCCTGAAGCCATCCTGGTTGGCATCGAGCTCGGTGACGAGGTAGAAGCTGCCGGCGGGCAGGTACCAGATGGTGACGGCCTGGCCATGGCGCAAGGGCAGCGTATCGCCACTCGTCACGTACGCGATTCCGTCGATGCCGCTCACCGCGTAGCGACCGGAAAGCACATTGCCCGCTCCGTCGAAGAGCTCGACCTTGAAGCGGAAGCTGCGCTGCAGCGCCTCCTCGGTAAGCGCGTCGCCCACGACCGTCTTGCGGATGAGGAGGTTGCCGAGTTCGGGGGCGGTGCGCGAGTTCACGAACGAGGCGAGAAGCTGCTGCCGCGCGTTCCTGATCACGCCCTGGGCCGTCGCCGATTCCAGCACCACGCCGTTTTCGTCGACGATCGTGCAGTAGAAGCCGTTCTGGTTCGCGTCTATCTCGGTCACAACGTAACGACTGCCGATGGGCAGACCCTGGATGACAACGGCCTCGTCATGGTGGAGCAGGAGCTCCTGGCCATGACCGATCGCACCGCTGCGATCGGTGCCGTAGAACGGGAAGGAGCCGGCGAGCGGATTGCCCGACGCATCGTAGAGCTCGACCTTGAAGTGATAGGGCTTCAGGTAGTCCGTGGAGAGCAGGCCCTCGCCCTCGACGGTCTTGCGCACCACGAGTTCGCCGTCATCGGCAACGCGACTGTTGCGATCGGTCACGACAACGGTGTTGATGAGGCTGAACAGGCCCGTGATGTCCATATCGAGCAGGTCGTCGGCGTTGGCGTCGGTATGGTCGGGGTCGTCCGGGTCGTCGTGTGCATGGAGGTTCTGCTGCACGCGCGTGCGCAGAAAGCCCGTGTCGGTGACGAAGAAGGGCTCGTAGATCTGACCACCATCGGCATCGGAAAGACCGTAGTCGATGATCGCGTTCACGCCGTAGTGCAGGTTCATCTGACGCACGACTTGCTCGGCGCCCGTGTTCGCGAGCAGGTCATCGGTCCATCCGTTCATCGTGAAGCTTCCCGAAGCCTGTTTCTGCGCGAAGGCCGTGATGTCACGCAACGTGACGTTCACCTCGCCGTCCGAGGCGTATTGGACCATGGTCTGGGTCAGCTTTCCGACGCCGGCCATGACGCTGATGCCGTCATCGGCACTGCCCGCATCGGCGTAGATGGAGTAGATGCCGACCTTGACGGGAACGACCGTGGCATTGAGCTCGTAGCCGGCGGGCGCCGCGATCTCGCGCAGAAAGTACGTCCCACCGGAATGCTGCGAGGTGGCGCCGAAGGGCCAGGCCATGTCCGCGTAACCGGGAACGGACCCACCCGAGCCGACGTCATGGCTCTGGCGCGGCTCGAAGACGAGCGTGCCGGCACGGCCGTCGACCGTGGCGGTGTATCCGCTGGAAACGTAGTCGTCGCCACCGGCAGCGGCCTTGAGCTCGTTATCGTACAGGGCGAACTGGACGCCGTTGATCGGCGCGCCGTTCTGGTCGATCTTGAGAACGCGCAGCTGTCGCTGCTCGTTGGGAATGTAGAGCACGGAACGGAAGTTGCGCACGAACTCGCGGGAATCGAGCGGCGTGTAGCCACGCTCGTCATAGGTGGACGTGGACGATCCTATGCCGATGAGGTTGTTGACTATGTTCTTGAATTCGGCGCCGTTGAAGCCGCCGTTGTTCATGGCCGCCAGGGCCACGTCGGCGAGCCTGGCGTACTTCTGATCGCCGGTCATGGCGCTGACCTCGGCAAGTGAAGTGCCGAACGTGCGGGCCAGGGCTTCCGGTGTGATGATGCCGTAGAACATGCGCATGTCGCCGTTGGGATTGACGTTGAGGTAGCGGTCGGCACGGCCCGGCAGGGCGCGGAGGACGCCTTCCAGACGCTGGTACTCGTCATCCCAGCCCAGGTACCAGCCCTCTCCCTTTCCATCCGCGAAAATCGACGCCTGCTGCAGGGCCGCGCCCAGGGTGAGGCCGCGCATGAGCTGGCGGAACAGCGCCGGATTGGAAAGGTCCAGGTTGTGGATGTTCTCCAGGGTGGTGAAGCCGGTCAGGTTGTCGCCGATGAGGGGCATCCAGGTGAGGCCCGAGCTATCCCCCGTCCTCTTCAGCATGGGAACGGCGACGACCAGGCCGTCCTTCTGCACGTCGACGGGTACCGCATCCGTACCGGGTATGCGGGTCACCACGCCTCCGTCATCGCCAATCTGGCCGTAGTAGACGGAGCCTGTGATGCCGTTGACGTAGCTGTTGAAGCTCGCATAGGCGCCGGTCTCGTAGCGGTTGTTCACCGCGAGCATGGTGGTGGCGGGATTGAAGCGCAAAAGCAGGTCGCTCGGCAGGGGCTTGTAGCCGTTGGGAGCCTTGGTCTCGCGCAGGATGTAGAGCAGGCCCGCGTTGGTGGTCGCGTCGTAGCGGTCGGCGAAGTTGAAGGCCTGGTCCTGGCCGTCACGCGAGGCGGTGTCGCTCAGGAAGCGCGCCTCGCCGTTGGCGTCGGTCACGAGCTTGGCAAGGGGCGCGCCCACCATGTGGACTTCGGAAAGCTTCACGTCGGCGACGTTGGTCGTGTCGACGCCCGCGGGAGTCTCGACCTCGTAGAGCTCGAACTCGGCGTTAGCCAGCGGCTTGCCGTTCTGGTCGACCTTCTTGATCTGCTGGTACAGGGCGGGCTGGAGGTTGAAGCGCAGCGAGATCGAGGAGTCGTAGTTGCCGCGCTCCAGGTAGAACATCTTCATGCTGTGCGAAGTGCTCGAGGCGAAGGTGTCGCCGTTCCACTGCACGCTATCGGCGCGGCCCGCGCGCTCGAAGAGCTTCTTGATGGTCGTCTTGATGACCGGCTGGGTGATGTAGTTGCCGTCCGCATCGAAGATCTCGCCGTTGCTGTTGAAGGCGGTGCCGAGGTTCACCTCGCCCGTGGCGAAGTTGATGGTACCGTAGATCTCGGAATGGATGCCGCCCAGGTCGAGCACGAGCACGTCGTCGATGAAGACCCACACGTCATCGTCACCGGCGAACTCGAAGGTCATGTCCTTGCCGGCGACCTTGCCGTCGATGGGCTGACGGAAGTCCGTCTCGATGGTCATGCCCAGGTGATGGTTCACGAGCGGACCGGCACCGGGCGCACCGTAGTTGTTGTCGGCGCGCAGCTGGTTGACGAGCTTGCCGTCGACGATCTTGAAGGCCTGATCGGCGGTGTTGAAGGGGAAGAAGCCGCCGATGCTGTTCGCATTGTCGGTGCGCACGCCCGCCGGGGCGTCGTAGAGCACGAAGTGACCATCGCTCTCACCCTGCTTGTCGGCCACGAACTGGGCGAAGTTCTGGCGCATGTTGTAGTAGAAGTAGCCGTCGGCATCGATCTGGAACAGGCCGGTCACGTCCTTATACGATTCCTTGCCGGCATTCGAGACGTTAGGATCGAAGAGATAGCGCAGGGAAAGCTGCTCGGGGGTGAGCTTGTAGGTACCGCCCTCGCCGTTGTCCGTGCCGGGCAGACCGGGGTTCTGCACGCGGGCAAGGACCGCCTTGGCGATGTTCTCGGCCTGGACAGGGTCGAAGTTGGGATTGCCGACCGTCCCGTTTCCGCTCGTCGCCCATCTCCAGCCCGCATTGAAGTAGATCATCTCATCGTAACCGCCGGGAGCGGCGGCACCAACATGGCGCTGCGCCTCGCTGTACAGGTCGGGATTGGAGCCGTAGCCGCCAACTACGGTCGGATTCTCGGCGTTCGGCCCCAGCGTGGTGTCGATGTGCGTAGCGCCCTCCGAGGGATTGAGCGAGATATTCCCGTCCGCATCCATGTAGTAATCACCGGCGTTGATGGACGGATAGGCATCATCGAGCCAAGGGGACACGATGCCCTGCATGCCGGGACGCTCCAAGGCGATATCGCCATAGCCTGAGACGATGCCCTGGTTCCAGTAACCCAGGTGGCGCATGCCGTCGCCGAAGGTGAGCAAATGTCCGTAGTTGATGCTGTCCGGATTATTAAGCCAGGTATTGTAATTGTCTGCCGGGGAGGCGCTGCCGGTGCCGCCATAGGTATCGGAACCATAGGTACCGAGGGAGGAATTGGTGACGCGCACGTCCGC
>CATLBX010000072.1 GCA_949879855.1 uncultured Coriobacteriia bacterium
GATCCCGAGCGCGTCACCATGTACCGTCTCTACAACCCCAACAGCGGCGAGCACTTCTACACGGCAAGTGCGCTCGAACGCGATGCCACCGTCGCGGCCGGATGGAATGACGAAGGCGTGGGCTGGATTGCGCCCGACAGCTCCCAGACGCCCGTGCATCGCCTGTATTCGGGCACCGACCATCACTACACGACATCCACCGTCGAGCGTGACTACCTGGTTTCGGTGGGTTGGAGCGATGAGGGCATCGGCTGGTATTCCGATGATGCGCAGGGTGTCCCCCTGCATCGTCAGTTCAATCCCAACGTGGACCCGAACGCCCCTGTCAATAACTCCGGATCCCACAACTACACCACGAGCGAGGTCGAACGAGATTACCTCGTGAGCATCGGGTGGAGATACGAGGGTGTCGGCTGGTATGGCATGAAGTAGTAGGGGGGCTAGTGCCCCGCGTGGATGGCGTCGTAGGCCGTGAGCCACTTCTGCGCGTGCGTGGGCGTGCCCTTGGCGTCTGCCGGCATCTTCGTCTCGGAGTATTCGCGGGCGAGTTCGACCGTGTAGGCATGGACGTCCCGTTGCTTGCACCAGGTGAACCAGCCATCTGCGCCGAAGTTATAGCCCTGGATGACGAGCTGGATCTCGGTCGCGTCGTTGGGGGTGATGGTTCCGAGGTAACCTTCCCAGAGCTGGAGGTTCTGCTTGAATTCCATGACGCCCGCGTAGATGGACGCCTCGGTCGACTCGGCGGAGATGCCGCGTTCGGGCCAGCCGTTCATGACGATCCATCCGTAGGCGCCCTCGGCTGCCTGCATGATGTCGCCATCGACGTTGAGGACGCTCTTCACGTTCTTGTCGCCGCCCGACTCGACGACCATGGCCGCGAGGAGGCAGTCCACCCAGTCCGTGCCAAGTCCGCAATCCTTGCACGCCTGCTCGACGACGGGGCGGTATTGCTCGCAGGCGGCGTATTTCGCCGTGTCGGTCTGGGAGAGCAGTGCCAGTGCGCCGGCGATGGCGATGACGACGCACAGCACGATGACGAGCACCATGCGCGATGCCTGGTGCGGCGTCTTCACGCGCTTGAGGTTACGGCTGTTGACGGCGCCTCGGCGATTGACCTGCCGTTGCGCGGCGGCCTTGACCGACCCGCGCTTGCCCGTGATGGGCGGGCGGTTCGAACGTGAGCGGTTCGAAGTGCTCCGGCGTGTTCGGTTGGAAGTTCGATTCATGCGTCAGGTGGGTTGGGGACGTTTCTACTCTTGGGGCTGCTCCTGGCTTTGGGAGGGATCCTGGGCCGCTGCGGCCTGGGCGGCGCTCGTCGCCATGACGACTTCGGTGAGCGCGTCGATGACCTCGGCGGAGCTGCATCTGCTCATCACCGCCGCGCCGTACTGGTCGCCCATGGAGAACGAGTACGTGCCGTCTTTGTTGTCGATGACGGCAAAGGAGATGGAACTGCCCGTCGTCTCGTCGGTGACCGTCAGCTTGTTGTCCTCGCCCACCGTCGCCGGGCCGATGAAGATCGCTGAGGCGTTGGATTCGGGGACGATGAGGACGAGGATGGCACCTTCGCCATCGGCGCCGCCTGCGTAGTAGAGCGTCTCTCCCACGGGCGTCGTGCCCTTGTAGTACTCGCTCATGCCGGTGACGGCCTGCTCGAAGACGCCGCGTATCTCGTCGGCGGACATGCTCGAGGCCGTGACGTCATCGGGGTTGACCGCCTCGGAGCCGTCTGCGCCTCCCGCATCCGAGGAGGACGCGGAGCTCGAAGCCGAGCTGCTCGAGGAATCCGACGAACCGCCACCGCAGGCGGTCAGGGCGAACAGTGCTATGGCAAGCGCGCAAACGCAGGAGATGACGAGTATGAACGAGCGCTTCATGGTGGCTCCTTTGGCATTGTCGAGACGTTGTGCAAACCATACCACATGCTCCATTCATGTAAGATATCTCGTGGCAAATAAGCCACGAGATAATTGGAGGCTCAGGGATGGTTTCTCGCGTCTATGTCGAAAAGAAGCCCGAATTCGATGTCGAGTCGAGACAATTGGAGACGGAACTTCGCACGTTACTCGGAATCGAGGGGCTCGAGAGTCTGCGCACCATCCATCGCTACGATGTCGAGGGCATCGACGACGAGCTCTTCGAGCGCTGCGTACCCACGGTGTTCAGCGAACCCCAGGTCGACATGGCGCATCGTCGCCTGCCCACCCTCACTGACGACTCCGTGCTCTTCGCGGTCGAGTACCTGCCCGGCCAGTTCGACCAGCGTGCGGATTCGGCGAGCGAGTGCATCCAGTTCGTCTCCTGCGGCGAGCGTCCCGAGGTGCGTAGTGCGACGCTCTACCTGCTCGAGGGCGACCTGAGCGATGAGGACGTCGCCACGGTCAAACGCTACCTGATCAATCCGGTCGAGGCGCGCGAGGCATCCCTCGACGAGGTCGAGACGCTCAAGGTGGAGTATCCCGAGCCGACTGACGTCGAGGTCATCGAGCACTTCATCGACTACGATGACGAGGTCCTGGGCATCTTCATCAAGGAACGCGGCCTCGCGATGGACCTGGCCGACATCAAGGTCTTCCAAGATTACTTCGCCAACGTGGAGCATCGCGACCCGACCATCACGGAAGTGAAGATGGTCGACACGTACTGGTCCGACCACTGCCGTCACACGACCTTCGGCACCGAGCTCACGGATGTCCAAATCGATGACGAAATCGTGCAGGCCGCCTTCGACACGTACCTCGACATGCGTCACGAGCTCGGGCGCGACGAGAAGCCCGTGTGCCTCATGGACATGGGCACCATTGGCGCCAAGTACCTGAAGAAGCAGGGCGTCCTGACGGGCCTTGACGAGAGCGAGGAGATCAACGCCTGCACCGTCAAGGTCAAGGTCGACGTGAACGGTACCGACGAGGACTGGCTATTCCTCTTCAAGAACGAGACCCACAACCATCCCACCGAGGTCGAGCCCTTTGGCGGCGCGGCGACCTGCATCGGCGGTTGCATCCGCGACCCGCTGTCCGGCCGCTCCTACGTGTACCAGGCCATGCGCGTGACGGGTGCCGCAGACCCGCACACGCCCATCGACGAGACGCTTGCGGGCAAGTTGCCGCAACGCAAGATCGTGACCACGGCGGCCCATGGCTACTCGAGCTACGGCAACCAGATCGGCCTTGCCACGGGCCAGGTCAACGAGCTCTATCATCCCGGCTACGCGGCCAAGCGCATGGAAATCGGCGCCGTAGTGGGTGCGACGCCCGCAGACCACGTGCGTCGCGAGACGCCGACTGCCGGCGACAAGATCATCTTGCTCGGCGGTCGTACGGGCCGCGACGGCATCGGCGGCGCGACCGGTTCCTCGAAGGCCCACAACGTCTCGAGCATCGAGACCTGCGGCGCCGAGGTGCAGAAGGGCAACGCGCCGGTTGAGCGCAAGCTGCAGCGCCTCTTCCGCCGCAAGGACGCCTGCCGTCTCATCAAGCGCTGCAACGACTTCGGTGCCGGCGGCGTGAGCGTGGCCACGGGCGAGATCGCTGATGGCCTGCTCATCGACCTGGACCGCGTTCCCAAGAAGTACGACGGCCTGGACGGCACCGAGCTTGCCATTTCGGAGAGCCAGGAGCGCATGGCCTGCGCCGTTGCGGCCGAAGACGTCGACGAGTTCCTTTCGTACGCGAACGAGGAGAACGTCGAGGCGGTCGTTATCGCGACCGTGACCGAGGAGCCGCGCGTGGTCATGACCTGGCGCGGAAACACGATTGTCGACGTGAGCCGCGAGTTCCTCAACTCCAACGGTGCCTCCAAGCAGATGGACGTCCACATCGCCGCGGGTGAGGACTACGCCCCGAACTGGGAGGGCGAGAGCTTCGCCGAGCGCATGAAGAGCGTCGTCACCGACCTCAACGTCGCGTCGAACAAGGGTCTGGTCGAGATGTTCGACTCCACTATCGGCGCCAATACGGTGCTCATGCCCTTTGGCGGCGCGCGCCAGCTCACCGCGCCCATGGCGATGATCGCCAAGCTCCCCGTCCTGGGTGAGACCACGACGACCAGTGGCATGGCCTGGGGCTTCAACCCGTATCTGTCTTCGGCCAACCAGTTCAAGGGCGCGTATCTCGCGGTCGTCGAGAGCGTCGCCAAGCTCATCGCCGCGGGCTTTTCGCGCAAGGACGCGTATCTGACCTTCCAGGAGTACTTCGGTTCCCTGCGTGACGTCCCCGAGCGCTGGGGCAAGCCCGCTGCATCGTTGCTTGGCGCGCTCATGGCCCAGATCGACCTGGGCGTCGGCTCCATCGGCGGCAAGGACTCCATGTCGGGTAGCTTCGAGGACCTGGACGTTCCGCCCACGCTCGTGAGCTTCGCGACGGCCGTGGGCACGGTCGACCATGCCATGAGCCCCGAGTTCAAGGGCGCCGGCCACGAAGTGCTCTGCATCCACCCGTTCTACGAAGCCGACGGGCTCATGCCCGAGAAGGCAGGTCTGCTCGAATGCCTCGACACCGTCGAGCGCCTCATCGACAGCGGCCAGGTGCTTGCCGTGGGCACGCCGGGCTTTGGCGGAGACGCCGAGCTGCTCTTCAAGATGTGCCTCGGCAACGGCATCGGCCTGCGCATCAACGAGGACGTCGACCTCGACACGCTCTTCGTCAACGCCTACGGTTCCTTCGTCGTCGAGCTGGCACCCGGTGCCGAGCCCGTCGAGTCAACGGAGAACATGCATGTCGTCGAGCTGGGCGAGACCATCGACGAGTACGCGATCATCGCCGGTGGCCAGACCGTGCGCCTGGCCGTGCTGCAGGAGGCGTGGGAGCATGAGCTCGAGGACGTCTTCCCCTATCGCGAGGACGGTGGCGGCGTCGACATGATCAGCGATGCAAGCCACGTGCCGCTTACCTACTGCGGCAACCTTGCCAAGCCCCGCGTCATCATCCCGGTCTTTCCGGGCAACAATTGCGAGTACGACACGGCGCTCGCCTTCGAGCGCGCCGGCGCCGTGCCCGAGACCTTCATCATCAACAACCTGACGCCGGACGCGGTGGCCGAGAGCACCAGGGCCTTCGTCGAGAAGATCGACAACAGCCAGATCATCATGATTCCCGGCGGCTTCTCCGGCGGTGACGAGCCGGATGGCAGCGCCAAGTTCATCACGGCGTTCTTCCGCAACCCCAACGTCACCGATGCCGTACGCCGCCTGCTCAACGACCGCGACGGCCTCATGCTCGGTATCTGCAACGGCTTCCAGGCGCTCGTCAAGCTCGGCCTCGTGCCCTACGGCGACATCGTCACCACGGACGCCGGCTGTCCGACGCTCACCTTCAACACCATCGGCAGGCACCAGAGCCGTATCGTGCGCACCCGCGTGGCGTCCAACCTGTCGCCGTGGCTCTCGCGCTGCGAGGTAGGTGATATCCACACCGTGGCCATCAGCCATGGCGAGGGCCGCTTTGTGGCCAACGACGACACGCTCGAGCAGCTTATCGAGAGTGGGCAGATCGCGACGCAGTACGTGGGCCTGGATGGCATGCCGTCCATGGACCTCGACGTGAACCCCAACGGCTCGGTGCTCGCCATCGAGGGCATCACGAGCCCCGACGGACGCGTGCTGGGCAAGATGGGCCACACCGAGCGCTGGAGCAACGGGGTGTACCGCAACATCCCCGATCTGAGTTACCAGCCGCTCATCGAAGGTGGCGTGGGATACTTCACGGAGTAGAAAAATGAGACAAATACACAGGGTATTTGTCTCATTATGCGTTGCGTAGGAACGCCTCGTAGCCTTTGCGGGCCTCGTAAATGTCGGCCTTGCTCGTGACCTCCCAGGGGGCGTGCATCGAGAGCACGGCCACGCCGCTGTCGATGACGTCCATGTCGTACTTGGCGGGGATGTAGGCGATGGTGCCGCCGCCACCGATGTCGACCTTGCCGAGCTCCGCGGTCTGGAACGCGACGTTCGCATCGTCCATGACCTTGCGCACCTCGGCCACGAACTCCGCCGAGGTATCGTTGCTGCCGCTCTTGCCACGGGCGCCCGTGTACTTGTTGAAGACGAGGCCACGGCCCAGGTAGGCGGCGTTCTTGGGCTCGAACACACTTGCGTAGGAGGGGTCGAGGCCGGCCGAGACGTCCGATGACAGCATCTTGGAGTTGGCGAGCGCGCGGCGCAGCGCAATCTGGCCGCCCTCACCGGCAAGCTCCATGATTTCGGCGATGGTGTTCTCGAAGAACAACGACTCCATGCCCGTGGCGCCCACGGAGCCGATCTCCTCCTTGTCGACCAGCACGGTGACGGCGCTGCGGGCGGGGTTCTCGATGGCAAGCTGCGCGATGAGCGAGGTGTAGGCGCAGACGCGGTCATCCTGGCCGTAGCCGATGACCATGGAGCGGTCGAAGCCCAGCTCGCGGGCACGGCCGGCAGGCACGACCTCGAGCTCGGCGGAGAGGAAGTCCTCCTCGTCGATGCCGTACTTCTGGGCCAGCACCTTGAGTACGTGGGCCTTGACGGGCTCCTTCTTGGCGACCTTCTCCCAGGCGGGAGCGTCGTCGGCGATTTCGGCATCCTCGTCGACGGACAGCGGCCATCCGCCCACGAGCACGTCGAGGGTCTCGGCATCGATGACCTCGGAGGCCGTCTTCTTCATCTGCTCTTGGCCCAGGTGCGGCAGCAGGTCGGAGATGCAGAAGACCGGGTCGGCGGGATCTTCGCCGACGTTGACCTCGACGATGGAGCCGTCCTTCTTGGCGATGACGCCGTGGATGGCCAGCGGGAGCGTGACCCACTGGTACTTCTTGATGCCCCCGTAGTAATGGGTGTCGAGCAGGGCGAGGTCGGTGTTCTCGAAGAGTGGGTTTTGCTTGAGGTCGAGACGTGGCGAGTCGATATGCGCGCCGAGGATATTGAAACCATTCTCGAGCCGATCGGTGCCGAGCGCCATGAGGATGAGCGCCTTGCCATGCGTGTGCGCCCAGACCTTGTCGCCGGCCTTGAGGGTCCGGCCGGACTCGATGGCCTTGGCGAGTGGCTTGTAGCCGGCCTTCTCGGCAAGCTCGATGGCGCTTTGCGTGCACTCGCGCTCGGTCTTGTTGTCGGAGATGAAGTCGATGTAATCACGGCTCAGCGCCTCGAGTTCCTCGAGTTGCGCGGCCGTATAGGTCTTCCATGCGTTCTCGCGTTCCATGAACATCCTCCCATATGGTGGTCGATGCAGTATGCTTAGTGCGTCAATATACTACGAGCGCGCGAGCGGGAGGCATCTTTGTCATGAGTCTGATAGAAATCAGCAGGCGCTTCGATGACATGACGCTCGAGCTCCTGCGCACGTGCATCGGTCGCGAGCTCGTCGCCTACGAGGGCTATTGCCTCGAGGGCGAGGGGGACCACATATACAAGACGGCGCGCGTCGCCTTCGACGACTTCGCGGTGGATCTCGTGAACGAGCATGAGACCTTGGCGCTCGGTCCGAGCTTTGACGAGGAGCAAGTGGCCATACTGCGCGCGGTGCCCGCCAAGGGTGAGCTGTGGACGCCGCCAGGCAAGTCCGTGATGCGCGTGGAGTGCGGGTTCATGGTGTCTGACGTGCTCGTCGTGGTGGACACGGCGATTCTCGCCAAGGGATCGCGCAAGCTCATCGACTTCAGGTGGGTGCAGGCGGTGCTCTTCGAGAACGAGGACGGGAGCCTGCTCGCCTTCGACCGCGACATCTGGAGCGATGAGTACCTCACCGTGCGGCGCGGTCCGAGCGTGGCCACGACCACGCGTGACTTCCGTCCCGACTGGGTGGCCGAGCCGCCCTTTGGCTATGAGTTCGGGCGGTCCATCCTACGTCTGAGCAACCCCAAGGCGTAGAGGTTCTTAAAACATCTTAAAAATCGGCGGCGAGCATCGAAGACGCGATGCGAGTTGCTATCATTGTCCGAACTTAGGAGAGGGCTCGCAGGGCGCTTCGAGTTAGGACAGGTCTATGAAGAACAAGTTGGGTCTCCACAAGCTACGCGCCCTCAAGGGCAAGCGCGCTCATGATGCCGAGCATCAGGGCACCTCGTCCGCCGAAATCACCCATCTCGAGGCCATCGTCACGCGCTGCGATCCCAAGGCCATCGACGGCGCGTATCGTCATGCGCCCGCTGCGTTGCATATCCCCTCGCAAATCGACGCGTGTCCGGGCATCTCGTTCTTCGGGCGTCGCGTCAAGTCGCTCGTCTTCTCGACCGACCTCGCGATCATCTGCAACTGCGATGCCGATGCCGTCTTTGCCGTCTATCCCTTCACCTGCCAGCCCGTCATCACGCAGGCGCTCGTGAACGCCGCGGGCCGTCCCGTCTTCACGGGCGTGGCCGGCACTACCACGACGGGCGCGCGTTCGGCGGCCATGGCCGTCCAGTCCGAGATGCAGGGCGCTTTCGGCGTCATCGT
>CATLBX010000073.1 GCA_949879855.1 uncultured Coriobacteriia bacterium
TCAAGTTCGAGCTCGTGCTCGACCACGAGACCCACGGCACCGCGCGCGCGCGCGTCGGCTGCGAAGTCGTGTCCGTCGACGACGGTACCGGGAACGCAGAAGAACAGGGCACCCGGCTTGACGTCTCGCGACGAGAACTCGAGCGAGCTGACCTCGTACGGCCCGTTCTCGCTGTGCATCGCCACATGGGGCACGCCTGCAAACGTCGCTTCTATGTTACATGCACTTCGCATCGTCGTTTCTCGCTCCTTCGCTACTTGCTCTGCGCGTCTATCTGGTATCGCTTCGTGGCATAGGTCATGATCTCGGAGAATACCGGACCGCATAATCCACCGGCACCCGCCATGGTATGGGGCCTGTTCACCGTCACGAGGCAGATGAGGTCGCTCGAGGAACCATAGAGCCAACCGCAAAACGACATGACGTAGGCATTCTCCTCGTAGCCGCCGTAGGCACTCGCGATCTCGGCCGTGCCGGTCTTTCCCGTGACGGCAAAGCCCTCCACGGCGGCAGCCTCGCCGGTTCCCTCGGTGACCACATGGGTGAGCATCTCGCTCACCTCCTGGCAAACTCCCGCATCGGCCACGGTCTCGCGTTTGGTCAAGTCGGCCATGAGACTCTCGGTCTTTTCCGCGTCATTGGGAACGTTCGTGAGGAAGTGAGGCGTCACCAGCACGCCGTCCTGCTCGAGCACGCCATAGGCACGCACGAGCTGCAACGGGGTGACGGTCAGGCCCTGACCGAAGGTGACCGTGGCGCTTTGCACGCCATACCAGTCGCGGGAATCCGCAAGCTGGCCGGCAGCGTCACCGGGAAAGTCGCATCCGGTCTTCTGGCCGATGCCAAAGGCACGATACGTGTCGTAGAGCTGGGCAAGGTCGACCTCGCGGGACATGAGCGTCGTGCCGGTGTTGGACGAATCGGCCAGAATCTCGGTGATCGTCATGTCCTCGTAGGGATGGTCGTGGGAGTCGGTGACGACCTTGTCGAAGACTTCGAGGGCATAGGGAACCTTGTAGGTGGTACCAGGGTTGATGGCGTCATTATTCGCCAGGACCGAGTAGGCGGTGAAGGCCTTGAAGGTCGAACCCGGCTCGTAGATGTCGGTCACGGGAGCGAGCTTGCCGACTTCGAGCTTGTAGTCGCATAGATCTCCCGGCAGGCTTCCGTCGCCCGGTTGGCCCGAGGCAGCCGCAGCGGCAGCCGCCGCCTTTTCGGCGGCCGCGAGCTCGGCTTCGCGCTCCTCGTCGCTCTTCTTCGCATAGGAGCACGCCGCGTAGATTTCCCCGGTGCCCGCATCCATTACGGTCACGCTGCCGCCCTGGGCCTCCGTGTCCTCGACCGTCGTCAGCAGCAGCTCCTCGCAGAGCTTCTGCAGGTTGATGTCGACGCTCGTCACGATATCCGTGCCATCGACGGTATCGACGCGGGATGTCTCGCCACCCGAGATGGGTATGTCGTTCATGCCGCGCTCGAAGACGATGGAGCCGTCCTCGCCCTTGAGCAGATCGTCGTACTCGAGTTCGAGCCCCGAGATGCCCTTGCCGTCGATATCGACCATGCCGACGATCTGGCTTCCCACGTCACCGTTGGGATACACGCGCTTGGTATCGTCGAGGTAGTGGACGCCCTTGAGCTTCTCGTCGGCGAGACGGTTCTTGAGGGTCTCGGCCGTCGTGACATCGGCCTTGCGCTGAATGTAGGCAAACGAGAGGTCGGGCTGGTCGACGATCTTGAGGTAATCCTCCTTGGTCTTGCCAGCGTCCTGGCCAAGGACCTCGGCAAGCACCGTTGCAAGGCGCTCGGCGTTCGTCACCTCTTGCGGATTCACGTATATGGTCGTCGCATCGACGTTGGATGCGATGACCTCGCCGTTACGATCGTAGACCGTGCCACGACGAGCGGAAAGGCTCACCTCGGTCGTGTGGGAGGACTGCGCCATGCGAGCGTATTCCGGACCGCGTATGACCTGGATGTATATGAGATTGGCGACGATGATGACGAGAAACACCGCAAAAAGCACGAGGATGATCCAGTCCCTGGACCATCGCTCCGGTGTCGCGTTACGCGTTCTGTCCCGACTGCGCCCCATCTAGAGCACCTTAGCCCGTGGTCGTGGCAATGTAGTCTTCCACGTTTTGGAGCGTGCCCGTAAGCGAAATTGATCCATCCACGTTCAAGACGACCTTGCCGGGTATGACGACCTTCAGATACTTGACGCTCGCGGGCGCGACCATCCCGATCTTGACGGCCTCTTCCTCGATGCGCGTCGAGCTCGACAGAATCGAGTGCTGAATCTCGAGTTCGTTCGTCCTTGCCTGGGCGCTCGTCAACGTGCTCTCGATGGTGTTCACGTTATCGAGCATGGCGACCGTGGACGCGGAAAGCCACACGCGCACGGAACACAGCACCGCTATGGTGACGATGATGACGAGGGCGAGCTTGAAGGCAAAGGCGTGCTCGGGGGAAATGGATTGCAGGGCGGGATTTGACGTGCGCTGTCCGGGGATGACGCGGACGTCGGGGCGCGGCGCACGCTCGGGAGCCGCCGTGTGTGCGACAGGTGCGGCATACCGGGAGTAGCCGTAGTATTGTCGAGCAGCCTGCGCCATGATGGACGGGCGTCCTTTCTACATTAAAGCTTCGTTGCAACCCGTAAGCGGGCGCTGTGCGCCCGGTTGTTATCCTCAATTTCGTCCGCAGCCGGTACGAGCGGCTTGCGGGTCTCGACCTTCAATACCGGCTTCTTTCCGCATACGCACACCGGAAGCTCCGGTGGACAGGTGCAGGGATTCTCCATGGTGCGAAAGCAGTCCTTCACGATGCGGTCTTCGAGCGAATGGTACGAGATGACGGCGATCTTGCCGCCCGAATTGAGCCAGCGAATGGCCGCCTCGAGACCACGGGACAAAACGTCGAGTTCGTGGTTCACTTCGATGCGCAGCGCCTGGAACGTGCGCTTGGCGGGATGCCCGCCCTTCTTCCGCGCATTCGCGGGTATTGCTCGTTTGATGATGTCTACCAGCTGAAATGTTCTATTGACGGGCTGCTCGCAACGCGCGTCAACAATGAAGCGCGCGATACGAGCAGCCCACTTTTCCTCACCGTATTCGCGCAGAACCCGGGCGAGATCGTCTGTGGTGTAGGTGTTTAGGATCTCTGCTGCGGTTAGGGTGTGTGTACCCGGGTCCATACGCATATCGAGGGGAGCGTCTTCTCGGTAGGAGAAGCCACGCTCAGGAAAATCGAATTGTGGAGAGCTCACTCCGAGGTCGAAGAGCACGGCATCGACGCCTGGTACGCGCGCCGTGACGAGCAGATCATCCAAATCGGCAAAGTTGCCCTTGAGCAGGATCGGGTCCGAGTCAAGTCCCGCACTACCAAGTCGCCTTGCCGCCGCCTCGAGCGCCATGTCATCTTGGTCGATGCCGATGAGCGTACCGTGCGGCGCGATGCTTCTTGCCATGGCCTCAGAGTGTCCCGCTCCGCCAAGCGTGCAATCGAGCGCCGTGGCGCCATCGTGCAGGTCGAGTGCCTCGATGCACTCGTGAAGCAGAACGGGAATGTGCCGGTATTCAGCTGTCAACGTGCCGTCCCTAGTCTTCCAGGAAGCTGCCGAACGGGTCGATGGAATCCATGTACTCCTCGAGAGCCTGGCTATCCCAGATCTCGATATGGTCACCTTCGCCAATGATGGTCACGTTCTTGTCGATACCGACCTTGTCGCACTGCTTCGGGGAGAGCTTGACGCGACCCGCCGCATCGATGGCAACCGACTCCGCACTGGAATTGAGATACTTGTGCAGGGCGATGTGCTTCTTGCTGCGCGGGTTGTAACCCCCCTCTTCGGTGTCGAAGAACGAATCCATCCATTCGTCGTACGCTTCGTCCGAAAAGACGTATAGCGCCTTGCCGAAATCCGCATTGGAGACCGGAACGATGGTCACCTCATCCGGCAGGGCCTTGCGGAACTTTGCCGGCAGGGAGACGCGGCCCTTGCTATCAACGCTATGTTGATATTCGCCGCGGAAACGCATTGCGTCACACCCCTTGCCCGTCCCGAAAATTTGGCGACCCCCCTGGCTATGTTGAAGTTCTATGTTTCTTTGGGGGGTCGCAGCGAGAATAATATCCCATCTAATCCCACTTCACAACACAAAACTGGGCAATTATCCCCCACTCTGCCACACGCTCTGCATCTCATTCCCCTGGTTTTCGATTCGGAGCACAAGATGTTGTGTTGTCGTTTTTCGCCATTCGCAATTATGGGCTCTTCGGGGCGTGGGGCGTTTTTCCAAAAAAATTTGTGGATTTCGCGCGATTTGGGCCAAATTCCCACGCGAACGGTTCGCGTCGGGCAGGTCGTCTCGCCTCGATGGTCGCTCCTCGACGACCCACTTCGTGGTCCTTACGGCTCGACGACCTGCCCGACGCTAGGATGCGGAGCGTGCCACATTGCGTCGTGTATACTCAGCGCATACCCTCTTGGAACAGGAGTCACCCATGAAAGACAGCGGCTGCGTGCTCTATCTCTCGGACGTTCACGGGGAATTCGACACCCTTGCCTACCTGCTCGAAGACTGGCGTGACGATGTGCGCTGGACGCATCTCGTCGGCGACGTCTATGACCGCGGTCCCTCTCCGGACAAGATCATCGAGCTTCTCATGGATTATCCCCATGCGGACGTGCAATGGGGCAACCACGACGTGGTCTGGATGGGTGCGGCGCTCGGGCAACCGGGCTGCATTGCCCACGTGGTACGCAACTGTGCGCGCTATGGAAATTTAGACATATTGACTAGTTCATATGGTATCGACCTCTCGCCACTCGCAGAATTCGCGCTTTCCGCTTACGGTGATGACCCCTGCGAGGCATTCGCCCTCAAGTCGAATCCAGGCCTCTCACCTGCGGAACTCGAGATAAACGTGAAGATCCAGAAGGCCATGGCCATCCTTCAGTTCAAGGTCGAGGCTGCATTAATAGACAAGTATCCTAATTTTGGACTCGACGATCGCAAGTTGCTCCACCGCATCGACTACGACGCACGGACCGTCGAAGTCGATGACGTGACCTACGAGCTCACGGACACGCACTTCCCCACCGTTGATCCGGCCGAGCCTTATGCACTCACCAACGAGGAGCAAGCCGTCATGGACTATCTCGTCGGTGCGTTCCAAGACTGCGGCAAGCTCGCGCGCCACGTGCGCTTCCTCTTCGAGCGCGGCAGCCTCTACAAAATATGCGACGGCGACCTGCTCGCGCACGCCTGCGTGCCGCTCAACGACGATGGCACGCTCAAAGAAGTCGACATCTACGGTGTGCTTTGCAAGGGAAAGGGCCTCTACGACGAGGCGCAGGACTGGGTGCGCGCGGCGTTCGATTCGAGTGACGAGACCCTACGCGAGAAGGGCCGCGACCTCATCTGGTACTTGTGGCTCGGACCGGGCTCGCCACTATTTGCCAAGAGCAAGATGGCGACCTTCGAAATCTACCTGTGCAAGGACAAGGCCGCACGCAAGGAGGTCAAGAACGCCTTCTACCTGCTACTCGACGAAACCGAACCCTACGAGCGCGTCTTCGAGGACTTCGGGCTCGACCCCGCTCACGCGCGCATCATCTGCGGTCACGTGCCGGTCAAGGCCAAGGATGGCGAGGATCCCGTCAAGGCTGGCGGTCGTGTCATCTGCATCGACGGCGGCATGTCGGCGGCCTATAGCAAGACGACGGGACTTGCCGGTTACGCACTTACGCGTGTCGACGAGCACTTCACGCTCTACGCAATCAAGAGCTTCGACAAGGACACAAAGACGATCGTCACCGACGCCCGGGAGATTGAGCCACGGTGATGGACGCTCGGGCGGTGCACCGCGCGCCCGAGCGTCCGGCTCGCTGCCAATGTGCAAAGACGAAAGCTCCCCGAAGGGAGCTTTCCTCGCACCGTATTGTCGCGATAGCTTATTTCTCGCTGCGTGACTTAAGGGCGATGAAGTTCTCGAGACCCATGCGCTCGATCATGTCTTGCCACTCTTCCAGCTCGTCAACGTGTGCGTCCTCGTCGCGCAGGATCTCGACGAGGATGTCGCGCGTGGCATGATCCTTCTCCTCGGCCGCCAGGATAATGGCATCATTGTAGTCGCGCACGGTGTCGACCTCGGCCTGATGGTCGTAGTCGATCATCTTGGGGACCTCGGCACCGATGTGAATCTCGTTGAGGTTGCTCACGATGGGCTTGCCCTCGAGGAACAGGATGCGGCTCATGAGCCTTTCGGCATGGTGCATCTCGGTGATCGCGCGCGTCTCGATCTCCTTGTGCAGGTCGACAAGGCCCCAATCCTCGCACATCTCGGCATGCAGCATGTACTGGTTGATGGCAGTGATTTCTCCGGCGAGAAGTTCGTTGAGCTTGTCAATGAGTTCAGGACTCCCTTTCATAGCGCTCTCCTATCTATCCGTTTGATGTTTGCAACAGCTCTCGCATGAACCGTTTGCGAGTATTATATGACCGTTTACAGATTTTTAATAGACATACATAGAATATTCCGAGCGAAAAGAATGTCTGAGTGCGTCAGCAGGCTGTCGAGCGAAGGCCTAGGGGAGCGGGCCGTCGGGAAGTGACCGTCGGAGCGAGGCCCTCTGCCGATGCGCGTTCTCACACCACGCGCTTGAACACGGCAGCAAAATGACCATCGGGGCCTTCGAGGGTGGGAATCGACGCGAACGAACCCTCTCCCCGCTCCCAGGTGCCCTCGGGTTGCGTGGCGAGGAAGGCATCGACGACCTGCTGGTTTTCCTCATCGAGTATGCTGCACGTGGCGTAGACGAGCGTTCCGCCTGCTGCGACATGACGCGCCGCCTCGGCGAGAAGCGTGCGCTGCAGCTCGGCAAGCTCGTCCACGTCTTCGGGCGTGAGCTTCCAGCGAATCTCGGGATGGCGACGCATCGTGCCCGTGCCCGAACAGGGCGCGTCGAGGAGCACGGCGTCGTAGTGCGGCAGCACGCCATCGATGGCATCAAGCTTGCGCGCATCGCCCGTAAGCGAGAGCACGCCCTCGATGCCCATCTGTTCCATGCGCTCGCGGTGCAGTTGCGTGCGGTACTCGTGGAGCTCGATGGCGTGAATGGGCACGGTATGCCCCAGGCTCTCGACAGCGCAGCTTTCGAGCAACATGGTCTTGGTGCCCCGTCCCGCCCCTATCTCGAGAATGGAGCCTTCAAGCGGCACGAGGCTTGCCACGCGCTGGGCCGACAGGTCGCAGGCGAAGGGATTGTCCGGATCGAAGGGATTGTCATGTAGATAGCGCGGAGCAGGGCGCAAATCAGCCTCCATGATGGCGCTTGCCTGTTCGCGGCCGTACTGGACTTCCAGACGTTTGGCAAGCCACAGCGGCATACCATAGGAGCGCGCCCAGGCCGCATCATCGGTGGCCCCATCCCCCCAGGGAAACTCACGCGCATCGTGGGCCATCCTGCGCAGCACCGCATTGGCAAGACCGGTGGCACGCGGCGTCACATACCGCACGAGTTCGACGCCCTGGTCCACGACCGCATGCGCGGGCTTGTGCAGGAAGAGCAACTCGTAGGCCGAGATGCGCAGGCAATCGCGCACCTTGGGCCTCACGTCGCGTGGCGAGGAGAGCGAGCGGTCGATGGCTTCGTCGAGCATGCCCTTGCACATCACGACGCCGAAGGCCAGCACCTGGGCGAAGTCGAATTCCTCGGCAGGAAGGTCGGTCACGGTCCGCTCGGCGCTCACGAGCTCACGCAGATAGGCATCGCGTTCCCGAACCTCTCGGGTGAGCTCGAGGGCGAGCAGGCGAGCGGGTGTAGCCCTGTCCGCACGCCGTCTAGCCATAGACGGGAAGCTTGTGATAGTACTCGGGCAGGACGTTCCAGGTCAGGTCATCGCAGCCGTGCAAGCCGGCAATCCAGGCACGGGCGGGCATCTCGCGCTTGTTTTCGGGCTTGACCTCGTCAATCTCGACGGCACGGCCCTTGAGACCCAGGTATATGTGCTTCTTCTCGAGCACGACCTCACCCTGCTCCAGAACGATGTCCGCGGGATGGGCGCGCAGGATGGTGACCCTGCGGCCGCAAATCACGCAGCGCGAGGGAGTGCGATGCGAGGACGCCTGGACGCGCCGCAGGAACTCCGCGCTGGTGAGGCCGGGGCGCAGAAGCGTCTCGTCCTTGGCAACCTTCTCGGCGTAGGTCACGAACTCGATGTCCTGCTCGAACCACTCGTAGGTGCCCGCCTCGATCTGCGGCAGCGCCTCGAGAAGTCCCGTCGCGCCGATTTCGGCAAGCTCGTGCAGGAGTTCTTCGGTCGTCTTATGACCAATTTCGACGGCACCGAGCGTATGGTAGGCGCCCGTATCAAGCCCCTCTTCCATCTGCAT
>CATLBX010000074.1 GCA_949879855.1 uncultured Coriobacteriia bacterium
GTCCGTTCCCATGGCAAGGTACTTGCCGTGACGGAGCATGTCATTGTGCTCGCGATACCAGTTGCTCGCCCTCATGGCGAGCTTCTGAAGCCACGATAGCTCCCGCGATAGCAGCAAATCGCGCAGGTATGCATGCAACTGCGGTGCGAGCTCCCAGGTGTTGGGCTCGGGCATGGCGGCCACGAAGAGGTTCTTACGCTCGAGGTCGGCAAATCGCGCTGCCGAGCCGCTTGTCTCCATGAGCTGGTCGCAAAGCTCGGCGTTCGCCGTGTCCGTAAGCGACGCGCAGAGCAGGAGCTCCATGTCCGCTTCGGACACGCGCCCCACGAGCTCTCGCTCGAAGAAGCGCCTGCAGCATGCGCGCAGGACCTCCGATGCCGGCTTGACGGCCGTCTGGCGGTCGAGTGCATAGCGGACGAAGGAAAGGCCCAGGGGCGTCTGCGCCAGGTCATAGGAGCCGATGGCCTCGATATCGGCAGCCGTGAGGCCAAGCTGCTCTCTGAGCAGCGCCAGACGTCGCTCGTCCCAACGCGTGTCCTGTGTGCCGAATTCGAGCACCTCGCACTCGAGGGCGAGGTCGGACAGGACGGAGGGGATGTACGTGCCCGCGACGATAAGGCGCACGTTATCCGCGATGTATCGATTGAAATAGGCGATTGTCTCGGCAAGCTCGGTCGATGCGGCCTGCTCGTAGCCATCGAGTATGACGACGGCGTGCCCGACATGCTCGAACGCCGCATCACCGCAGTTGATGAGGGTGATGGCAAGGGCCTCGGCATCCGACGGGTCCGCAAGGGATGGGACAACGTCGGAGAAGCAATCGTCAAACGCGGAGAACGCCTCCAGCAGGCCCCGCATGAAGCGCAGCGGAGACGCGTCGTTGGCATCGAGGCTCACCCAGAACACGACATCGTCCTCGCGTCGCGCGAACTCGTCGTACCACTGGGATAGCAGAGCCGTCTTGCCCGTGCCGGCCGAAGACGCGACGAGGCAGATGTCCCACGCGTCCAGGTCCATGACCAGGGGCGTGATGCGCTCCTCCGGGACCAGGGCGTACTTGCCCTTCATCCGGGGAGGCTGGAACTTCTTCTTCAGAAACGGGAGGTCACGTCCATGCTCAGCATGCCATGCCGCCTGACCCTGGGACTTCATCGTGTCCATCGGAACCCCTCGATCTTCCGCGTTGACCTGGCGGCGCATAGGCCACGTGGCCGCAGTCCACGCACATGCCCGTGTCGGCGTCTATGGTGCCACCGCATGCGGAGCACCGAAACGCCCGTCCGGAGCGCGTCATCTTGAACGTCCGGTCAAACTTGCCGCACCCGTTGCAGCCCGGCCCCTTGCACGGAAAGCAGTTCATGGCCGAGGCGTCCCTAGCCGACCAGGTCTTCCAGTTTCAGCCAGTATACTAGCGTCTTCTCGGCAAGCGGATGATTGAAGTCGACCTTCACGGTCGAATCGGTGGCCTCGATCACGCGTACCGGAATCGGCATGCCTGAGGCGGGGTTGGTCCACTTGAACGCGCTGCCCACCTCGAGCTCGTCGCCAAACGGGAACATCGTGCGCGGGTAGACCTGCACCCCATCGGGGTCGTGACGGCCGTAGGCATCCTCGGGCGCCACGGTAACCGTGCGCTCCTCGCCCACTTCCATCTCGCTCAGCACGTCCTCGATGCCCGGAATGACCGCGCCTGCGCCCAGGATTATCTTGACCGGATCCCCCGAGGAACGGTCGTCAAAGGGCTCCTCGCCCTCGACGCCGCCACGGTAGTGCACGAACGCGGCCTGGCCAAATCGGCTGTTGTTCTTCATGGTCGCTCCTTCGAAGACGTCGTCATCACATGGATGAGGGCGGTCGTGACTGGAGGACCGCCCTCCGGGAGGGATTGAGGACGGGCGTGGGATTGCCGCCCGTCCTCGGAGTCATCGCGCCAGCCCTACTCCACGAGGCCCATCTCGAAGTGGTCGTCATCGCTGCGACGATGCGCGGCGGTCGACCAGCTCTCGTTGGCCTCGACTTCGACCTTGGCCCCGCCGACGCCCTCGGAATTGCTCTTCTTCGTGGGCACGAACTTGCCCTTGGCGGCAAGCGGCTTGTACTGCGGGAACCACAGGACCTGCTTGCTCTTCTGGGTCATCTTCTCGGCAAGCTCCACGATGGGACCATAGGTGATGACGTTGGCCAGGCAGTGGTGCACGCAGGCCGGCTCGCGGCCCTTCGCGGTACGCGCGACGCACAGGTCGCACAGGTCGGTGGGGACGGGCACGTAGTTGTAGTCGAACACGCCCGTGCCGTCCTCGATCTCCCACGGCCCCTCCTCGAGCACGCGGATGCCCCACTTGCCCACGGGATAGTTGTGGGTCTCCTTGCAGGTCACCTCGCAGCTCTGGCAGCCAGAGCAGTACTCGTAATCGATGAGGAGTCCGTATGCTTCCTTGCTCATTACTGATCCTCCCTCTTGAACTTCGTCCAGACCTCGTCCATGTCGGTGTCGAGGCATTCGTCAATGGGCTTGATGTTGCACAGCAGACACTTGAACGGCGCGCCAAAGCCAAGCTTGCCAAAGTGGAAGTTGGGCACAAGGTTGTTGACGTTGCTGCGCCAGTTGCCGTAGAGGTTGGGCTCGCTGCCGTCTTCCTCGGGGAACCACCAGGCGTGCTGGCAGTGGATGGTGTTCTCGTCCACCGTCTCGGTGAGCTTCGCCTTCTGCTTGCAGCTGCCAAACTGGTTCCAGATCTCGCACCACTGGCCGTCCGCGATGCCAAGCCTCTTGGCCGTCTTGGGGTTGACCTCAACGATGGGGTCGGGATTGAGCTCGCGGCAGAACGGAATCTGGCGGTTCTCGGAGTGGAAGAAGGCGTAGGGACGCGCGCCCGTGGTGAGCACGAAGGGATAGTCCTTCAGCAGTTCCGGCGTGTTGGCCGGACTGTACTGCGGCTCGTCGTAGTAGGGCAGCGGGTCGTCGTCGAACTGCTGGAAGATGGTGGAGTAGAGCTCGATGCGTCCCGTGGGGGTGTTGAAGCCCACCTTGCCGTCAGCGCGCAGCTTTCCGCACTCGTTCTTGCGGTAGGTCACCTCGTCCTGCACGTACACGGCAGGAGCGACCTCGCGGAACTTGAACTTGTTGGACAGGCGCAGGTGGTTGATGAAGTCCTCGACGGTGTCGTAATCGGTCCACCACTGCGGGTTGAGCGCCTTGCCCAGCTTGAAGCACGCCTCGGCATCGGTCAGCGCCTCGCCCGTGCGGGTGGCCGCCTGCGAGAAGCCCTTGATGCCCATGGAGGCGCCGTAGTGCGTGAAGGTCGTGCCCTCGCGCTCGGCCGATGCGGCCAGCGGCAGGAACACGTCGCACGAGGCCTGGGCCGACGGCGTCATGAAGGTGTCGATGGTGAAGCAGAACTCGAGCGACTTGAGGATGGCGTCATGCCAGCGCTTGGGCTCAGCCGAGGTGCACGACATGAGGTTGTTGCCGCAGTACATGCCGAACTTGATGGGATAGGGCTCGCCGGTCTCGAGCGTCTGGAGCATGAGGTCGGCATGGGCGTTCATGATGAGGTTGCAGTACGCCGGATACTCGGCCAGGCCGATCATCTCGCCCACCAGGTCGCCGACGCCCTTCTCGAAACCGAAGCCGACCTCGTTGAGACCGGAGGTCACGTCGCCCAGGACGTTGCCGCCGGGCACGTCGACGTTGCCGGTGATGGCCATGAGGTCGAGGATGCACTGGCCGGCCTGCATGCCGTTGGCCTTCTGGTCGATGGCAAGGCCCCAGGAGATGCACGCGGGCTTGGCCTGGGCGTACATGCGCGACGCCTCCACGATCTTCTCCTCGGGAATGCCGCAGATCTCGGCGGCCTTGGCGGCGGTCATGCCCTTCTCGGGATCGTTGAGGCGGGCCTTGAGCTCGTCGAAGCCGTAGCACCAGTACTCGACGTACTCGGCGTCGTAGAGGCCCTCGTTGATGATGACCGAGAGCATCGCCATGGCCAGCGCCGTGTCGGTGCCGGCGCGCAGGCGCAGGTGGATGTCGGCGCGGCTCGCGAGCCAGTTCATGCGCGGATCCACCATGATGAGGCGCGTGCCGCGGCGCATCATGTCGATGACGGCATGGCCGAAGAGGCCGTCGCCGTTGGACGACAGCGGCATCTTGCCCCACATGATGAGGCACTGCGGCAGCTCGTAGGCCGGATCGTCGAAGCGCCCGGGCAATGCGCAGGCGTAGTCGATCTCGGGGTAGGCCGAGCCGATGATGTAGCTCGAGGCGGCCAGACGCGGGATGTAGCAGGCGTAGCCCGACTGCGTGTAGCAATAGTTGGGCGTGCCGAGCATGACCGAGCCGTAGGGGTTAAAGGTACCGCCCTCACGACCGGTGCCGGTGAAGCACACGCAGCTCTCGCGACCGTACTGCTTGGTGATGCGGTCGTAGTTCTCCTTGATGATGGCCACGGCCTCGTCCCAGGTGCAACGCTCCCACGCATCGGCGTCGCCGCGCTTTTCCGGGTCGCGCTTCATCGGGTAGATGATGCGGGAGGGATTGTACATGTAGTCCATGAGCGTGAGGCAACGCACGCAGAGACGACCCTGCGTGACGGGGTGGTTCTCGTCACCCTCGACCTTGACCACGCGATCCTCGCCGTCGGTGTAGATCTTCAGGCCGCAACCGGTGGGATGGCATCCCGGAGCCGACCACGGGGACAGGCGCGTGACGGTAAGGCCGTCCTCCTCGTAACGCCAGGGCTTTCCGATGTCGTTGACGTCGGAGAGCGTATCCAGTTTCACAACCGGGGCAGCTTTCATTTCTTCCATGAATGACCGCCTTTCTCCTTCTCTCGTTTGAGTAGCTGATTCGGCGAGCTGACGAGTTCCCGCCGACAAATGCAGTCTATGGAGCGCCGCGCGCGCATTCATGACACGTCGGGAATGAACTTGGGGGTGAAAGGAGGGGGTGAGAAGTAGCCCAAAAAGCGCTGGCCTGCAAAATGAGACAAATACCCTGTGCACTTGTCTCATTCCGCTACACTACGGTGAATCCATAGAACCCAAGGAGGACACCGATGCTCGTATTGGTCGTGAATGCCGGAAGCTCTAGCCTGAAATGCCAGATCATCGAGACCGATGACAAGGCATCCCTCATGAAGTGCCTGGCCGAAAAGGTGGGAACGCCCGAAGCGTTCATGAACGTCTCGTTCGCGCCGGACTTCGAAAAGACCACGTACAAGGTGGCGGGGCTCACCGTTCCCCAATGCCTCGAGAAGCTTCTGGACATCCTCGTCGAAGACCCCGAGAGCCCCATCAGCGGCCTCGAGCAGATCGACGCCATCGGCAACCGCGTCGTGGCCGGCGGCGAGTACTTCAGCAAGGCGACGCTCATCGACGATGACGTGCGTGAAAAGCTCTCGATCGTCGAGGAGCTTGCCCCGCTCCACAACCCGCCCGCCGACGCCTGCATCGACATGATGCGCGAGCTCATGCCCAACACGCCCGAGGTCGCCGTGTTCGACACCGCCTTCCACACCACGATGCCGCCCAAGGCGTACATGTACCCGCTGCCCATGCGCTATTACGAGGACTATCGCATCCGTCGTTACGGCGCCCATGGCACCAGCCATCGCTATGCGGCCCAGCAGGCCGCCAACCTTCTCGGGCGCCCGCTCAAGGACCTCGGCCTCATCACCTGTCACCTGGGCAACGGCGGCTCCATCACCGCCGTGAACCATGGTAAGTCCATCGACACCACCATGGGGTTCACGCCGCTCGAAGGCCTCATGATGGGCACGCGTTCCGGTTCCATCGACCCGGCCATCATCACCTACATCATGCGCCGCGAGCATATCGACTTCGACCAGATGGACGCCATCCTCAACCGCGAGAGCGGCGTCCTCGGCATCTCGGACCTGTCAAGCGACATGCGCGACGTGCTCGATGCCGCGCGCGAGGGCAACGAGCAGGCCGAGCTGGCCATCGACATGTACGTGTACCGCATCCAGAAGGCCATCGGCGGCTTCTACGCGGCCATGACGCGCACGGACGCCGTCGTCATGACGGCCGGCATCGGCGAGAACTCGGCCGAGCTGCGCGAGCGCATCTTTGACGGACTCGCGCACATGGGCATGATCCTGGACAAGGAGCGCAACGACGTGACGGGCCAGATAGGCGTCAACCGCATCATCTCCATCGACGACAGCCCCATCAAGATCTGCATCGTCACGACCGACGAGGAGATCCGCATCGCCCGCGAGACCAACAACCTGGTGGAACAGCTTTAGAAAATGAGACAGGTGTGTCTGACCACTTTGTCTCATTTTTCGTCTCAGAAGACTATAATGTCATTATTCGCCGTCTGATATTAATCTGACTGGGAGGTTTGACATTATGGATACCGAGGCACAGCACCTGAGAAAGCGCGTTGCGATTGTGACAGGGGCCTCGTCCGGTCTGGGACTCGAGTTTGCCCGCCAGATTGATCGCCTCCAGCAAGTCGATGAGATATGGCTCGTCGCGCGCAAGGCCGACGCGCTAGACGAAGTCGCGAAGCAGCTCGACACGCCGGCCGTCCCGGTCGTGGCCGACCTCACGAGCAAGGCAGACATCGCCGCCATCAAACAGCGCCTGGCCGATTTCGACCCCGACGTGCGCTACCTGGTCAACGCCGCCGGCTTCGGCAAGTTCGGCGATTGGCAGACCATCTCGGACGAAGCTGTCGATTCCATGATCGACCTGAACTGCCGCGGACTCGTCGACATGACCCACGCCACGCTGCCCTACATGAATCGCGGTGCGCACATCGTGCAAGTCGCATCCGCAGCCGCCTTCGTCCCGCTTCCACACATGAACGTATATGCGGCCACCAAGGCCTTCGTGCTGCGCTACACGCGCGCGTTGCGCTGGGAGCTGCACGGCACGGGCATCACCGCGACCGCGCTATGCCCCACCTGGGTCAAGACCGGCTTCGAGAAGGTCGCCCGCGAATCCGGCGGCGGCCACGACGTGCGCCATCTCCTGGGCGCGCAAAAAGCCTCGACCGTCGTGTCGCGTGCGCTCACCGCGAACAAGCTGCACCTGGCGGTCGCAACGGCTAGCCCACAGTCATGCGCCTTGCGCCTCATTGGCAAGGTCGTTCCCAACTGCATCACCATGGCGGGCTGGGACATCATTCGGCGCATCTAGGCGCCATCCAAGAGAAGGGACGAAGCCATGAATCTTTACGAGAAACCCGTGAACTCGGCGGCAGACGTCCAGGGCATCATCGACGACATGCGCGCCTATTTCGAAACCGGCGAGACGCTGCCCGTCGACTTCAGGATCCGGCAGCTCAACCGCCTTGGCGCATACCTACGCGCCCATGAGCAAGACGTCCTCGACGCGTTGCATGCAGACCTGGGCAAATCTGCATTCGAGTCCTACGCCACCGAGCTCGGCCTCGTCTACGACGAAATTCGCACCTGCATCAAACACGTGCACAAATGGGCGCGCCCCAAGCACGTGCGCACGCCGCTCATGAACTTTCCGGCAACGTCGAAGGTCTACCCGTACCCGTTTGGCGTGGCGGCCGTGCTCTCGCCGTGGAACTACCCCATCCAGCTGGCGCTCGTGCCGCTGGTCGATGCCATCGCCGCCGGTAACTGCGTCATCATGAAGCCATCGAAAACATCCGTGCATACGAGCGCGTTTATCCGCACGATGTGCGAGGAGGTCTTCGACTCGCGCTACGTCTTCTGCCTCCACGGCAGCAACGAGATGAACGACTGGCTGCTCGAGGTCACCTTCGACAAGATCATGTTCACGGGCAGTCCGCGCGTCGGCAAGCTCATCATGAAGCACGCGGCTGACTCCCTCACGAGCGTCACGCTCGAGCTTGGCGGCAAGAGCCCGCTATTCATCGACAAGCGCGCGAACATTCGCCGCGCGGCGGAACGCGTCGCCTGGGGCAAGTGCCTCAACTCGGGACAGACCTGCGTGGCACCCGACTACGCTCTCGTGCACGAGAGCGTAGCTGACGAGTTCGTGAAGCAGCTCGGGAAGTACCTGCACAAGTTCTACGGCACGGACATACTCGCGAGCCCCGACTACCCCCACATGATCAACGAGAAGCACTTCGAGGAAGTGTGCGCCCTCATCGACAAGTGCCCGCCGAGCAGCCAGATTGCCATCGGCGGCGGACGCAGCGCCTCGACGCTGCAAATCGAGCCCACGGTGTTGACGGGCGTCACTCTCGACGATCCCGTCATGGCCCAGGAAATCTTCGGCCCCATACTCCCCATCATCACCTGGAACAGCGTTGACGAGGCC
>CATLBX010000075.1 GCA_949879855.1 uncultured Coriobacteriia bacterium
TAATGCAGGATACCGGCGCACTCGCTGATGGTGATGTTGTGGTCGGGCGTAAGCTCTCCCGCGCCCCAGGCGCCATCCTTGTACTCACAGACGTAGCTGAAATCGGTCTCCATGTAGCTGAAGCTCAGCTCGCCCCAATCCAGGTCCTTCTTCTGCGTCACGGCAATCATCTCCATCCATATCGGCCGCGCCTTGTGCGTGACTATCGATTCTATTCCAAATGAGACAAATGTGTCTGACACATTTGTCTCATTATCTACTTGTCCCTGTTGTAGTTGATGAGGCAGCCCGCCTTGACGATGGCGCGCTCCTCGTTCGTCATGCCGGCGATCGACAGCTCGATTTCGCGCGCGGCTCCGTCACCGATGACGAAGGCGCGGATATGGTCGAGTTCGCCGTCAAGTGCCTCGCGGATGTTCGGTACGAAGATCCAATCGCCCACATGGAACACGTCGGCGCTGCCTGCGTACTGGAAGGGAAGCATACCCCAGTTCATGCAGTTACTGCGATAGCGCTTGGTGGCGTATTCCTCGACGATGTTGGCCAGGGCGCCGAGCACGCGCTGGCAGCTTGCCGCCTGCTCGCGGGCCGAGCCATCGCCGGGCTTGCGCGCGTAGATGGTCGAGCCGAGCTCGATGGCTTGCACATCGAGGTCCTCGAAGCCGTTGATGCCGTGGATGGCCTCGTAGACCCCGGAGAGCTCGTCGGGCGTGGCACCGGTCAGACGCGTCTGCTCGAAGTCGCGCACCTGCTTGGCGCGACGCACGTAGTCGGGGTCGCGGCGCGAAAGCGTGAACTCGGCCAGGCCGAGCGGGTTGGAGCGATACGAGGAGGTCTCGCCGCTCGGGATGAGTTCGTCGGTCGTCGTGACCTCGTCTTCGATCTTGGAGACGATGCGGAGCAGGACGTTGTCGGCCAGCGCCTCGAGCTCGGGCCAATCCTTGATGTTGGGGCCGTAGCGCAGCTCCTGCTCCTCGTGGGCCTTGCCGTATCCCCAGTACACGCGGGACTGATAGGTGCGGTCATCGTAGTTGTAGGCGGGGATGTCGCCCCAGCAGTTGAGCTCGGTCGCGCTCGTGAGCTTGCCGCCGTTTGCTGCCGTCGCGGCAATCGAGCGGGCGTCCATGAGCGCCACGGCGGCCATCTGGCCGTTTTGCGGCTTGGAGCCCTCGCGGTTGGGGAAGTTGCGCGTCGCATGGCGAATGGACAGGGCGTTATGCGCCGGGGTATCGCCCGCGCCGAAGCAGGGACCGCAAAACGCCGTGCGCACGATGGCGCCGGCATCCATGAGGTCGGCGAGCAGCCCCTTGCGGTCGAGGTCGACGAAGACGGGCTGCGAGGACGGATAGACCGAGAGGTAGAACTCGTCATAGCCGGTCGATGCCCCCTTGAGCGCATGGGCCGCCTCGACGATGTTGGAGTAGGTGCCTCCGGCGCATCCGGCGATGACGCCCTGTTGGCAGGCGAGCTTGCCATCGCTCGTCACCGTGTCGAGCAGGCTGAAGTGCGCGCGGCCCTCGGCAACCTTCTCGGCAGCCGCTTCGGTCTCGCGCAGTATGTCCTCGAGGTTCTCGTAGAGCGCGTCGATGGTGTAGGCGTTGGAGGGGTGGAAGGGGAGCGCGATCATCGGCTTGATGGCCGACAGATCGACCTCTACGAGTGCGTCGTAGTAGGCGATGCGTGCGGGCTTGAGCTCGCGGTAGTCGTCGCCGCGCCTGTGCAGTTCGAGCCACGCCTTGGTGTCGGCATCGGTCTGCCAGACGCTTGACAGGCAGGTGGTCTCCGTCGTCATGACGTCAATGCCGTTGCGGTAATCGGTGGGAAGCGAGGCGATGCCGGGGCCGACGAACTCCATGACCTTGTTCTTCACGAAGCCGGACTTGTAGACGGCGCTCACGATGGCGAGCGCGACGTCCATGGGGCCCACGCCAGCTTGCGGTGTGCCCGTGAGATAGATTGCCACGACGTCCGGGTAGTCGATGTCGTAGGTGTCGCCGAGCAGCTGCTTGTCGAGCTCGCCGCCACCCTCGCCGATGGCCATGGTGCCGAGCGCGCCGTAGCGCGTGTGAGAGTCGCTGCCGAGGATCATCTTGCCGCAGCCGGCGAAGTTCTCGCGCATGAACTGGTGGATGACGGCGATGTGGGGCGGGACGTAGATACCGCCGTACTTCTTGGCGGCCGAAAGCCCGAAGAAGTGGTCATCGTCGTTAATCGTGCCGCCTACGGCGCACAGCGAGTTATGGCAGCAGGTGAGCACGTAGGGCAGCGGAAAGCGCTCCATGCCGGATGCGCGTGCGGTCTGGATGATGCCGACGTAGGTGATGTCATGGCTCGCCATCGCGTCGAACTTGATCTTGAGGTGCTCGAGGTCGTTCGTGATGGTATGCGCGGCAAGTATGCCGTGAGCAATGGTGCCCTCCTTGGCATGGGCCCTTTCCTCGGACGTGACACCAAGTTGGTCAAGGCGTCCCTCCTCGCCTTCGGGGACGAGTTGCGTTCCATCGACAAGATAGACTCCCTTTTCGGTGAGTTTGACCATAAATCATCCTTTCAGTACGACACGATTCAGCATTTTGACGTGCGTTTTTGTTAGCCATGCCACACACGCAATGGTATAGTTAGCACTCGATTGTACTAAAGCGCTCTGGAATATCCTATGGAACTTGGCCAAACACTTCCCATATGGAGCATCGTTCCCTTCGCGGGCATGCTCCTCTCCATCGCCATCTTCCCGCTCGTCAAGGCGGAGTGGTGGGAGAGGCACCAGCTGCTCGTCGCGCTCGCCTGGGCGCTCGCGTTCCTCGTGCCGTTCCTGTTCGCCTACGGCCCCGAGGTCACGGCCGAGCAGCTCGCCGAGGTCATCATCGGCGACTACATACCCTTCATCGTCCTGCTCATGGGTCTCTACGTTGTGGCCGGCGGCATACACGTCGGCGGCACCATCGCCGGCACCACCAGGAACAACGTCGTCATCCTGCTCATCGGCAGCCTCCTGGCGAGCTGGGTGGGCACGACGGGCGCGGCCATGCTGCTCATACGCCCGCTGCTGCGCGCCAACCTCTGGCGCAAGCACCGCGCCCATATCGTCATCTTCTTCATCTTCCTCGTCGCCAATGCCGGCGGCTGCCTCACGCCCCTGGGCGACCCGCCGCTGTTCCTCGGCTACTTGCGTGGTGTGCCGTTCTTCTGGACGCTCGAGCACATCTGGCCGGTGCTGCTCGTCAACGTCGTCTTGCTCATCGGACTGTTCGTGCTTGTTGATCGCTATTTCATGCGCAAGGAGGGGCGCGATAACTACCGCCAGCTCGAGTTGCTCACTCGCGCCGACGACCGCGTGCCCATCCACCTGCAGGGTTGGCACAACCTCCTCTTTCTGCTCGTCATCATCGCCGGCGTCATCCTCAATGGCCTCATCCCGCAGCTCGACGTGTTCGTCGACCCCGCCACGGGCAGGACCTTCGGCGTCGACGTGCTCGGCGTGCACGTCGGCCTCGAGTACGCCGCCCAGATCGCGCTCATCTGCGTCGCCATGGTGCTCTCGTGGGTCACCACGTCCAAGTCCGACCGCTCGCGCAACAACTTCGAGTGGGCGCCCATCGCCGAGGTCGCCAAGCTCTTCATCGGCATCTTCGTCACGATGATCCCGGCGCTCGCCATCCTGCGCGCCTACGGCGGGAGCCTCGGCCTGGACTCGCCGCTCGGCTTCTTCTGGGCCACGGGAGCCCTGTCCTCGTTCCTCGACAACTCGCCCACCTACGTCGTGTTCCTCACGACGGCAGGCGCCCTCGGCACCGACGCCGCAGGCGCCGTCGCCACCACGGTCGGCATGGTCGACCCTGCCATCCTGCTCGCGATATCTGCCGGCGCCGTGTTCATGGGAGCGGTCACCTACATCGGCAACGCCCCCAACTTCATGGTCAAGTCCATCGCCGAGGGCGCGGGCGTCAGGATGCCGAGCTTCTTCGGCTACATAGGCTGGGCGCTCGTCTTTCTCATACCGGTGTTCATCATCGACAGCCTCGTGTTCTTCCTGTGACGATGGCCTCATCCATGTGGGGGCCTGTGTAAATAGGCCCATTATCGGGCACGATTACTCGTGCCCCTCCGCATTTTTTTGCTATCGTCATGGAGTATAATGACACCAAGGTCACACCATGAATGGGAGGTCGTCATGTACCGAAACATCCTCGTTCCCTTTGACGGTTCCGAGCCCTCGCAGCGCGCACTCCAAGCCGCCATCGAGATGTCGAGCTCGAACGTGCCCGTCGTGATCACGGTACTCAAGGTCGCGGCTCCCATGAACTTCGACGACTCGACCTTCGAGGTCGCCGCCCGCATGGCCGGCGTGCCCAAGATCGACGCCGAGGTGCTGAGCGCCACCCGGGACAACTACAACAACGAACATCGTAAGGGCGTGCAGACGCAAATCCAGGGCTTTTTCGCGAGCGTTCCCGCCAACATCGACATCCAGATCGTCATCGAGAACGGTCGCCCGCAGGAGGTCATTTGCGATTACGCGCGTGAGAATGACATCGACTGCATCGTCATGGGTAGGCGCGGTCTGAGCGTCATCCGTGCGGCGCTTGGCTCCGTGAGTTCGGCCGTCTTGCGAGGCGTGGACTTGCCGGTCCTCGTCGTCAAGTAGGGTCCATGGAAGAACGCGACGACGAACAAACCCGTGAGTTCACCTGTCCGGGTGACACCGACCTGACGCAGGAACTCCAGCTTGCGGGCAATACGGGGAATCTCTACCTCTCGCCTGACGAGACCGTCGAGCTTTCCGACGTCGTACCCGACGTCATGGCTGACGACGTGCCCTTCAAGGTCGGCAAGCATTCCATACTTCCCGAAGACGCCACCGCCGGTGATGCCGCCTTCACGCCCAAGACGCGGACAACCCCGGACGCAGAGGATGCGCAGGCTGCGGGCGAATCGACCGTAGAGCCTCCGCGCAAGCATCGCGGGCTTGTCGTCTTCCTCGTGCTGCTCGTCACCTGTGCGCTCGTCGCGGCCGCGGCATGGTTCGTCTACCAGTATCGTCTGCACCAGGAGGCGCTCGTCACCCATGCCGTTTGGGTGCAGGTCGACGCACCCGGCTACGACCTGGTCGATTCCAAGATTCCATTCCATATCGAGGGCACCGGCATGAATGGCGGGGTCGTCGATACCGTCGCCTTCGTCGGGCCGGACGGCTGGGGCCTCGAGCTTCCGCGTGGCACTTACGTCATCGCGGTCGCCTCCTCGCCGTTGCTCGATGACGCGCAGTTCTACGAGGTGCCCGACGTGCAGGCCACGGTCGAGATTCCCGACGACATCGAGGACGGCGCATCGGTCGAAGTCGGGTATCCGAAGTTCGAGTTCATGTTCGCCAATCCCGCCGACATCACCGACGAGCAGATCGACCTTGCCTATGATTACGCGATCGAGTCCGGTTTCGACGTGGACAAGGCCGACTCCTATCGGGCCGCGCTCGTGGTCAAGCGCGACGAGGCGCTGGCCGTGGCACGCGCTGCGGCCGAAAAGGCCGAGCGCATCACCGCGGCGACCGAGGCCCTCGAGGCGAAAGCGAAGGAAAGCGGGGGAGTGGGCGTCAGCTACCAGCTCGCCGACCTCGATGGTGACGAGATGCCTGAACTGCTGCTCGCGGGCAACTCCGAAAGCGCCCTTGGCGCCATGTGCTTCGTCTACGCCTATGACGCCTTCTCGCATCAGGTCGTCGAGTTGTGTTCGGCGGCGGGAGGAGCCAACCACGACCCGGGCATCTGGTATTCGACCGCCCGCCACGAGGTCGTCTTCGCCACGACGGGAACGAACACCGAGACCTTCAGCTTCTACAGCATCTCGTCGGCCGTGGCCACCATCGAGTATTCCTATGTCCATTCCTGGACCCAGGCAAGCGGGCAGACCCCGGCGGCCGAAAGCTTCTCCATCGGGTCAGACCCGATTTCCGAACAGGCCTTCCTCGACATGATCAACGGGCTTTCGCGCTATACCTATCTGGCGAGTCCCGCCTCCTAGGGTCGCGCGGCATGGCGCGAGGGCAGCCCTCTCGTGCTACTATCATGGAGAGGCAAAGGACGCGAGAGACCGTGGGGAGTCGACGATGGCATTTGTCGAGTTCAGGGACGTGCGAAAGATTTACCAGATGGGCGAGACGCAGGTGTGCGCCGCCGATGGGCTGAACTTCGACATCGAAGAAGGGGAGCTTGCCTGCATCGTCGGTCCTTCGGGCTCGGGCAAGACGACGCTTCTCAACATGCTCGGTGGCATGGATACCTGCACCTCGGGCACGATCATGCTCGCAGGGCGCGAGGTGAGCGGCTTTTCCGAAAAGGAGCTCGTCCAGTACCGGCGTCACGAGATCGGCTTCGTGTTCCAGTTCTACAACCTCGTCCAGAACCTCACCGCGCTCGAGAACGTCGAACTCGCGGCGCAGATTTGCGATGACCCGCTGCCGGCGGCAGAAGCCCTCGCGATGGTCGGCCTCGAGAACCGCATGGACAACTTCCCGGCGCAGCTTTCCGGTGGCGAGCAGCAGCGCGTCGCCATCGCCCGCGCCCTGGCGAAGAATCCCAAGCTCCTGCTCTGCGACGAGCCCACGGGCGCGCTCGACTACAAGACCGGCAAGGCCATCTTGCACCTGCTGCAAGAGGCGTCGACCGTACACGGGCGCACGGTCGTGCTCATCACGCACAACACCGCCTTCAAGCCCATCGCCCATCGCGTCATCCACATCCACGAGGGCAAGGTCGCGTCCGTCGAGCTTTGCGACAGCCCGAGCTCGGCCGATTCGATCGAGTGGTAGGAAAGCGGGCACGGGCTCTCATGGCGAGCGCATTCAACAAGGAAGTACGCCGGTCCATCACGCATTCCGTGGGGCGCTTCCTGGCCATCGCCATCATCTCGGCCCTTGGCTGCGGCTTTTTCGCCGGCCTGCTCATGACCTCGATTGACATGAACATTTCGGCTGACGAGTTCTACGACGAGACGAACATGAGCGACCTGTACGTGACCGGTACGCTCGGCCTGGACGATGCCGACATCGACGCCATAAGGCAGGTCGAGGGCGTCGAAAGCGTCGCGCCGGTGCGCATGGCCGATGCCTACGCGACCCATGGCGACGAGAAGTACGTCATGCGCTTCGAGAGCCTCGACCTCGACGCGGCGCGCGCCTCGGACACCTCTGACGGCATGCACGCGTACAGCGACAATGCCGCCTACATCAATCGTCCCATACTCGTGGGGGGCGATTGGCCCGCGAATTACGGCGAATGCGTCGTCGCGGCCGACGCTGTGCTCGACGAACCCATACAGATTGGCGATGTCATCGAGATCATCGATGGTTCGGCCGACGTCGAGGACACCTTCGCGTGCACGAAGTACGTGGTCACGGGCCTCGTGCGCTCGCCGTATTACCTCATGACCTCGAATTTCGGTTCGTCTGACCTGGGTGCGGGCGAGATAGACACCTACGTCTTCGTCTCGGCAGATGATTTTGCGAAAGACTACCCCTACACGGGCGCCTTCGTCACGGCCGTGGGCGCGGCAAGCGAGCTATACCCGAGCGATGGCTATGACGACATCGTCGATGGGCTCATCGCGCGGCTCGAGGCCATGAGCATGGACTTTCGCGTGGCGCGTCTGAGCGCGGTGCAGGCCAAGGCGCAGGCCGAGCTCGATGATGCGCGTGCCGAATACGAGAGCGAGCGTGCCTCGGCGATGGCGCAACTCGACGATGCGGCAGCACAGCTCGACGATGCCAAGGCGCAGCTTGACGATGCCGCCGTCACGCTTTCGAACAGCCGCGCCGAGCTCGACGACGCCAAACGCGAACTTGCCGACGGTGCCGTTCAGCTCGAGGAGAGCAAGAAGCTGCTCGACGGGAAACAAGCAGAATACGATGCGGGCATGAAGGAGTACGAGGCCGGCGCAGCGCAGTTCGCGGCGGCGAAGGCCGAGGCCGACGCGCGCTTTGCCGCGGCCCAGGCGCAGGTCGACGCCATACCCGATCCCGTGCAGCGCGCCTATGCCCAGGCGGCGCTCGACGAACAGCGCGGGCAGGCCGAGGCGCGCTTTGCGGCAGAGGGGCAGAAGCTCGCCGCGGCCAAGGCGCAGCTCGATGATGGTGCCGCCCAGCTCGCGGCCGGCAAGGCCGCCTACGAGGAGGGCGTGCGCCAGGCGGCCGAGGGCCAAGTCGCCTACGAGGATGGCGAGGCGCGACTTGCAGCTGGCCAGGCCGATTACGAGGCCGGCCGTGCCGAGTACGAGAGCGGC
>CATLBX010000076.1 GCA_949879855.1 uncultured Coriobacteriia bacterium
CGAAGTCGCCGAGGAGGCCGTCGTCGAGACGAAGCCGTCCAAGCCCTCGGTGTTCGACGGGCTCCTCTCGCAGATCGCGGCCGAGAGCAATCGTCTGACGCAGGAGAAGAGGGAGGCCGCCGAGGCAGCCAAGAAGGCCGAGGAAGAGGCGCAGCGCAAGGCCGAGATCACGGGCGTGCCCGTCGGCGTCGTGCAGGTCACGAGTGGCATCACGGTGGGCGAGCTCGCCGATGCGCTCGAGGTTCCCGGCAACGAGGTCGTCAAGAGGCTCTTCCTGCTCGGCACGCCGCTCACGCTCACCCAGTCTATGAGCGACGACCTGGTCGAGCTCATCGCCGGCGACATCGGACGCGAGGTCAAGATCATCTCGCCGGAAGAGGAGATGTCGTTCACCTTCTACGATGACGAGAAGGACCTCAAGTCCCGTCCGCCCGTCGTCACCGTCATGGGCCATGTCGACCACGGCAAGACCTCGCTGCTCGATGCCATCCGCCATTCGGGCGTGCAGCAGGCCGAGGCCGGCGGCATCACCCAGGCCATCGGCGCGTCCGTGGTCTGGATCAACGGTAACCAGATCACCTTCATCGACACGCCGGGCCACGAGGCGTTCACCGCCATGCGTGCCCGCGGCGCGCAGGTCACCGACATCATCGTCCTGGTCGTCGCCGCCGATGACGGCGTCATGCCGCAGACCATCGAGGCCATCGACCACGCCAAGGCCGCCGACGTGCCCATCGTCGTGGCCATCAACAAGATCGACAAGGCGGGAGCCAACCCCGACCGCGTGAAGACCGAGCTCGCCGAGCGCGGCGTCATCCCCGAGGAGTGGGGCGGCAACAACATGTTCGTCGAGGTCTCCGCCCGCCAGAACCTCAACATCGACGAGCTGCTCGAGACGATCATCCTCCAGGCCGAGGTGCTCGAGCTCAAGGCCAATCCCGACACCACGGCCAGCGGTTTCGTCATCGAGGCCAACCTCGACAAGGGTCGTGGTCCGGTGGCGACCGTCATCGTGCAGCGCGGCACCCTGCATGTGGGCGACGCGCTCGTCGCCGGCGTGTGCTTCGGCCACGTACGCGCGCTCATCGACCCGCAGGGCAATTCCGTCAAGGAGGCCAAGCCCGCCGACCCGGTCGAGATCCTGGGCCTGTCGTCGGTGCCGAGCGCCGGTGACGAGTTCGCCGTCTTCGAGAACGAGTCCGAGGCTCGCAGCCTGGCCGCCGAGCGCGAGCTCAAGCAGCGTCTGGCCGCCCAGGAGGCTCCGCGCCACATGAACCTCGACGACCTGTTCGCGCGCATCGAGGCGAACAAGCACGCCGAGCTCAACCTCATCGTCAAGGCCGACACCCAGGGCTCCATCGAGGCGCTGCGTGGCGCGCTCGAGAAGATGGACCAGTCCGAGGTGCGCATCAACGTCATCCGCGCCGCCGTCGGCGGCGTCACCGAGACCGACGTCAACTTCGCTGCGGCATCCGACGCCATCATCATCGGCTTCGGCGTGCGTCCGCAGGCCGGCGTGCGCCAGGCCGCCGAGCGCGAGAAGGTCGACATCCGCCTGTATCGCGTCATCTACCAGGCCATCGAGGACATTAACGCCGCACGTGTCGGCTTGCTCGCCCCCGAGGAAGTCGAGGTCGACACCGGTTCGGCGACCGTGCGCGAGACCTTCAAGATGCCCAAGGTCGGCGTCATCGCCGGCTGCATCGTCACCGAGGGCGAGATTGCGAAGACCGACCACGTGCGCATCGTGCGTGACGGCGTCATCGTCCACGACGGCGCCATCATGTCCATGCGCCATTATCGCGACGACGTGGCATCGGTGCGTTCGGGCACGGAGTGCGGCATCGGCATCGAGGACTTCCAGGACATCAAGGAAGGCGACGTCATCGAGGGTTATCGCATCGAGCAGGTCGCCCGTAAGGAATAGGCATGAAGCAGACACCCACATCGCGTCGCGTCAACGAGGAGCTGCGCGAGAAGATCGCCAACGTGCTCCTGTTCCAGGTCTCCGATCCGCGTCTCGAACTCGTGACGGTCACCGACGTCGAGGTTTCGAAGGACCGCGAGGTCGCCAACGTCTACGTGAGCGCTGACGCGAGTCGCTACGACGAGGTCATGGAGGGTCTCGAGGCCGCCAAGGGCCGCATCCGCTCGCTCGTCGGCAAGAGCCTCGGTTGGCGCGTCACGCCCGAGCTGCGTTTCTTCATCGACCCGTCGGTCGACGCGGCCGAGCGCATCGCGTCGCTGTTCTCCGACGAGGACTAGCGTCGCATCCTGCGCCCGAGGTACGACACAGGACAAAGGGATTATCAATGGCGAAGCTCGATTACACGCAAGGCATTGAGCTGCTGGACGGGGCGCGCAGCGTCGCCGTCTGCGGCCATGTCAATCCGGACGGCGACTGCCTGGGCAGTACGCTCGCCCTCACCTTGGGCCTGCGCAGCCTCGGCTACGAGGTCACGCCGCTGCTGGCGACGCGCGAGCAGCCCAAGCTCTACGACTTTCTCGATTGCTACGGGGACTTCATGCCCGCGTGCGAGTATCACGCGCGCCCGGATGTCTTCATATTGGTGGACGTGCCGAGCGCTGCCCGTGCCGGCGATGGCGAGCACGTGCTCAAGCGCGCGAAGAAGACGATCGCGATCGACCACCACCAAGGCGACGCGTCCTTTGCCGACGTCGGCTACGTCGACAGCACGGCCGCCGCGGCCGGTATGCTCGTCTGGGACTTCCTCGAGCAGGCGGGTGTCGAGATGACGCCGGCCATCGCGACCTGCTGCTATACCGCGCTCGTGACCGATACCGGACGCTTCCAGTTCCAGAACGCGGACTCGCGCGCCCTCATGGCGGCAGCCGACATGGCCGCGGCGGGTGCCCTTCCGTCCGAGGTCGCGCGCTTCGTCTACCAGCGCCGCAGCTGGGCCGCCCTGCAGCTCGAGGCCCTCGTCGTGCGACGCCTCGAGCTCCTGTTCGATGGCAGGCTCGCCCTGTCCTGGGCATGCGAGGCCGATTTCGAGGATCTGGGCGCGAGCAAGGAGGACGGTGACTCGCTCATAGACGCGATACGGCAACTCGACGGTGTCGAGGTCGCCGTCATGCTCCGCGAGCAGGGCCCCATCGTGCGCGGCTCCATTCGCTCGAAGACCAATCGCGATGTCGCGGCCATTGCCGCGAAGATGAACGGCGGCGGCCACAAGGCCGCGGCCGGCTTCACCATCCACGACAAGCTTCCCGCGGCGCGCGCCATCGTCGAGGAGCTCGTCGGCGCGTCATTCGCCGAGCAGCCGAGCGCTCCCATGACGACGGATGCCGAGGTGACCAACACGACGGCATTCGGCAGGATTCGCGAGGAGACGCCATGAGCCGCAGGCGTGGTGCCAGCGGACTATGCGGCGTGCTCGCGCTCGACAAGCCCTACGGAATGACCTCGCACGACGTGGTCAATCGCGTACGCCAGGTCACGGGGGAGCGACGCGTGGGCCATGCCGGGACGCTCGACCCGGCCGCCACCGGCCTCATGCTCGTGGGCGTGGGCGCGGCCACGCGCCTGTCCGAATACCTCACCGGCCACGACAAGGGCTATGACGCGCGCATCGTCTTCGGCATCGCCACGGACACGGACGACGCCCAGGGACGCGTGCTCGCCAGCACGTGCGATGACGAGCTTGCGCAGATCATGGACGCGGCCGATGCCCGGGCCGTCCTCGACGAGTTCACGGGAGAACTCGAGCAACTGCCGCCCGCCTATTCGGCCATCAAGAAGAACGGCGTCGTCGCGTACAAGGCGGCGCGCGAGGGAACCTGCCTCGACCTCGAGCTGCGCCACGTCACCGTGTACGGGGCGCGCCTCGTGGGTACGGGCGTGCAGCACGTCGAGATAGCCCGGGCCAATGGCGACGTGCTCGTGCGCGAACTCCCGTTCTGGGACGTCCACTTCGACGTGAGCAAGGGCACCTACATCCGCGCCCTGGCCCGTGACATCGGGACGTATCTGGGCTGCGGCGCCCACCTTGGATCGCTGCGCCGTACCTCGGTTGCGGCCACGGACATCGGCGAGGCCTGCTCCCTTGCCGACCTCGCGCACTGCGCCGAGGCGGGATGTGCCCTGCCCTGGTGTGACCCGGCCAAGCTGTTGGGATTTCCCGTCATCGAGCTCGGCGAGCAACAGGCCAAATGCGTGGCCAATGGTCGCGAGCTCACGGATATCGCCGTGGACGAGGGCATGGTCTCGTGCGTACGCGACAATAGGCTGCTCGCGGTCTACAACTTCGTCGCCGGGGCATGTCGTCCCGCGACGGTCATTCCCGGAGGTGTCGTCGGCGTTGGCTAGGACGGGCAACATCATCTACGTGGACCCCGCGGAATATTGTCATTTCGAGCGTAGCGAACGAAGTGAGCGGAGTCGAGAAATCTCGAATGCCGTTACGAGCAAGAACGAGATCTCTCCACTCGCTTCGCTCGGTCGATATGACAATGATGCCGTGCTCGTCATAGGCGTCTTCGACGGCATGCACATCGGGCATCGCGCCATCTTCGCCCAGGCCCGCGAACTGGCACGGGAAACCGATGCGCCCCTCGTCGCCGTGACCTTCGACCGCGACCCCGACGAGGTCTTCCGCCGTGACGACCCGGGCTTCGGCAAGCTTCTCTCCAACGAGGAACGCCTCGCGATGGCCGCCGAGCAGGCTTTAGGCGGCGTGCTGGCATTGGCGACGGGACCCGAGCTGTTCTCGATGCCGCCCCTGGACTTCCTCGACTTCCTCGCCGGCGTCGTGCGACCCCGCGCCATCTTCACCGGCTCGGATTTCCGCTTCGGCTGCAAGGCGAGCGGCACGGCCGAGGACCTGGAGCGATGGGCTCTTGCGCACGACTGCACCTACGTCGCCTGCGAGCTTGTCGAGGAGGATGGCGAGGTCATCTCGGCCACGCGCGTACGCGCCGAGCTACGCGAGGGGGAGGTCGCGCAGGCAAAGCGCCTCCTTGCCGGCAGACCCCATGCCATTACCGGCACGATCGTGCACGGGCGCGGCGCGGGCGACGGCTTCGGCTTCGCGACGGCCAACCTCGACCTCTCGGGCTGCGAGACGATGCTGCCGCGCGAGGGCGTCTACGGCGCCTACGCCATCGTCGAGGGCGTACGCTATGCGGCTGCGGTCAACGTGGGCGTTGCCAGGAGCTTTGCCGAGGCGACCGCTCCCGTCGAGGCGCATCTGCTCGATTTCGACGGCGACCTCTACGGCAGGGAGATTCGCATCGAGTTCGAGCAGTGGCTGCGCGGGCCGCGCGTGTTCGAGACGAAGGACGAGCTCATCGAGACGGTGATGGGCAATATCGCGTGGGTGCGCGAGCACCTGGGAGGCAAGTAGCCATGGCGCGCATCTCCGATGACGACATCCGTCGCGTGCGCGAGGCGACCGACCTGGTCTCCCTCGTGAACGAGCGCGTCGTGCTCAACCAGAAGGGACGCCTGTTCTGGGGCTGCTGCCCGTTTCACGACGAGAAGACCCCGTCGTTCAAGATCGATCCCGACCTGCAGAACTGGCATTGCTTCGGCTGTGGCAAGAGCGGCGACGTGTTCGGCTATCTCATGGAAAGCGAGCATCTCGAGTTTCCCGAGGCCGTGCGCGCCCTTGCCGACCGTGCCAACATCGAGATCACCGAGGTGGGTGGAAGCGGCATCCCGCGCAGCATCAAGGACCGCATGATGCAGGCCTGCGCCGAGGCCGAGGACTTCTATCACATGGAGCTCATGCGCTCGCGCGATGCCGGACCCTCGCAGGCCCGCGCCTACCTGCACGAGCGCGGCTTCGGCTCGGAGTGCGCCCGCGAATGGAAGCTCGGCTACGCTCCCGGCCATGGCAAGCTCGTCGCGCATCTCCAGTCCCGTGGCTTCACCCGTGACGAAATCGTGGGCGCGAACCTCGCCTACGTGAACAAGGGGGGACGCCTCGTCGACCGGTTCTTCGAGCGCGTGATGTTTCCCGTGCACGACCTGCAGGGACGCAGCATCGCCTTTGGCGGGCGCATCATGGGCGCCGGAGAGCCCAAATACCTCAACACCTCCGAGACGCCCGTCTTCCACAAGTCGTCGAACATGTTCGGCATCGACATCGCGAAGAACGCCATCGTCAACAGCGGCGAGGCCATCGTCGTGGAGGGCTACACCGACGTCATCGCCATGCACCAGGCCGGCATCAAGAACGTCGTCGCCACGCTGGGCACGGCGCTCACGGCCCAGCACGTGAAGCTCATCAGCCGCTTCGCCACGCGCATCGTCTACCTCTTCGACGGTGATTCCGCGGGCCAGAAGGCGGCCGACCGCGCGAGCGAGTTCATCGACTGGCAATCGGCGGTCGAGAGCCGACGTGATCCGATCGACCTGCGTGTCGTGGTGTTGCCCGACGGAAAGGACCCGGCGGAATTCCTCGGCAGCAACGATGCCGACAAGATGCGCGCCGTCATCGCCGCCGCCGAGCCGCTGCTCGCGTTTTCCATCAACCGTTGCATCGAGCGCTACGACCTGCGGCGTCCGGAGAACAAGGCCCGTGCCATGACGGAGGCATTGCAGATCCTGTATCCCATCAGGGAATCCGTTTCTGCGACGGATTACGTCAATATCATCGCCGACCGCCTGAATGTGGAGTATACTGCCGTATTCAAGGCTCTCAAGGAGACCAAGGCCCCTATGGCTGCCCGCCATCAAAACGAACAGGCCGTCTCGGAGCCCCAATCGAATGCGGTCGATCCTGTAGCCAGGCAGATCATCGAGGCGGACCAGCAGGCCGCCCGCATGGAGTACGGGCTCATCGCGCTCGTTGTGACGGACGCTCATCTCCTCGACCATATCGGGAAGGACTTGGTGCGCATCAGGTGGATGGACCAGGCGGCGGAGAGCATGGCCGATGCCCTCATCACGCTTGATCACGATGCATCTGCCGCGCAAGCGCTCGCGTCGGTCCAGAGGGCGTGCCCCGATGCCTCGACCCTGCTCGCGCAGGCGATGATCGAAACGGAGGACGGCGAGGAAAAGCTGTTTCAGGCTCGGCTCATGGTACGCACCCTGCGGGAGCGCGACCTCGAGCGAAGCATTCGAGATGCGAAGGCGCGCATGCGCTCGGAAGGCGGGCTTTCCCCCGAGGAACTCGACCGCCTCTTCGAGCACACCGTGTCCATGCAGAAGGAACTCGTGAGGTTGCGTGGCAGCGCGCCTGACGAGCCAAAGGACTAGAAAAGGGGTTTTGACGTGGCAAAGACTTCCACCACGAAGAAGAGCGCGACCAAGACGGGCAAGTCCACATCCAAGAAGACTGCCAAGACGGCCGCCGTCAAGCAGGCCGAGGCCGAAGAGGGCGTCCTCGACAACGAGCTCATCGCCCGCCTCGACGACTTCATCAAGGACTCGGGCAAGAAGGTCGAGCGCAGCGTCGTCGAGAGCAGCTTCGCCGATGACGACCTGTCGAGCAAGCAGATGGGCGCCGTCTTCGAGTACCTGACCGCCAACGGCATCAAGCTCACGGGCAAGAGCATGCAGGTCGTCGAGGTCGATGATGACGATGACATTGACGCCACCATGAGCGATGACGAGATCATGGAGGGCATTCCGGAAGACGAGCTGGGCGCCCCGAGCGAGGCGATGAGCATCAAGCAGGCCGAGGAGGCCGTGGAAGCCGAAGCCGCCGAGGCCATGAAGGCCGCAGGGCTCGACGGTGACGAGAAGCCGGCCGACGCCAAGAAGCGTCGTGCCGAGGCGCGCAAGGCGCGTATCGAGGCGAGCTCGGTCGTCATGCTCACGGGCGATCCGGTGCGCATGTACCTCAAGGAAATCGGCAAGGTCGACCTGCTCACCGCTTCCGAGGAAGTCGACCTGGCCATGAAGATCGAGGCCGGCCTCAAGGCCACCGACGAGCTCGAGCGTGCCGAGGAGGAGGGCGTCGAGCTCACCCGTCGCGAGCGCCGTCGCCTCACGCGCGTCGAGCAGGTCGGTTTGGATGCCAAGGACCAGCTCATCGAGGCCAACCTGCGCCTCGTCGTCTCCATCGCCAAGCGCTACGTGGGTCGCGGCATGCTCTTCCTCGACCTGATTCAGGAAGGCAACCTCGGCCTCATTCGCGCCGTCGAGAAGTTCGACTACACCAAGGGCTTCAAGTTCTCGACCTACGCCACCTGGTGGATTCGCCAGGCCATCACCCGCGCCATCGCCGACCAGGCCCGCACCATCCGCATCCCGGTACACATGGTCGAGACCATCAACAAGCTCGTGCGCATCCAG
>CATLBX010000077.1 GCA_949879855.1 uncultured Coriobacteriia bacterium
GATTCCCTCTTCGACGGCACTGGCGAGAAAGGCGCAGGTGTTGACGATGACGAGTTCGGCATCGCTTGCGTCATCGACAAGGGAGAAGCCGGCAGCCACGAGACGCGCCTGCATCTTGTCGGTGTCGACCTCGTTCTTTGCACATCCGAGCGTGACGAACGCGATTCGGGGACTACGATCCACGCGTCGCACGCCCTAACGGTAGTTGGTGAACTGCAGCGGAATGCCGTAGTCCTGCTCGCGCAGGAAGGTGATGACCTCTTGCAGGTCATCACGCTTGGGGCCGCTCACGCGCAGCTTGTCGCTCTCGATCTGCACCTTGACCTTGAATTTCTGGGCCTTGATGTCCTTTGAGATGCGCTTGGCGACATCTTGCTCGATACCCTGTTGGATGACGCCCACGGTGCGAATCATGCCACCGGATGCGTCCTGGGGCGTGCCCCAGCTAACGGCCTTGAGGTCGACCTTGCGCTTGATGAGGTTCGTGTTGAGCACGTCGATGACCTGGCCGCTCACGAAGTCGCTCGGGGCGAGCACGGTGATGGTCTTCGCGCCCTTGTCGAAATCGACCTTTGACCCGGAGTCCTTGAGGTCGTAGCGTTGCTTGAGACCCTTCTCGGTGTTGTTGAAGGCGTTCTCGACCTCTTGCATGTCGGTCTCGGAGACGATGTCGAAGCTGTTGTCCTTAGCCATGCTCTTCCTTTCACGCTTTGCTTGCCTGGGGCGCCGACTGGATGTTGATGTAGAGGCTTCCCGACCCGTCGTCGTTCTTGGCGATCTCGATGGGATTGCCGTTTTCGGTGATGGTGATCGCGGCCGGATTGCTGAAGGTCGCCGAGAACGACTCGGTCACGGGGAACTCCCGTGAGAACTGGGGACCCATGGCGGTGCCCTTGTAGGCATTCGCGCCATCATAGGTTACCTCGACGAGCGAGGTCTCTCCCGAGGCGACTTCTATCTTGATGATGACGGGGTTGCCGTTGGCCGTGGTGATGGTCTTGTGCGCAGCGTTCTCGCCGTCGGTCGTCATCGTGTCGTTGGTGGCGCCGCCCTGCACGGGAATGATGCCGCCGTTGGCGTTTCCGGCCGTGCTGATGAGCACGGAGGCGGCGATGACGATGGCGATAACGATCGTGATGACCGCGATGGCTATGAGGCGCGTGCGACGCTCGCTGAAAACCGCGGAAAGCACGCGGCGTAGCCTGCCGATGATGCTGTCATCGGCGTTCTGGGCGCTGTCCCCGCGGTCGGGGCGCTCGCTTCGGGTGCTCGAGCGTCGTCGCGTGCTGTGACGTACCGTCGTCTCGCCCGTATCGACGTCGATGCCGAAGAAGTTGGGTGCGCGATCCTCTGCGCTACGCGAAAGGTCCTCGGTGGGACGGGCCGTGAAGGTGTCCACCGTCGAGGAACGGCGCGTGGAGGCGCCGCTGCGCCGCGTGGCCCCCGACCGAGGCGAGGGAGCGGAGCGGGTGGTGGGCTCGAAGCGGCCCGTATCCTCGCGCGAGGGCCGCACGGAGCGGAACGACCCGGTCTGACGCGTGCCGACGACGCGGACGCTGCCGCTGCGATAGCGCTCGTCGTCCTTTGCCATGGCCTCGTCCTTGAGGTTGCGGCTCAGCTTGGATGCGCTTTCCCCTTCCCCATCGCCACGCTTGCGTTGGGCGCGGCGTTCACGGGACGACTCGCGGCTGGTGGGACGGGACTTCTCCGTGGCGACGCGTTCGCCGAAGCGGCCGACGCCCCGGCGCGTGTTGCTGGCGCTCTTGGCAATCTCGCGGTTTGCATTGAAGGTCTCGTACTCGCTATCGAAGATCTCGACGATGGCAGCCGAATCCAGGTCGAGATAGCGCGCGTAGGAGCTGAGCATCCCGATGGCATGGCCACGCGGTGGATACTGGGAGTAGTCCCCCGGGTCGAGGGCCTCGAGCATGCGCGCCCGTATGTTCGTGTCGCGGGCGGCCTGCTCGAGCGATATGCCGAGCTCGATACGGCGGCTCATGAGTGCCGGCCCTATGCGAGATTCGGATTTCACCTGGCTTCCTCCTGGTCCTGTTCGTCGAAGGCCCTCAAGGCCTCGAGGTCCTCGACGCTGTCGATGAGAACGTCACGGGCGCGCGAGCCTTCCTGCGGTCCGACGACGCCCTTGCTTTCGAGCATGTCCATGATACGCCCCGCGCGGGCATATCCGACCTTCAAACGCCGCTGAAGCATGGAAGTGGAGCCTAACCCGGCGGCAACGACCGCCTCGGCGGCCTCCCATATGAGCGGATCGTCATCGTCATCTGCCGTCGAGGCAGAGCCGGATGCCGAACCCGACCCCGTCGCGACCTGCTGCTGGAGTATCTCGCGATGGTATTCGGGCTCTCCCTGCGCCTTGAGATGCGCGACGGTCGAGGCGATTTCCTCCTCGCTCACGAAGCAGCCCTGGATGCGCTTGGGCTTGCCCCATTCCGGCTTGGAGAAGAGCATGTCGCCATTGCCGACGAGCTTCTCAGCACCGGCCTGGTCGAGGATGACGCGGGAGTCGACGTTGGTGGCGACGAGCAGGCCGATGCGATTGGTAATGTTCGCCTTGATCATGCCGGTGACGACGTTGCTCGACGGGCGCTGCGTGGCGATGATGAGGTGGATGCCGGCCGCGCGCGCGAGCTGGGCGATGCGTACGATGGAGTCCTCGACGTCCTTGCCCGCGACCATCATGAGGTCGGAGAGCTCGTCGACGACGATGACGATGAAGGGCATCTCGTCGGGATGGTTTCCGTCCTCGTCGGTGAGCTCGCCCTTCTGGATCATCTGGTTGTAGAAGCCGATGTTCTTGGCCCCCACGCCCTCGAAGACCTTGAGCCTGCGCTCCATCTCTGCGACGGCCCACTTGAGCGCGCTCGCCGCTTCCTTGGGCTCGGTGACCGGCGGGACGAAGAGGTGCGGGATGCCGTTGTAGAGCGACATCTCGACGCGCTTGGGGTCGATGAGAATCATGCGGACCTCGGCGGGCGTGGCGCGCATGAGTATGGTCATGATCATGGCGTTGAGGCACACCGACTTGCCCGAACCCGTCGTGCCGGCGATGAGCAGGTGCGGCATCTTGGCAAGGTCGACGCATATCTTCTCGCCGTCGACGTCCTCGCCGATGGCGACCTGGAGCGGGCCGGGCTTGCAACTCGGCAGGATGTCGCCGAGCAGCACGCTCGAGCGCACCTTGTTGGGAATCTCGACGCCCACGAGCGAGGTGCCAGGGATCTGGGCGATGCGCACGGCCGACGCCGCGAGGGCGAGCGCGATGTCGTCGGCGAGGTTGGTGAGCTTGGCCAGGCGCACGCCGCTGGGAAGCTCGACCTTGAACATCGTGACCGTGGGGCCGGCGAGCCACCCCACCACCTTTGCCGGCAGGCTGAACTCCTCGAGGGTCTGCTGCAGGATATTGGCGGTCTGACGCAGCTCGTTCGTCATGTTCGAGCGCTTGGCTTTGGTGACGCCGAGTATGCGGGCATCGGGCAAGGTGAAGCCCTCGAGTGCCGACGGGGTCGACCCGTCGGGAATCATCTGGGTCTTCTTGAGGACGGGCACGGTCGCGGACGAGTCGGCCGAATCCTGCATTGCGCCATGGTCGATGTCCTTCTTCTTGCGCTTCCGGGGCTTGGAATGCGCGCGCTCGTCCAGCGCGACGGTACGGGCGGGATCGTCGTCGAAGACGACGGTTATATCGGAGTCATCGCCATCGAAGGCAACCGTGGAGAGCGGGTCAGCGGAAATCTCGTCGTATTCGTCGACGGCCGCGGAACCGTCCATGCCGAGCTTGTCCTTGAAGCGCGCAAAGGGTGATTTCGCCTCGTCGCCATGGCCCTGGTCATCTTCCTCGTCGTCTGCGTACTGCGGCTGGCCGGCCGTGTAGATGGTGCGCTGGTAGCGCGTCTGCGCGTGGTCCTCCTTCTTGCGCGAGACGAAGTTCTTGAGCGCGAGGAAGGGGGTGGATATGGAGACCCCCGCTATGACGAGGCCGGCGACAAAAACCCCAACGAGCACGATCGCGCTGATGACACGACCGAACAGCGTCATGAGGGCCCAGGAGATGCCGCTGCCGACATAGCCACCACCACCGACGAGTACCTCGTCGTAAAAGAGGCTGTAGGGCAGTGCTTCGATGGTGCCCGGCGAGAACAGGGAGAGCAGCGCCATGAGGGCGACGAGCATGATGGCCAGGCCGATGACGAGCCGTCCCACCTTGACGCCCTCGGTCTTGAAGAAGAAGGTCGCGCCCCAGAACACGAGCACGAAGGGCACGACGTAGGCACCGAGGCCGAGCACGTGCTTGAGGCCGTCCGAGATGGCGACCGTGAGCATGGCGTTGCCGGGCACGGTGACGGCGACAAAGAGCGCGATGCCGACGACGGCCAGCGCGATGCCGATAAGGTCCTCGCGCATCGAGCCGTCGACGAAGCTCTTGCGGGGAGTCTGCTCTTTGGTTGGAAGACCCTGGGTCCTTCCGGCACCCTTCTTGGCGGCGCTGGAAGATGACCTCGAGTTGCCCTGGTTTGGTGCTGCGTTTCTCGAGCCCACTGCTACCTCCGGTTGCTACGAGCGAAGTAATTGTATCGCATCTAGATTTCGATGACGATGGGCATGATGATGGGCCTGCGGTGGGCGCGTTTCCATATGAAGCTCGAGAGCGCGTCGCGTTCCTGCTTCTTGATGCGGTTCGCATCGGGCTTATGGTTGTCGAGCGATTCGCGCACGACCTTGGCCACCTTGTCGCGAGCCTCGACGATGAAGTCGTCATTGTCGAAACCGGGGATGCCGCGCATCGTGATGACGGGGTCAGAGACGAGCTTGCCGCGCTTGGAGTCGATGACGACGGCAACGCTCGCCGCCCCCTCGTTGCTCATGGACTGGCGGTCTCGCAGCACGTTGGCACCGATGTCGCCCACCGACGAACCGTCCACGTAGACGATGCCGCTCTCGACGCCCTCGCCGCGCTTGACCACGCCGTCGCTCATGACGAGGGAATCGCCATTGTCGAGGATGAAGATGTTGTTCGCGTCGACGCCGACGGCCTCGGCCAAACGCGCGTGGGCGCGCAGATGGGTCGCCTCGCCATGCACGGGCAGGAAGTGCCTGGGTTTGACGAGCGAGAGCACGAGCTTGAGCTCCTCGGCGCCCGCATGTCCCGAGACGTGCACGAGGGCGCGGTTCTTGTCCCAGACGTCCGCACCGACCTTGGAGAGCTGGTTGACGATGCGCGTGACCGACTTCTCGTTGCCGGGAACGGGCGTGGCCGAGATGATGACGGTGTCGCCCCGCTCGATGTCGATGGTCTTGTGCTCCCCCACCGACATGCGCGCGAGCGCCGAAAGCGGCTCGCCCTGACTGCCCGTGCACAACACGACGGTCTTCTCCGGCGGGTAGTTGCCCACGTCGTAGGCGTCGATGATGAGGTCGTCCGGGACGTTGAGATAGCCCAGGTCACGGGCGATGCGCGTGTTGGTGAGCATGGAACGGCCCGTCACCGCGACCTTGCGGCCCGCGAGCTGCGCGGCATCGCAGATCTGCTGGACGCGATGGATGTGCGAGGAGAAGGCCGCGACCACGACCCGCTGCTTGGCGGCGCCGATGACGCTGCGCAGGGTCACGCCGACCTCGGCCTCGGACTTGGTGAACTGCCTGCTCGTCGCATTGGTCGAATCGCTCATGAGCAGGTCGACGCCCTGGGCCGCGAAACGCGCGAGGGCCGCGAAATCGGTGAGCTCGCCGTCGATGGGCGTCTCGTCGAGCTTGAAGTCACCGGTATGCAGGACGTTTCCCGCCGGCGTGTGCATGAAGACGCCCATGGCGCCGGGAATCGAGTGGTTGACCGTGAAGAACTCGAGCTCGAAGCATCCGAGCTTCGTGCTGCCGCCGCGATGCACCTCGACGAGCTTGGGCTGCTTGGAGAGGCGATGCTCCTCGAGCTTGCCCTCGATGAGACCCAAGGTGAGCTTGGTGCCGAGAATGGGAATCGACCGGTCGATGTCCTTGAGCAGGTAGGGAAGCGCCCCCGTGTGGTCTTCGTGACCATGGGTGATGACGATGCCCCGCAGACGGTCGGCGTTCTCGAGAATATAGGTGTAGTCCGGCAAGATCAGGTCGACGCCGGTGTGCTCGTCGTCGGGGAACATGAGGCCGGCATCGATGAGGATGATGTCACCGTTGCACTCGAAGGCGGTCATGTTCTTGCCGATGGCGTCCAGGCCACCGAGCGGGATGATGCGCAGCGTGGCCGTCGCCTTCTTCTTGCGACCCTGGCTGCCCCTGCTGCGCCTCCGCGGGCGCTTGGGCTTCGGCGCCGTTTTCGCGAGCGCCTTGGAAGAGGCCTTCGCGAGGCCCTTTTCGTTCGTATTCTTTTTTTCTGGCATGAGAAAAGCTCCTCAGCCTGTGATCATGTACAGGTGTTCTTCGTTTTCGGATTCTTTATTCTACGGGTGCACAGGCACGCATGACCTCGGCGAGCTGGGCCGACTGCTCCGGCGTCGCCTCGATGAGCGGGAGGCGCAGGCCACCCACGGGAAAGCCCACGATCTTGAGGGCCTCCTTCACCATGATGGGGTTCGAGGTGACGAAGAGCTCGTTCATGAGGGGCAGCAGTGCGGCATGGGCGGCGAGTGCCTCCTCGTGCTTGCCGGCTGCCTCGAGCTCGACGATTTCCTTCATGCGTTTCGGTGCAACATTGGCGATGGTCGAAACCACGCCCACGCCGCCCAAGCCCATGATCTCAAGCGTGTCGGCGTCGTCTCCGGAATATACGGAGAAGCCGGCCGGAGCACCCTTGGCTATGGCGGCAATCTGGTCCATCTTTCCGCTCGCTTCCTTGATCGCGATGATGTTCTCGTGATCGTGTGCGAGCCTCAAGGTCGTCTCGGCCGTCATGTTGATGACCGAGCGACCGGGGATGTTGTAGAGCATGATGGGGAGGTCCACCGCGTTGGCGATGGCGCTGTAGTGCTGGTAGATGCCCTCCTGCGGGGGCTGGTTGTAATAGGGCACGACGCAGAGGTAGCCGTCGAAGCCCATGGGCTCGACCTTGCGTGCGAAGTCCACCGTGTCCTGGGTGCAGTTGTCGCCCACGTAGGCGATGGTCTTGCAGCGGCCGTCGACGGCCTCGAGCACGGCCTCGAAGAGGCGGATCTTGTCATCGTAGAAGACGGTCGGACACTCGCCCGTGGTGGGGCAGACGGCGATCGTATCGACGCCGGCCTCGACGAAGCGCTCGGCAAGCTCCTGGGCGCGCTTGAGGTCAAGGTCGAGGTTCTCGTCGAACGGGGTCACGCTCGCGACGATGGTGCGTCCGAAAAACGGCTCTGTCATGCTCGGCTCCTCATCTTTACGGTACGTTTGAACAAAGCGTCACGCGAGATTATACAGGCAAGTGCGCCCGCTAATCCATGAGCTTTTCAAGGCCCACGGTCACGCCCCGCATATCGACGACGGCACGCGTCGCCATGAGTATGCCGGGCATGTAGGAGGCACGGTCGATGGAATCGTGACGTATGGTGAGCGTCTGGCCCATGCTGCCGAAGATGACCTCCTGGTGCGCGACGTAGCCCGCCGTGCGCACGGCATGCACCGGCACGCCATCGACCAGTGCGCCGCGGGCGCCCTCGAATCCGGCAAGCTCGGTTTCCTTGCCCGGCGCGTCACTGGCGCCGTCGCGTGCCTCGGCGATGAGACGGGCCGTGCGGATGGCCGTGCCCGAAGGCGCGTCCTTCTTGCCGTCGTGATGGAACTCGATGACCTCGATGTCGGGGAAGTACTTGGCCGCCTGCTGCGCGAAGAGCATCATGAGCACGGCGCCCGTCGTGAAGTTGGGGGCGTGGAACAGCGCGGCATCGCCCGTGGCGGACTCGTCGTAGATCTGCTGGAGTTGCTCTTCGGAAAGGCCCGTCGTGCCGAGCACGCAGTTGGCGCCCAGGCCGAGGGCGCAGCGCAGGTTTGCCTCGGCGACGTCGGGGCGCGTGAAGTCGATGACCACATCGGGCCGTGTGACCTCGATGGCCTCCTTGAGCGTCGCGAACACGGGGGCGTTGTCTGCGCCAACGGTCGTATCGTCGGTCGCCGCCGGGTCCACGCCGGCAATCGGCTCATCCAGGCAGTACAATCGGGCCTGACGGCTCATCACCAAAATCAGCTGCACCTTTTCCTTGGTGCCTTTGGAAAGCGTTTTTAGTCGGG
>CATLBX010000078.1 GCA_949879855.1 uncultured Coriobacteriia bacterium
TTCTCATTTCGTTTTTGGGTATCGCCGAGCTGCCCTCGTCCGTGGGTACGATCGCGCCCCTCGTCGTCCTCATCGTCATCATGATGTTCATCGGTCCCAAGGCCAACAGGTTCTGGACGCTGCGCGACGAGTACAAGGAGCACCTCAAGCGCTATAACATCAGCAAGGCCGATATGAACGCGCTCAAGAACAACGAGCTCTAGGACTCATTCCGACACTTTCCCTCGCGCCACGATTTGCACCGGTGAACCGTTTGGCCGTGCGCAGGCCCCTCCAAATGGGGTAAAATTCCTCTCCCCAATAGTGACAAAGGTGTAGGTAACCAGATGTCAAAATACGCGCAGGGACAGCACGCGATACCGCGTTATCCCAAGGGTAGGCATGTCGTCGAGCGCTTCCCCCTGGGAGCGCATGGCGTCGCACGTCCCTGTTCCTGGTACATCAAGCGCGAGGCCTCGAAGCGCTCCGTGCCCGCCATGGCCCTTCTGCTCACGACGAGCTTGAGCGCGGGAGCCGTGGGCGTGCCCATTCGCGCGCTTGCAGACGAGCTCGCCAACTCTCCCGTCACGCAGACGATGGAGGTCGCCTCCGCGGCGGCGCTTCTCGTCTTTGACGAGCGCACCGGCCTGCTCGTCGACGTGCTGACGGGCAAAGCCTACGATCCGACCACCGGCGCGCTCGTCGAACCCGAAGGCGAGTTCAAGGAGCTCTATCCTCTTCTGGGACAGATTGTCGAGGACCTTGAGATCTCGGAACTCGAGCCATCCGACCTCCTCGACATTCTCGAATCCCTCGACGCATCCGACCTTCCCGACGCGGACCAGCGGCCCGCCGAGGACGACTCGACGGATGGCCCCGGCGAGGTCCAATCGCCGAACGATGCGCAGCAGCCCGGTGCCGACGCCATCGTTTCCGGCGATGACGCACTCGGGACTCCCGGCCAGGATCTCGATACCATGCCGCAACCGGAACAACCCACCGCTCCCGATCCCGGTCCGGAGGACTCGATTCCCATCGACCAGTACGCGCCGTCCGATAATGCGGGTAGCGCGACGGGCGTCGTCGATGACGGCTCGACGCTCGAGACGACCCTGACCGAGCTGCAAGTTGCCGCACGCCTGCTCGACGCGGGTTGGACGCCCGAGATGGCCGCCGCCGCAATCGGCAACATGTATGCCGAATCCGGATCGAACGCCGCCTCCTTCTGCGACATGAGCGGCATGTTCCATTACGGCTACGAGGTCGCCGGCGGTCTGTTCCAGTGGACCGATGCCGGTTCTTCCACGGCCGATCTCTCCTCAGCGGGTTTCACGGGGCTCAGGCAGTTTGCCACCGAGCGTGGTGTCGAGTGGACCGACGTCGGCGTGCAGACCGACTACTTCCTGCAAACCTGGCGCGATAGCTGGGGCGAGCGTCAAACCTACTACGACGCCGCGTATCCGGAGTATGCGGCCATCGACGTCTCCCTCGGCCTCTTCGACGAGACCATCGGGGACGACTTCGACGGTGACGGCATCGTGGACGCCTGGGATGATGACATCGACGGCGACGGCATTCCCAACGCGGAAGACCCGGTCACCATGCGCATCGTGGACGGAGCAGTCCTGCGCAGCAAGGCCGCTGGCGTTTCGCGCATCCTTCCGATGGAGACGCGCGTCGAGCGCACGGACGACGAGGCCCGTCGTCATGTCGAGGAGCTGACCTTCGCGTTCATGGCGGGCTACGAGGGGCCGGCCGCGAGCGTGGCGCACCTTGACCGTCGCGTGGCTCATGCCCTGCGCATGTACCCCGCCATCCTCGCCCTCGACAAGTCGCGCGAGATGGGCGTCATGGACAAGAAGGCCGGCATGGTCATCGCCAGCGCCGAGGCCATGTTGGGCGGCACCTACGTGTGGGCTGCCGAATCCCCGTCGACGAAGACCTTCGACTGCTCCGGCCTGACCAAGTGGTGCTATTCGCTTGTCGGTATCGACTTGGCCCATTACTCCGAGTGGCAGTACGCCCAGGCGAGCAGCGTCAGGACGCTGGCCGAGGCGGTTCCCGGCGATATCCTGTGGAAGCCCGGCCATGTGGGCATCTACATCGGCAACGGTCGCTGCGTCGAGGCAAAGGGCGTGAACTACGGCATCGTCTACGGCAACGCGGCGTCGTTTGCCGCAGCCTTGCATTTCGACGCTCTGGACGAAGCAGCGCAATAATCGCAAACAAAGAGCTGGCATCTTGCGCGATTGCCGTATAATGGCATGCGTTTTGTCGTACGCGATGTAAGTTGATGGGCACTCGCCTTGCCCTTGGAGCCAGCATGGAGTTTCTCGCAAGTTTCTTCGCGCCCCTCGCGACCGCCGATGGGTGGGCAGAGGTCCTGGTCCTCATGTTCCTCGAACTCGCGCTGGGCGTCGACAACCTCGTCTTCATCGCAATCACCTCTGATCGGCTTCCGGAAAGCAAGCGGCACATAGGACGCCGGCTTGGCCTGGCGGCGGCCATGATCATGCGATGTATCCTGCTATGCTGCGTGGTCTGGATCATGTCCATCAACGTCGTGGTGTTCACCTTGCCCTTCGGCGTCGAGGGCGGCCACACCGATTTCACCGTGCACAGCCTCGTCTTTCTGCTCGGCGGTGCCTATCTCATCTTCAAGGGCATAAGCGAGTTGCGCGAGTCCTTCCATGCCGCCAAGCATGCGCCCACGCCCGAACACGTTGCGCCGCAGCCGCGCAAGACCATTGGCCTGGCCCAGGCCGTCACCACCATCATGGTCATGGACATCGTCTTCTCCCTCGACTCGGTCATTACGGCAGCGGGGCTGTCCGGCCAGATCATCGTCATGATCATTGCGGTCATCGGTGCCGTGCTCATCATGATCATCTTCGCCGATCCCATCAGCGAGTTCATCAACCGCAACTTCGAGATCAAGATCGTCGCCCTCGCCTTCATCGCGCTCGTGGGCTGCGAGCTCGTGCTGGAGTCGTTCCACATCGAAAGCATCGCCGGGGCGCCGTTGAGCACCCTGCTCTACGCCATGATGATATTCGGCTTCATCGTCTCGCTGCTTACGATGAGGCAACGCCACGTACGCGAGAGGGCCATGTCCGATGGCTCGGGAAACGAGGAGTCTTCGATTGAGTAAGTTCGTGACGACGCAGGCGCAGCTCGAGGAGCTGGCCCAGGAGCTCGAGGGCTCGAAAATGCTCGCAATCGACACGGAGTTCATGCGCGAGAAGACCTACTACGCGAAGCTCTGCCTGCTGCAGCTTAACAACGGCACCGTCTCCGCGCTCGTTGACCCGCTTGCGGTGCCGGATCTCTCGCCGCTCGTTCCCATACTCACCGACGAAAACTGCGTGAAGATCTTCCATGCGGGTACGCAGGACATCGCGATTCTCTATCACGAGACGGGCGTCACGCCGTCCCCGGTCTTTGATACGCAGGTGGCCGCTTCGCTTCTGGGATATCCGCTCCAGGTCGGCTATGGTCCGCTCGTGCGTTCGGTCTGTGACGTCAAGCTCGCCAAGGCCGACAGCTACACCGATTGGTCCAAGCGGCCCCTCACCAATAGCCAGGTCAAATATGCGCTCGACGATGTCGTCTACCTTCCGTGCGTGTACGAGCACCTTCGCGACGAACTCGTCGAGAAGGGACGTCTTGCCTGGTGCGAACGCGATTTCGCGGCACTTGCCGCCCCGGCAAGCTACGATGTCGACCCGCGGGAAACCTGGCGGCGTGTCAAGCGTGTCTCGTCGCTGTCGCGCGGGCAGCTCGCCATCGCGCGCGAGCTCGCCGCATGGCGTGAGACCGAGGCGCAGCATCGCAACCTGCCTCGCAAGTGGGTGCTTGCCGACGAGGCGCTCATCGAGGTTGCCCGCAAGGCGCCCAAGACGAGGGAAGCACTCTTCGAGGTTCGCGGTCTGGCCAACAAGCTGAACGGCCGCGACGTGAACCACATCCTCGAGGCGGTCAGCCGCGGTAGGGAAATCCCCCAGGACCAATGGCCCAAGCTCGAGCGCAACCCCAAGGGCGATGTCGAGGCAGACGGTGCCGTCGAGCTCCTGTCCTCCCTGCTCGAGGTGCGTGCCAAGCAAAACGATGTGGCGGCACCCCTGATCGCGACGCACTCCGATCTATCGAAGCTCGTGCGTGGCCATCGCGAGGGACTGACCCTCATGGAGGGTTGGCGCTATGACATCGTGGGACGCGAACTCATAGACCTGCTCGAGGGGCGTCTCGCGCTCTATTTGGACAGGGGCTCCATAGAGGTCGCCCAACGCGAGGCATAGCTCGAATCCGCCATGAAACGGTTACGCGCGTCGGCCTGTACGCTGATATGATAGACACACGCAATCGACCGAGGAGGTACCCATGTCCTATCTCGCCTTAATACTCATCACGATGGTGCTCGGCTTTGGCACGCAGGCGTACATCAACTCCTCATATCGCAAGTTCGCCTCCGTCCCCAACGAGTCCGGCTTGACCGGCGCGCAGATAGCCCGACGCATGCTCGACGACAATGGCCTGCAGCATGTGCAGGTGCGCCCCATCGCCGGTTCGCTGAGCGACCACTACGATCCGCGCACGAAGGTCATCAGCCTGTCCGAGGGCGTCTATGACCAGGCGTCCGTCTCGGCCATGGCCATTGCCTGCCACGAGTGCGGTCATGCGGTGCAGCATGCTCAGGGCTATGCCGCCATGAAGGTGCGCTCGGCACTCGTCCCCATCGCCAACTTCGGGTCGAGCACCTGGCTCATCTTGCTGCTCATCGGCATCTTTCTCAACATGATGCAGCTGGTGTGGCTCGGCATCATCTTCTACGCGTTTGCCGTGCTCTTCCAGATCGTCACGTTGCCTGTCGAGTTCAATGCGTCGCGTCGCGCACTCGCCTACATCACGGGGTCGAGTTCGGGCGCCGTCACGGCGTCCACGCAGGCACTCGCCATTCCCGGCGATTTCACCGCCGATGGCGCGCGTACGGTGCTGCGAGCGGCTGCCCTCACCTACGTGGCCGCCGCCCTCACGAGCGTCCTGCAGCTTCTCTACTTCCTCGGCATGATTCGTGGCGACTAGTGGCATGTGTTTCCATGTCACACCTCTCGTGTACTGTGGTCACGTCAAGATGAGGGCACGAAGGTAGGTGCGATGGAAGACTCGGAGCAAAGCTCGGCATACACCGTGACGCAGGCCATGAACGCGGCAAAGCGCGGCCTCGAGAAGATTCGCCTCACCGTCATTGGCGAGGTCTCGGAGTTCAACGACAAGCCCGGTTACAAGGCCGCGTACTTTTCCGTGCATGACGACGACTGCTCCATGCCCTGCATCATGTGGCGCGACCGCTACAACGCGAGCGGGGTCACCTTGCAGGCGGGCATGCTCGTCGAGCTCACGGGTAATTTCTCGTGCTATCCCGCCAAGGGCCGCCTCCAGTTCTCGGTGGCGTCCATGCAGCTGGCAGGCGAGGGCAAGCTGCGCATGCAGGTCGCCCAGCTTGCGCGCAAGCTCGATGCCGAGGGCCTTATGGATGCTTCTCGCAAGCGCCGCGTGCCCGCCTTGCCGCAGCGTATCGCCGTGGTTACCTCGCCACGTGGCAAGGCCGTCCACGACGTCATCCGTACCCTGCGTCGCCGCTACCCGCTAGGCGAGCTCCTCATCTGTGGCGTCCCGGTCGAAGGCGCAGACGCCCCAGCCCGCATCATCCAGGGCCTCGAAGCCGCCTGGGCGGCACAACCCGCGCCCGACGTCATCTTGCTCGTGCGCGGCGGTGGCTCCTACGAGGACCTTATGCCCTTCAACGACGAGGCGCTGGCCCGCGCCGTCGCCGCATCTCCCCTCCCCGTCGTCACGGGTATCGGTCATGAGCCAGACAACTCCATCTGCGACATGGTGTCAGACCGTCGTTGCTCCACGCCCACGGCCGCGGCAGAGGCCATTGCCCTTTCCGCCGACGAGCTCTCGAACAAGCTCTCGAATGCCCAAGATGCCCTGCGCCGCTCCATCGAGAGCTACATGCAGGCCCAGCGGGCCCATCTCGACCGTCTGCTCGATCGTCCGCTCTGGCATGACGCGCACTATCTCACGGGTTCCTACTTCCAGACGCTCGACAACATGGAAGAGCGCCTGGTGCGCGCCATCCCCGACGCTCTCTCTGCAGATGCCCACAGGCTCGAGCTGCTCAAGGGCCGGCTCATTACCTTGGGGCCGCGCCTGTGCGAGAGGTTCGGGCGCGATATGGCCCTTTCCGCGGCAAAGCTCGAGGCGCTCTCGCCGCTCAAGACCCTAAGCCGCGGCTACTCCATCACCTATGCCGCCGACGGCCATTCCGTCATCGACAGCGTCGAGCACGCTTCCGTTGGCGATGCCATTCAAATCCAAGTCCAGGACGGGCGGCTTGCCTGTACCGTCGATACAGTAGAAAGGGAAGCCCATGTCTGAGGAAACCACAAAGCCGGTGCAGGTCGACGAGCTGAGCTTCAGGGAGGGCCTTGAAGAGCTCGCGGCCATCGTGCGCTCGCTCGAGAGCAACCAGGTCGAGCTCGAGCAGAGCATCGAGAGTTACGAGCGCGGCGTCGCATTGCTCGCATCGTTGCAAAAGCGCCTCAACGAGGCCCAGCAGAAGGTCACCGTCCTGATGGGCGAACTCGAACCAGAAAACGACGACAGCATCGATACGACCTTGAGCTAAATCGTTCCAAGAAGCAGCGCGAAGCAATAAAGAATTGGTTTTATATAACCTGGCAGGAGATGCGACCGACCGCATCTCCTGCCCTCCGCTTGCGGCTTCATGCGTATACGGCATCTTTGTGATATGAGAGAATACAAGATACGTATTTTTAGGGCGATGGCGTAAAGAGGGTACCGATGTACGTACTGGTAATCAACGCGGGGAGCTCGTCTCTCAAGTACCAAATCATCGATTCCGAGACCGAGGAGCTCGTAACGCGCGGTCTATGTGAGAAAGTCGGGTATTCCGACGCCTTCGTGCAGCACTGGAACAAGAACGACAAGCGCGTCTTCGAAGAGCCGATGGAAGACCACCTTGCCGCAATCAAGATGGTGCTCGAAGTGCTCACCCAAGACCCCGATTCGGGTATCGAGAGCCTTGACCAGATTGGCGCGGTCGGCCATCGCATCGTGCATGGTGGCGAGAAGTTCAGCGAGTCGGTCCTGACGGACGACCAGGTCGTGGCAGACATCGAGCTTTGCTCCGAGCTCGCGCCCCTGCATAATCCGCCGGCCGTACAGTGCATTCGCGCCTGTCGCGAAGTCCTCCCCAATATCCCGCACGTTTGTGTCTTCGACACGGCGTTTCACCAGACCATGCCTCCGCGTGCGTACATGTACGCCATCCCGTACGAGTTCTACGAGCAGTTTGGCATTCGCAAGTACGGCGCACACGGCACCTCGCATCGCTACCTTGTGCAGCGTGCCGCCGAAGTGCTCGGCGAAAAGGCCGAGAACCTCAAGCTCATCACCTGCCACCTTGGCGGCGGCTGCTCGGTGACGGCCGTCGACCATGGCATGTCGGTGGACACCTCCATGGGCTTTACCCCGCTTGGCGGCATCGTCATGGGAACGCGCAGCGGCGACATCGACCCCTCCATCGTCACCTACCTCATGGAGCAGGAGGGCTACACCCCCAACGAGATCATCACGATTCTCAATCGCCAGTCGGGCCTCTACGGTATCAGCGGCATCTCCGCCGACATGCGTGACATCGATGCGGCAACCAAGTCCGGTCTCAAGCGCGCGGCTCTCGCATACGACATGTTCGCGAATTCGGCCAAGAAGATGATTGGTTCCTACATGGCCGAGATGGGCGGCGTCGATGCCATCGTCTTCTCGGGTGGCGTGGGAGAGAACTCCGAGCGCATGCGCCGCATGATTCTGGGTGGCATGGAGCCGCTTGGCATCATCCTCGATTACGAGGCTAACAAGGTCATGGGCGAGGAGCGTGTCATCAGCGACGAACATTCTCCGGTCAAGCTACTTGTGATTCCCACCAACGAGGAGCTCATGATCGCGCGCGATGCCGTGCGCATTGCCAACGAGGTCGCGGCTGCCAAATAGGCAAGAAATGCATAGATTCACTATAAAATTGCATAAATATATAAATTAATTCATTAATCATGCATAAAATGAGATAAATATTG
>CATLBX010000079.1 GCA_949879855.1 uncultured Coriobacteriia bacterium
ATCATCATTTAGACAAACCCAATTGCCAATTAAACAAGCATAAATTCTGGTCATATTATTTCACCTCCTTTCAAGCTAATTATAGCATGAAAGGAACAGAAGAAAAAAAGGAGGAAGTTATGGAAAGCAATCAGACCATGAGCCCGGCAAAGGCGTGGCTGCAATTTGCAATTGTCTTCTTCGCGGGCATCACTATCGCAATGGGCATGTTCAAGGTGCCCGTCAACATGCCCAACATCATGGAGTTTTACGGGTCTGACATGACTACAGTATCGTGGATGATGTCAATTGTCGGCATTTCGTGCCTGGTCACAGCACTTCCTGCTGGCGCCATAATGCAGAAGATGGGCGTGAAAAGTTTCGGTATCCTTGTTATTGCTTGTGGCATTCTTGAGAACTTTGCGGGAGCGATGGCTCCTACGGTCGAGCTTCTTATCGCCACTCGCGTGCTTGACGCAGTGTCTTATGGCTGCTTGACCATGGTAAGCGTCGCGATTATTTCCGGAAGTTTCTCGCCTGAACAACGTGGCCTCCCCAACGGCATATGGGTCATCTGGGTACCCGTTGCACAGCTGATCGTTGCCCAGATCGCCAACGGCGTCGTACCTACCTTCGGATGGCAAGGTGAGTGGTTCACTGTCGGTATCTGTCAGATCTTCGCACTTGTTCTGTTCATAATTCTGATCAAGAATCCGCAGCCGGTGGCTGATGATCAAGATAAGCCCGAGGAGAAGGTATCAATCGTCGATGGCCTCAAGGAGCCCGGCCCTTGGATGCTGACGCTCATCTGCTGCGGCCTGGCGTTTGGCTGCTCGGTCTATACAGGTTTGTATCCGGCCTTCCTCTCTAGTCCGACGGGGGCTGCCCTGGATCCGATGGAGGCCAACAATCTGGTATCGTTAGGTTCTCTAGGCGGTATCGTGGGCAGTGTGTTGATCGGCGTCGTAATCAATATCGTCAAGCCGACCAAGCGCGGCTGGTTGTTGATGGTAATCTGCGCCGTGAGTATTGTGACCTTCCTTTGCGTCTTCAGCGTTCCGCTCGGCCTCATGGCGTTTTTCATCATCTGGTACTCGTTCATTTCCACTATCAACATGCCGGTCGCCTTCGCATGGGTGCCTGACATTTTGAAAAACCCCAAGACGCTTTCCATGGCCATGGGAATCATGATGATCGGCGCCAACATTGGTGGTGCTTTGGGCGTCACGCTTCCCAGTGCACTTATAGACGGCGCTGGCGGGGTATGGGCCGCGTGCTTGCCGCTGATTGTCGGCCTGGCTATCTTCAGTCTCGTGCTCTCGATTGCCCTGGCGCTTTATGTCAAGAAGGCTGTCCTGCCTGTCCGTCCCGACCTCAAGGGCAAATAGCATCTCTTGAAGTCCCGCCAGCATACCCCCCCCTTACCGTGCTGGCGGGACACCCTCCCTGCAGAGGCCTCGTTTCATTATGGATATGACTCTGGACAATGCGGAGGGTTTGGAAATATCGAACTGAAAGGAGAGTTTCATGCCGGATGAAAGCGCAGCGGATGAGAAGCGCATTGAGGAGGCTCAAGAGGAGAGAGAGCTGACTTCCTACGAGCGTATGGGAATGGCGGACAACCACGTTGCCAAGGACGCCAAGAAACGTGACATTGTCATCCCCGAACCCCCAAAGAAGAAATAACATTGCACGTATGTACGTTTGCAAAGGTGCCGCCTAGGAGCGGCACCTTTTGTATATCGGTTGCAATCAGAGGATGCGCCCCGCCACACGTGGTACCATGGACGCCATCCATTTCGAGCTCGACCCGCAAGCGAGGACACGTCATGACCATAATGCATTTGAGCGAGACCTACTGCCCCACGTTGAAGGAAGATCCGGCGGGTGCCGACATCGCGAGCCATAGGCTGCTGCTGCGCGCGGGCATGATTCGCCAGATGGGATCGGGCACCTACACCTTCCTGCCGCTTGGCATGGCCGTGCTCAACAAGGTCCAGGCCATCGTGCGCGAGGAGATGAACGCCACCGGTGCCCAGGAGATCCTCATGCCCATCTTGCAGCCGGCCGAGCTCTGGCACGAGTCGGGGCGCTGGGATGACTACGGTCCCGAGCTCATGCGCCTCAACGACCGTCACGAGCGCGAGCTTTGCCTGGGTCCCACCCACGAGGAGCTCATCACGAGCCTCGTGCGCGACGAGCTGCGCAGCTACAAGGACCTGCCCTGCACGCTGTGGCAGATGCAGGTGAAGTTCCGCGACGAGATGCGTCCGCGCTTCGGCCTGTTCCGCACGCGCGAGTTCGTGATGAAGGACGCCTACAGCTTCAACGCCGACGAGGAGTCCCTCGACGAGAGCTATCGCGACATGGAGGTCGCCTACGCGCGCGTCTGCGAGCGGCTTGGCCTCGAGTATCGCATGGTCGAGGCCGATTCCGGCCAGATCGGCGGTTCGGAGACCTGCGAGTTCATGGCGCTCGCCGACGCCGGCGAGTCCGACCTCGTCCACTGCACCTGCGGCTTTGCGGCCGACGCCGAGGCTGCCGCGGTGGGTGTCGCGATGACGCTGGGCGATGAGCGCGAGCTCGAGAAGATCGAGACGCCGGGCGTGCACACCATCGCCGACCTGGCGGCCTTCCTCGACGTTCCCGAGACCGCGACCGTGAAGGCGCTTTCGGGCACCGGTGCCGACGGAAAGATCTACGCGCTGTTCATCCCGGGTGACCACGAGCTCAATGACATCAAGGCCGAGAAGGCCATCGAGGGGTGGCGTCTGCTCACGGACGAGGAGATGCTCGATGCGGGCCTGCACAAGGGCTCCATGGGTCCGGTCGGCCTGCCCGAGGGCGTCGTCTGCATCTGCGACGCGGCACTCGAGGGAACCCATGCCTGGGCCGTCGGGGCCAACGAGGACGGCTGCCACTTCCTCGGCGCCGAGCCGGGACGCGACTTCACGCCTGATGCCTGGGTCGACCTCGTGCTCGCCAAGCCGGGTGACCTGTGCCCTGTCTGCGGCAAGGTGCTGTCGGGTTCGCGTGGTATCGAGGTGAGCCAGGTGTTCAAGCTCGGCACCAAGTATTCCGAGGCCATGGGTGCGACCTACATGGACGCCGATGGCAGCGAGAAGCCCTACGTCATGGGTTGCTATGGCATTGGCGTGACGCGCTCGATGGCGGCCGTCGTCGAGCAGCGCAACGACGAGAACGGCATCTACTGGCCCGCGAGCATCGCGCCGGCGCACGTCTGCGTGATTCCGCTGCAGATGGGCGACGACCTCGTCGAGCCGCTTGCGCTCAAGCTCGCCGACGAGCTCGAGGCCGCTGGCATCGAGGTCGCGCTCGACGATCGTGACGAGCGTGCGGGCGTCAAGTTCGCCGACGCCGATCTCGTCGGCTGGCCGTTCCAGCTCGTCATCGGCAAGCGCGGAGCGCAAAACGACGTCGTCGAGTTCAAGGACCGCGCGACGGGGGAGAAGGCCGAGCTCGACGTGAGCGGGGCCGTCTCTCACATCTTGCGCGTCGTCCATGAGTCGCTCGAGTCCTTCGAGGCCGTGACCACCTCGATGTAGGAAAAAATCTGTTCCATGGCGCGCGGTTTGCGTTACAATGTCGGTTCGTGCGCGACCCGTCATCGCGCCAGGTCTCAATTTCACGCCTGCAATGGGTGCAGGCGATAGATTGAAGGAGAAGTTTTGGTAGTCATCCGTCTGGCACGTCATGGTGCCCACAAGGCCCCGTTCTATCGCATCGTGGTCGCCGATCAGCGCAAGAAGCGCGACGGTCGCATCATCGAGCAGGTTGGTACCTACGACCCCGCAGGCGACCCGTCGGTCATCGACCTCGACATCGCCAAGGTCGACGAGTGGATCGCCAAGGGCGCGCAGCCGTCCGACCGCGTTGCGAAGATCATCGCGAGCGTGAAGAACGAGCCGCTGCCCGAGAAGCTTGCCAAGCGCATCGCCGACAAGACCGAGGCCAACCGCATCGCCGCCGAGGAGGCAGCCAAGAAGGCAGCCGAAGAGGCAGCGCGCAAGGCGGCCGAGGAAGCCGCTGCGGCAGCCGAGGCAGAAGCCGAGGAAGCCGAGGCCGAGCAGACCGAAGAGGCCGGGGAAGAGAAGACCATGGTCGATTCGTTCGAAGACGTGACGCAACTCGTCCGCACGCTTGTCGAGCAGATCGTCGAGAATCCCGAGGCGGCGACCGTCACCGGCACCGATCAGGAGAACGGCGAGCTGTTCATCGAGATCGAGGTCGACGAGGGCGATATCGGCAAGATCATCGGCCGACAGGGCCGCATCATCAAGGCAATCCGCACGCTCGCGCGCGCGGCTGCCTCGCAAGACGGTTTCCGTGTCGAGGTCGAGCTCGCCGAGTAGCGGCTTTCATGGCTAACACGGAATACGAACTTGTCGCCCGCGTGGGAAAGGCCCGCGGGCTTGAAGGGGAGGTCACGGCTACGACGGCCGGCGACCTTCCCTTTTCCGTCTATGCGGGACTGCATGTCCATGTCGTCCCGCCCACCTTGCAGGGCCCGCGCGAGCTCGATGTCGTCTCGGTGTGCGAGGGGGTGGGCAATACCTACCAGCTGCGCTTCGAGGGCGTCGACACCATTGACGCGGCCGAGCAGATCGCCGGGCGCTTCCTGCTGGCAGACGTGCGCGACCTCGAAGGTCTTGACATGTCGCTGCGCGAGATCGGCCGCATGGTCATCGACGAGCGCCATGGCGAGCTCGGCGAGATTCGCGAGGTCATCGAGACGGCAGCCCACGACGTGTGGGTCATCGACGGACCCTTCGGCGAGGTGCTCGTACCGGTCGTAGACGAGGTCATTGTCGCCTATCCCGAAGACGGGAGCGAATCTATCCGCACCCGTGTCATGGACGGCTTGCTCGAGTCATGATCGTCGAGACGCTTTCCGTATTCCCCGAGATGTTCGACCAGGTCATGTCGACCTCGATACTCGGACGCGCGCGCAAGAAGGGCATATTGGACTTTCACGCCCATGACCTGCGCGATTGGACCCATGACAGACATCGCAGCACCGATGACGAGATCTATGGGGGAGGCGCGGGCCTGCTCATGTGCTGCCCGCCCATCTTCGAGGCCATCGACGACATCACCTCGACAGGGCCTGCGCCACACGTCATCTTCTTCACACCCACGGGCCAGCCCTTCGACCAGGACATGGCCCTCGAGCTTTCGGGCTACGAGCGACTGGTCATGGTCTGCGGGCGCTACGAGGGCTTCGACGAGCGGGTCTACACGCTGGCCGACCGCTGCATCAGCCTGGGCGATTACGTCCTGACGGGCGGCGAGCTTGCCGCCATGGTCGTGACCGACGCGGTGTGCCGTCTGCTTCCCGGTGCGTTAGGAGATGAGAACAGCGCCGTCGAGGAGTCCTTTGCCGAAGGCCTTCTGGAGTTTCCACAGTACACGCGTCCCGCGAGCTATCGTGGCATGGATGTTCCCGAGGTGTTGCTCTCGGGAAACCACGGGGCCATCGCGCAGTGGCGCCGCCGGGCTGCCATCGAGAAGACGGCCCGCCTGCGTCCCGACATGATTGACACGGCCCCCCTTGCGGACGAGGAACGTGCCTACGCGGATACCATTCGCACCGATTCTGACTGAGATACCGTCACTCTCGCGCTATCATATACGCTTACATGTCCGTTTGAAGGAACGAGGGGGTGCATACGTGAAGAAGAGTTCGCCATTACGCCTGGTCATCGAGATTCTTCTCATCATCGTTGTCGCGGTTGGCCTTGCCACGCTCTTCACGCGCTTTGTCATGCAGCCCTACGAGATTCCCTCGGGCTCCATGGAACAGACCATCGAGATCGGCGACCGCATCTTCTCCGAGAAGCTGAGCTACGCCTTTGGCGAGCCAGCACAGGGGGACATCATCACCTTCGAGGATCCGTCGGACCCCGAGCGCGTGCTCATCAAGCGCGTCATCGCCACGGGCGGCCAGACGGTCGACCTGCGTGATGGGGCCGTGTACGTCGACGGCATGCGCCTCGACGAGCCCTATACGCAGGGCAAGCCGAGCAACGACCTGAATTCCGGCATCGAGTATCCGTACACGGTACCCGAGGGCTATGTCTGGGTCATGGGCGATAATCGCACGAACTCCGCGGATAGCCGCGCGTTCGGCGCCGTCGATCTCGACGGCGTCACGGGGCGTGCCATCTTCAGGTACTGGCCCCTCGACCGCATAGGAACGTTATAGGAACTAGCCGGGCCACTTCGCATGGCACGCACGATTGGATAGGGAACATGCTGACCTTTCAAGACATCATTCTGACCCTGCAACAGTACTGGGCCGACCAGGGCTGCGTCATCTTGCAACCCTACGACTCGGAGGTGGGCGCAGGTACCTACCATACGGCGACGGCCTTGCGGTCGCTCGGTCCCGGAACCTGGAAGACCGCCTACGTGCAGCCCTGCCGTCGTCCGGCCGACGGTCGCTATGGTGCCAATCCCAACCGCATGCAGCATTACTACCAGTTCCAGGTCATCCTCAAGCCTTCCCCCGATGATGTCCAGGAGCTCTACCTGGGCTCGCTGCGCGCCATCGGCATCGAGCCCCATCACCATGACGTGCGCTTCGTCGAGGACGATTGGGAGAGCCCCACGCTCGGCGCCTGGGGTCTGGGCTGGGAGGTCTGGCTCAACGGCATGGAGGTCACGCAGTTCACGTACTTCCAGCAGGTGGGCGGTATCGAATGCGACCCCGTCCCGGCCGAGATCACCTACGGCCTCGAGCGCCTTGCCATGTACATCCAGGGCGTCGACAGCGTCTACGACCTCGTCTGGAGCGAGGGTCCCGACGGCACGGTATTCACCTACGGCGACGTCTTCTACGAGAACGAGCGCGAGCAGAGCGCCTACGACTTCGAATTTGCCGACACCGACATGCTCTTCGCGCGCTTCGACGCCTCGGAACGCGAATGCATGCGTCTGCTTGACCTGGGGCTGCCCCTGCCCGCCTACGATTGCGTCATGAAATGCAGCCATGCCTTCAACTTGCTCGACGCCCGCGGCGCCATATCGGCCACGGAGCGCATGGCCTACATCCTGCGCGTGCGCACGATGGCCAAGGCCTGCTGCGAGTCCTATCTCGAGCACGTCATCGAGAAGGGCGGCGCCTACATCGCCTCGCAGGACGGTCCGCGCGAGACGCCCGGCAGCGCCGACGAGGAGGGGGTCGCATAATGAGCACGTCCAAGCTTGTCTTCGAGATCGGAACCGAGGAAATCCCCGCCATGCCGCTGTACGCGGCGACGCGCGACCTCGCGACGGCCGCCGAGGTAGCCCTTGACGAGGCCCGCATCGCCCATGGCGAGGTCGTGACCTACTCGACGCCGCGCCGCATCCTCCTCGTCGTCGACGATCTTGCCGACGCGAGCGAGGCGCTCTCCATGCGCGCCAAGGGCCCCGCCGCCGCCATCGCCTTCGATGATGACGGCAATCCCACGAAGGCCGCCGAGGGCTTTGCCCGTGGCAAGGGTGTCACCGCCGATGCCCTCGTGCGCGAAGCCGACGAGAGCGGCAAGGAATACGTCTACGCCCTGGTCGAGGAGCCCTCGCGCAAGACGGCCGACCTGCTGCCCGAGCTACTTGCCGGGCTCGTCGCCGGCATCGGGTGGCCCAAGTCCCAGCGCTGGGGCAGCGGGCACGTGACCTTCTCGCGTCCCATTCGCTGGCTCATGGCCCTCTACGGAGACGAAGTCGTCCCCGTCGAATACGCCGGCCTTGTCGCGGGTCGTGTCTCCCGAGGCAATCGCCTCATGGCCGACCGCGAGTTCGAGTTTGCGAGTGCCGCCGATCTGCCGGGCGCCTACGAGGAGATGAAGGTCATCCCCAACGCCAAGAAGCGCGCCCAGGCCATTCGCGGCCAGATCAACGCCATCGAGGCCGAGACGGGCCTCAAGGCCGACACGCCCAAGGGCACCTTCGACGAGGTCGTCAACCTCGTCGAGTAT